>NZ_JACVYG010000005.1:0-313396 GCF_014712245.1 Streptomyces sp. 5-10
GACCGACCCCGCCCTGGGCCGCGAGGCCGCGCGGGTCCCCGCCGGGCGGCGCCGCGCCCGGTCCGCCCAGCGCACGGTGCACGTCCAGATCGGGCGGCTGGAGGTCACCGCCGCCGCCCCGCCCGGCGCCGACCGCACTACGGGCGCCCGCGCCGGAACGACGGGACGGCGCGCGCCCGCGCTGAGCCTGGAGGACTACCTGGCACGCGGCGAGAGGAGGGACTGACACCATGAGCAACGGACTCGCCTTCGCGACCGTCACCCAGGCCCTCGCGCTGCTGATCGCGAACAACCTGCGGCCCGAGATCGACATCGCGGTCACGGTGGACACCCGTAGGCCCCCGGCCGAGCCGCCCACCGAACCGACCATCAACATCTTCCTCTACCAGGTCACCCCGAACGCCTCGATGCGCGCCACCGACCTGCCCACCCGCGCCTCGGACGGCACCCTGCTCAAGCGACCGGCCGCGGCGATGGACCTGCACTACCTGATCAGCGCGTACGGCGAGGAGTCCGAACTGGTCGGGCAGCGCCTGATCGGCACCGTGGTGCGCATCCTGCACGAGATACCGATGCTGCCGAAGGACGTGATCGAGGAGGCCGCCCGGCGCTCGTACCTGACCGGCAGCGACCTGGTCGAGGCGGTGCAGCGGGTCCGCTTCACCCCGACGCAGATGGACGTGGACGAGACCTCGAAGCTCTGGGGGATGCTCTACCAGACCCCGTATGTGCTGTCGGTCTGCTACCAGGGCTCGTTGGTCCTGATCGAGGGGCGCGAACGCCCGGTCCCGGCGAAGCCGGTGGAACGGCCCACGGTGCGGGTACTGCCGTTCGGCGCCCCGGGAGCGCCGGAGCCCCCCACCCTGCCGGGGGCGGAGCGGGAACGGCCCGGGGAACCCGCCGAGGCTGAGGCGGAGGGGGAGGGGAAGGCGGCGGGGGAGGCGTCGACGGAGGCCGAGACTCCGACGCCCGCCCAGCCCGCCAAGAAGCGCCCCGCCGCCGCGAAGACGGCCGCGGCCAAAACCGCCAAAGCGGCCGCCACCAAGTCGGCCGCGACCAAGACCACAAAGTCCGCTGCCGCCAAGTCCGCAACCTCACCCACCCGTACCCGCAAGTCCACACCCCGGCGCCGCGGCGGCCGCTCCGGGGACGCGGAGAGCTGAGGCACACGGTGGGGGAGAAGGGGGCGGACGACCGCATGGGCACACGGGAGGGCCGCGCATCGACGGCCGCCGGGACCAGCGGGGGAGCGGGCGCGGACGTGGCCGGGGGCCCCATCCCGGGCTCGGACGCCAGTGTGGGCGGGGACGCCGCTCCGGGTGGCGACTTCGTCGCGGGCGCAGACTCCAGCGCGGGCGCGGGCGCAGACTCCAGCGCGGGCGCCGCTCCCTTCGCGGCCGAGTCCCTCGCGGCCGAGGACGGACAGGCCCTGGCCGCCGCCGTCCAGGCCGTACTGGCCCGCGTCGACGCCCACGCCCGCCGCGCCACCACCAACGGCTCCCGCCCCAGCACCTCCCGGCCCGGCGACCCCCGCCACGATGCCACTGGGCCCGGCGCCGTACGCCCCGATGCCACGGGCTCTGACGCCGCCCGCACAGGCGCCGTTGGTCCCAGCGCCGTTCGCCCCGGCCCCGCCTCCGGTGCTGCCGCGCCCGGCGCCGTCACCACTGACGAGTCCATCGCTCCGGCCGACGACGGCCAAGGCCACGACCGCCACACGTCCCAAGGACCCACATCTCCAACGACGACCGTGGCCGGCCCCACACCGGACCCGTCGGCCGAGCCCGAGCCCGCGACCTCGGACGCCACCCCCGCTCCACTGCCCCGCACCGAAGACCGCGAGCAGCGCCACACCACCGCACGCCCCCACCCCACCCCGAAGGCGATCCCCGGCCCCGCCACGCTCGACGCTCTCGCCTCCTGTTTCGGGCTCAGCACGTTCGAGCGCCAGCTCGTCCTGCTGGCGGCGGCCGCCGAGCTGGACCCCACCGCCGCCGCGCGGTGCGCCGCCGCCAGCGGCGATCCGACCCGTGCGTACCCGACCTTCTCGCTCGCCCTCGCCGCGCTCGACGAGCCGCACTGGAGCGCGCTCACCCCCGTGTCCCCGCTCCGCCGCTGGCGGCTCATCGAGCTCGACGACGAGACCCGGCTGACCACCTCCCGCCTCCGGATCGACGAGCGCATCCTGCACTTCCTGGCCGGATCGCCCTACCTCGACGCCCGGCTGCACGGGCTGCTGCGCCGTGCGCGGCCCCCGCGGACCCTGCCCCCCTCGTACGACCGGGCGGCGGACCAGGTGGCCGCGGGCTGGAACGAGACCCGCCCGGAGGCCCCGCTGCGCGTGGAACTCGTCGGCGGCGACCTGACCACCCGTACGGACATCGCCGCCGCGGCCGCCCGCCGCACCGGACTCGCGCTGTACGTCATGGCCTCGGACGACGTCCCCACCGACGCGGCCGAACGCGATCGCCTGGCCCGCCTCTGGCAGCGCGAGGCGGTGCTGCTGCCCGCGGCGCTCCTGCTGGAGGTCGGTGAGATCGACCGGGAGCAGACCGCCGCCACCGACGCGTTCATCGAGGGCGCCGCCGTGCCCCTCGTCGTCTCCAGCGAGGACCCGCGCCGGACCGGCCGCCCGCGCGGCGAGCGGGTCACCGTGCCCGGGCTGGACGACGGCGAACAACTCGCCCTCTGGGCGGACGCCTTCGCCGACATCCCGCGGATCGAGGAGGCCCATCTGCGGTCGCTGGTGGCCCAGTTCCAGCTGCCGCCGCACATCATCCGCTCCGCGGCCGCCGCCGTACGCCGCGACCTCCCCGAATCGGACACGGACGCGGACACGGGCATGCACACGGACGCACTCGACCCCACCCAACTCGCCTGGCGCGCCGGGCTCATCGAGGCGCGCATCGGCCTGGACGAGCTGGGCCGGCGGATCGAACCCGAGGCCGCCTGGGACGACCTGGTGCTCGCCGACCACCAGGCGCGGATCCTGCGCGAGATCGTCGCCCACGTACGGCAGCGCGCCACCGTCCACCAGGAGTGGGGCTTCGCCGCGACACTCCGCCGCGGCCTGGGCGTCACCGCCCTCTTCGCGGGCGGCTCCGGCACCGGCAAGACCCTCGCCGCCGAGGTGATGGCCAAGGAGCTGGGCCTGGACCTCTTCATCATCGACCTCTCCCAGGTGGTCAGCAAATACATCGGCGAGACCGAGAAGAACCTGCGCAAGGTCTTCGACGCCGCCGAGCGCGGTGGCGCGCTGCTCCTCTTCGACGAGGCGGACGCGCTGTTCGGCAAGCGCAGCGAGGTCAAGGACAGCCACGACCGGTACGCCAACCTGGAGGTCAGCTATCTGCTGATGCGCATGGAGGCGTACCGGGGCCTGGCCATCCTCACCACCAACATGAAGAAGGCCCTCGACCCGGCCTTCATGCGCCGGATCCGCTTCGTCGTGGACTTCCCCTTCCCCGGCGAGAGCGAGCGCGCCGAGATCTGGCGCCGGGTGCTTCCCGCCCGGGCGCCGATGAAGGACATCGACCCCGAACGCCTGGCCCAACTCACCGTGGCCGGCGGCTCGATCCGCAACATCGCGCTCTCCGGCGCCTTCCTCGCCGCCGAGGAGGGCGACCGCCTCCAGATGCGCCACATGCTGGCGGCGGCGCGCACCGAGTACCAGAAGCTGGACCGTTCGCTCACGCCCTCGGAGGTCGCCGGATGGGTCTGAACGAGGAGCCGCGCATGGTCCGTGTGGACATCGGCGAGCTGGCGTTGTCGGGCTTCGACGCCCGGATCGACCCGGACCGGGTCGGGGTGGCATTCCAAACGGAGCTGACCCGACTCATAGCGGAACGCGGCGTCCCGCTGGTGACGGCCGGAGCCGACCGCTCCCTCGACATCCTGTCCGATCTGCCCCCGCTCCCCGCCACCACCTCCCCGGCCCGGCTGGGCGAGGCCCTGGCCCGGGCCGTGCACGCGGGCCTGTCCGGAAGGGGGCGGGAGGGGACATGAGCAACGCACCGTCCACCACCCAGGACGACCGCGGGTCCCAGTCCGCCAAGCGCCGCAAGCGCAAGGAGCGGACCGGGAAGGTCCGTACGCCCGAGCCCAAGGACATCGTCAGCGGTGCCGGACAGCCCCTCGACCCGAGCGTGCGGCGCGACCTCGAAGAGCAGCTCGGCCACGACCTCGGCCAGGTCCGCCTGCACACCGACCGCGACGCGGGCCACCTCACCGAACTGCTGGGCGCGGACGCGGTGGCGGTCGGCCAGGACATCTTCTTCCGCGAGAACACCTACCGCCCCGGCACGACGGAGGGCCAACGCCTCCTCGCCCACGAACTGCTCCACACCGTCCAGAACCCCCACGGCCTCGGCACCCTCCGCGCGGGCCGCGACCTGGGCGCGGTGAGCCTGCCGCAGCAGGCCGTCGAACGCGAGGCGGAGGACACGGCACAGGAACTCGTACGCGGCGGCCAACCGGAAACGCGCGTGGAACCGCCGCAGTCCGCGACCCCGGGCTGGCTCCGCTACGCCACGGTCGACGCCGACCGCAACCGCATGGAGAAGCTCGACCCGGCGACCCTGGTCGACCGCCTCGCCAACAGCGTCGTCCGCTCCCTGCGCGGCGACCCCGAGGACCGCTCCAGGCGCACCCGTATGCAACTGGCGCGGATGCCGGACGAGGTGCAGGACGCCGTCCTCGACCGCCTCGAGACCAGGCTCCTCAGCTCGGAGCACGAGCGGGTGCTCGACTTCGTCGACGAGATCGAGGCCGACGACAACCTGGAGCGGGAGTCCCTGGACGCCCCGGACGTCGAGCCCGATCCGGTCGAGGAGTTGCTGTTCGAACGCGAGACGCAGCGGCGGAGGGCGGAGGAGCGCCGCGAGGAGGAACGGCGGCCGGCACCCGCGCCGGGTCCGGAGAGGGACCAGCCCGCGGGGGAGGGCGCGCCGGGCAGTACGCCGCAGAACGGCGGGGGTGCGCCGGAGAAGGAGGGCCAGGGCGGGAGCCAGGAGCAGCGGCCGGGCGCCAACGGGGGGCGCGAGGGTGGGAGCCCCGCGTCGGGTGGGAAGTCCGGCGGTTCGGCCTCGGCGGCTGCCCCTCGGCCCCAACCCCAGTCTCAACAGCCGTCCGGGGGCGGGCAGCAGGGTGGCGAGAAGAAGGCCGAGGGCTCCGAGAAGGCCAGGGAAGGAAAGGAAGCCAAGGAAGGAAAGGACGGCAAGGAGGGGGAGGGGAAGGAAGGGCAGGAGCAGCAGGGCGTCGCGACGCCGAGCAAGGAGGAGTCGGCGGCCAAGAACCGCCCGGGCGCGGTCGATTCGCTCGTAGCGGGTCAGCAGCTGAAGCAGCAGGACAAGCGGGGCGCGGACAAGCCCACCGGTTCGCCGATGGCGGCCGGCAAGGACACCCAGTCGCCTGGCGCGTTCTCCACGCTCGACGGCGTACGCGCCCAGGATCTGGACGGCCCGGAGGAGCGGGTCGAGGAGGATCCGTTCGGCTCCGGCAGTGAGTCGGAGGTCGAGGTCGGGGGCGCGGAGAAGAGCGCCTGGGACATCAAGCTCCAGCCGGAGGACTTCCTGCCCGAGCAGGACCTCGACGTGTCCGGCGTACCGACCGCGGACACGCTCGACCCCGCCTCGTCCGCCACCCCTCCCGTCCCGTCCTTCCCCGCCCCTCCGCTGACCAAGGCCGACAAGGTGCAGGCCGAGCGGGACGCGGAGGACGCCGAGGACGAGGCGGAGGACGCCGAACCCGAGGAGGACGCCGAGGACTCGGCCGCCGACGCCGAGCCGTCGGCGGAGGCGGACGACGGCGCGGCGGCCGCAGGCGGCGGGCTCGGCGGGCTCGCCGTGGAGCAGGCCGCCGAGAGCCGACCGGGACCGGCCGTGACCCGCGACCCGAAGAGTGGCGCCGACCCCAAGGACGGGCCCGTCGTCGCCCAGACGACGGTGCAGGAGGCCGCGGGCAGGTCGGAGGACGGCAGCCAAGCCACCGAACGGGCCGCGAAGGAGGAGAAGGGCACTTCCGCGGCGGGCGACGCGTCCGGCGGTGCGCAGGAGAAGGCGTCCCCGCAGGCGGTGGGCGGTCAGGCGGCGCAGGAGCCCGCGGCCAAGGAGGAACAGAAGAAGGCGGACACGGCGCCGGCGGCCAAGAGCGAGCCCACCGCGGACGCCCAGTCCCCCTCACCCGCGCGGGACACCCAGGTCACGGGCGGGTCCAACGCGGATACGCCCGGCGGGGCGAGCAGCGGTGCGCAGAGCGGGCAGGGCGGGCAGGGCGCGCCGGCGGAACGTACGGAGACCCCGGCGGCGGAGTCGGCGCCGCCCGCACCGGAACCGAAGAAGTCCGCCGAGCCCGAGCGGACTCCTGCGCCTGCGGCCGCGCCGCCGAAGGAGACACCCGCGCCCAAGGCCGCACCAGGCGCGAAGGCCGCAGCGCCGAAGTCGGCACCGTCCGCCAAGACACCAGGCGGCGGCGGTGGCGGGGGCGGCGGTGGCGGCAAGGCATCCGCCCCGGCCAAGGGCAAGAAGAAGGACTCCGGACCGGCCCCGAACCTCTCCCAAGTGAGCCCGGAAGCGGGCCTGTCCACCGCCTCGAAGCTCAAGCCCCATGTGGCGCTGCAGGCCATGACCGGTGTGAGCGGCTCGGTCAACCGCACCGTCGGCGATGAACACAAGGCGCTCGCCGCCGCCCCGCCCTCGATGCAGCGCCCGGCGGGCGCCCCGCAGACCCTCCAGGGCAAGCCGAAGACCGACGCCCCGGCCCAGTACTCGCAGGATCCGGCCCAGAAGTCCCAGGTCCCGGAGAAGGAAGACGCCAAGGTCACGGGCGCCAAGGAACCCGAGGGCCAGATCGAGGCGGAGAAGGCCGAGGAGCCCGGCGGCTGGGACACCTTCAAGATGGCCCTGGGCTTCGGCGTCGGCAAGCTCCTGAGCTGGGCCGGTTTCAAGGTGGACGCACAGGAGTTGGCCGCCAAGTTCGCCGGGCTGCCGACCAAGGACGAGGCGCTCAAGCAGGCCCAGGCGGGTAACGCACCGGGCGTACAGATGCGGGGCGCCGCCGACCAGACGGCCGGTGAGCAGGGCTCGGCCGTCGACACCAAGGGTCAGGAGACCGTCGCGACGGGCCGCGATGACGCGGGCCGGGGGATGGGCGAGGACCAGGTCTATCCCAACGCTCCCAAGGAGCAGATGGAGGCGAAGGTCCCCGGCCAGCAGGGCGGCGGAGGCGGCGGTGCGCCCGGGGGCGGCGCGGCGACGGGTGCCGTGCCTCCCGAGGCCGCGTCGGAGGTGGCCGAGCACGAACGCGGACCGCAGTTCCAGGCGGCGTTCACCGACGGCCAGAAGAGCATGTCCGAGGGGCGGCAGACCAAGGACCGCGACTTCAGGAACGGTCAGCAGCAGCACAAGCAGCAGGTCAACGCGGAGATCGCGACCAACACCAAGAGTCAAGCGAGCGAGCGTCAGAAGGCGATGACGGAGGTCACCGCCAAGCGTGCGGACTGGCGCGCGGAGCAGGACAAGGAGCTCCAGTCGCTCGGCGACAAGAAGACCGAGCGCCACGAGAAGATCCGCAAGGACGTCAAGGAGAAGGAAGAGAAGACCGACAAGGACGTCGACAAGGAGAAGGACGACAGCGACAAGAAGATCCAGGACAAGAGCGACCAAGCCGAGCGGGATGCCGAGAAGAAGCGCGACGCGAGTGTCAACGAGTCGGGCAACTGGGTCAGCAAGGCTTTCGACTGGATCAAAGACAAAGTCATCGAGATCAAGAACGCGATCGTCCGCGTCATCCGGGAGGCGCGGGACGCGGTCGTCGGTTTCATCAAGAACTTCAAGGAGACCGTCGAACGCTGGATCAACGACGCTCGCAAGGCCATCGTTGACGCGATCAAGAACTTCATCAACGACCTGATCGAGTTCGCCAAGACGATGGTGCGGGCCGTCATCGACCTGGCCAAGCGCATCCGGAACTTCATCACGGGGCTCATCGAGGCGGCGATCGCCCTCGTCAACAAGCTCGCCACCATGCTCAAGCAGGCCATCACCGACCTGCTGAACGCCCTCGGCAAGCTGCTGAGCAGCATCCTGGACGTCCTGAAGAAGATGCTGCTGGACGTCGTCAAGGCCGTCGTGGACGCGGTCAAGGCGGTCCTGGACTTCGCCTCCAAGCTCTTGGGTGCGCTCGGCGACTTCATGCTCATCGCGGTCGACTTCCTCTCCGACCCGGGCGGCTGGCTGAGCGGGGCGAAGAACTCGGCGGTGGACGGCGCGAAGAACCACCTGTTCCGCGAGGTCAAGTCGGCCGTCAAGGAATGGTTCCAGTCCAAGATCCAAGAGATCATCGGCGTCCCCAAGGCCATCCTGGACAGGCTGCTCAAGGGCGGCTTCACGCTGGAGCAGATCGTCAAGGAGACATGGGACGCGATCGTCCCCCAACTCCCCTTCATCATCGGCGAGATCGTCATCACGAAGGTCATCGCCAAGCTGATCCCGGGAGCGGGCTGGGTGATGGCCGTCATCGACGCCATCCGCACGGCCATCGGCGCGCTCGGCGCGATCCTGCGCGCGGTGGGCGCGGTCCTCGACTGGCTGAAGCTCGTCCGCATGGGCGGCGCGGGCCTCCTCTTCGCGAAGGCCGTCGCGGCGGGCATCGTGGCACTCCTCGAATTGGCCTACCAGGCGCTGCTGTCGGGGATCGGCAAGTACGTCGCGAAGGTGGGCCGGCGCTTCAAGGCCATCGCGGCGAAGTTGGGCCGGGGCAAGGGCGGCAAGGGCGGAGCGGGAGGGAAGGGCGGCGCGGACGGAGAGGGCGCGGACAGTCGGGGCAGCAAGCCGAAGCCCGACGAAAAGCCGCAAGAGCCGACCCCACCCGGGACAAGCGCCCCCACAATGCGTCCGACGACGACAACGACCACGAAGCCGAAGCCCACAACGCCATCGCACCCACAAACCAAACCCACCCGGCCTGAAACCCCCGGTAGGCCGAAGCCAAAACCGGACACCAAGGCCCCGGCCCCCACGACAAAGGACAAAAACGGCAAGCCCAAGCCCGAGGAAGACCGCCCGGACACCCGCCCGACCCCATCCCCCAAACCCAAGCCCAAGCCGGAACCCCCGACCAAGCCCAAGCCCGAACCGCAGACGAAGCCCACCCCCAAGGACGACAAAACCCCGAGCACCCCCAAGGACGACAAGGGGCCCGAGAACAGCCCGAAGACCGACGACAAGCCCTCAACCAAGGACCCCAAGGACCAGGACCCCACCAAGCCCAAGCCCGACAAGGACGACCCGAAGAAACCCAAGCCCGACAAGGACGGCGACAAGCCCACCAGGCCGAAGGAAGGCGACGGCAAGAAGCCCAAGCCGGACAAGGACGGCGACAAGCCGGGCCCCCGAAAGCCCAAGCCCGACAAGGACGGCCCCGGCAGGCGCCCGAACAAGAAGGGCCCCAACAAGCGCAAGCCCCACCCCGACAAGAGTGGCCCGGGCAGGCCCAAGTCCAAGCCGGACAAGGACAAGCAGAAGAAGGACGAGAACTCGAAGGAGTCCAAGGACGACCGTCTGGATCAGATCATCGCCAGGATTCGACCGACGATCACCAAGAAGGTCGAACGGCGGATGTGGCTACCTCCGTTCAACGCCATGCTGACAGCGTTGAGGGCCTGGCACCGCCTAACGTCCCTACGGGCCACCGGGAACCCGGAAGTGACCATCATTGCCACCTTGAACCCCTCCCGCGACTTCATGAAAGCTCGACGAGACAGCGACGAGGTGTTTCTTAAGGATCTAGAGAAAGACGAGCTCCCCGATCCCAAGTGGCCGGCATTCCGGGACAGAAAAGCGAACAGCATCACGGCTGAATTCCTCAGCGAACATGTGAAAGACACAGGCGAGGACGCGGACCTCGCCACGGGCGGGGCCACCCCACAGCCTCTGGGCTGGAAGCACGTGAAAGACAATGGCCTCTCCGACGAGGGGGCATGGGTGCGTATGCACTTGCTGCCCGAAGCACTTGGGGGAATGGCTTCCGGGAACAACCTGGTGCCGGCGCGCGGGCCGGTGACGAACATTCCATTCGCTGCAGCCCTGGAACGTAAGGCATATGACGATTTACCAAAGGAGGAAAAGCTTATCTGGTACAAGTCGCGTGTCACGTTCCATCCCGACCAGGGGAAGCCGGGGAAAGACGGGTATCCTCAAGGGTTTCCGCAGTCGATCACCTCTGAGTACGGCGGCTACGACAAGATTGATAACAAACCTGGTCGACTGCCAACCTCGTGGCGCCCAAAGGGAACCAAGAAGACGAAGACAGATTCCAACATTCCGCTGCCAACAAAGGATGAGCACAACAAATTGTTCATCAATCGGGCTGGTGAAGACCGCATATCTGCGGCCATTGGAGTAGAAAACCTTACACTGGCTCGCTATATTTCCGGAAAGAATCCGAGTACCGGGAAAGGGAAGGAGAAGCTGAACGGTGTTGAGGTGGACATCGAGCGTCCGAAGTACGAAAAAGTCGAGGATGTCAAGGATTATCTAGAAAGTAGGCCGAGAATGCAGGCGGATACTCGAGCGAAGATCAAGTCGGTGATAGCGAAGCTAAGGAAGTTGGATGGTGAAGAAAAGATTGACTGGTCCACGTTCGAGTAGCGTACCGAAAGAGAGAACGAGTATGGGCTCATTGGGTTTCGTCGATCGCTGTGAACGCTCTATTTCCTCGCTCGAGGCAGTCGACGGCGTCCACCTTGAAAGGCGATCTGCTGTCTTCCCCGCAGGGCAAGGAAATGGCGTGGAGGGACGGTTGGCCCTCCTGGAGAATGACGGGATCAGTCTCCCTGAAGCAATCCGGCCGTATGTATTCGATGTTCCCGAACTGCATGCGAGTTGGCAATACTCGGATCCCGTTATTGTCGGAGAGTTCTGTCTGGGGAATCTACCCCGCCGTCTCGCGGGGGGAGGCGTTCCAATGGAGGACTCTCGGCTGCCGGAAGCTCAGCAGAGGATTCTGGCTGAGTTGAAGCTGATAGACCAGGCGCCCTTTTCGGGGTCGGGGCGCATCGCGGGACTCCGGATTCCGCAGGAGGGAGAATGGGAAATTTGGTATTATGACATGAAGAAATCCTACTTCGGGCGGCTGGACCTTGACTACGGCTGCTATCTGGAGAACGTTCTCCTTACGAGAGGTGCTTTTGGCTGGCAATACCTCTTCAGTGAAGAGGATATGAGGGCAGGAAAGTATCGCAGCGTCACCAAGAATCTCACTTCGATGCTCAACACCTTCGCGGCCCTCTTTCCCGATCAGGATTACACCGCCTTAGCTGATCGGCTGGAGGCCCGCCTGTGACCCGCTACCCCGACATCCCCAAGCCCATCCGCTCCGGAATCGTCCTCGTCGACCCCGAGCGGGGGACGCCGCAGCGCATCATCGTGCTGCAGTTCAATCCGGACACGCTCGAGCGGTCATTGGCTCCCCAATCCGCCGGCGACCAAGCCGACAGCGGCGGAGGTGGCAGCGGAAGCGGGGACAAAAATGAAGCCCTCCGCCTCAAGGGCCCCGCCCAGGAGACGTGGAAGTTCACGGCGGAGATCGACGCGACCGATCAGTTCGAGGTGGCCGCGCCCGACGGGATACACCCGCAGCTCGCGACGCTCGAAATGCTCGTGCAGCCGACCACCGCCAAGTTACGAGAGGCGATGCGGCTGTCCAAGAAGGGGACCATCGAGATCAGCCCCATCGAGATGCCGCTGACCCTCTTCACCTGGGGGAGTAAGCGGGTCATGCCCGTCCGCATCACCGAACTGTCCATCAATGAATCGGCATTCGACGTCAACCTCAACCCCATCCGCGCATCCCTCAGCATCGGGCTGAAGGTGCTCACCGTCAGCGACCTGCCCGCCGGCCACCGGGGCGCCGAGCTCTATCTCGCGCATCTCGCGCAGAAGGAACGGCTCGCGGCGGCGGCGCGCGGCGGTGCGCTCAGCGCGCTGGGGTTGAACAGCGGGGACATCGGGCTGGGGAGGGTGTAACAACAGATGGCAGAGCCACAGCCGTACGAGAGTGCGCTCGACGCGATTCCAGGGGCGCATCCCTACCCTCGCTCCAGCCGCTACCACGACGCCGAGATCGGCATCCACACCCAACCCGACGGGACCCCCGTGCGGTACGCCAAGCGGCGGCTGCTGCCGCCCATCAGCGAGGTGGACGAGGACACCGCCACCCACACCGTCAGCAGCGGCGAACGCCCCGACCACCTCGGTCAGCGCTACTTCGGCGACCCCGCCGCCTGGTGGCGGATCGCCGACGCCAATCCCGTTCTCGACCCTCGCGAGCTGACCGCCGAGCCGGGCGAGGAGATCGCGATCCCCAACGGATTCCCAGGCGGCGGAGGCGGCGGAGGCGGTGGGCGCCATGGCTGATGAGCCCGTCGGGCAGGGGCCCATCCACCTCGAATTACGGATGGGGCCCAAGCTCACCCGCCCCGTGCCCCCCGAGGTCACCCAGGCGCTGCTGTCCGCGCAGATCACCACCACCGCGGGCGAACGCAGCGGCTTCCAGATGGCGTTCGACCTCACCAAAAGGGGCGCGATCATCGATCGGCTGCTTCCCGAGGGGTTCTTCGACCCCCGCACCCGCGTCATCGTCACGGCCGCCGTCAAGGGCACGCCGATCGTCCTCCTCGACGGGCTCATCGTGCGCCACGAGGTGGGGGCCAGCAATCAGCCCGGGCAGACGACCCTCACCGTCACCGGCGAGGACCTCACCCTCCTCATGGACCTCGAGGAGCGGACCGACCGTTACCCCAACCTCTCACCCTGGCAGCGCGTCACCCGCATCCTCACCAAATACACCGACTACGGCATCGAGGCCGACGTCGTCAAAGAGAAGATCCTCCAACCGCCCAACGCCCAGCGCCGCGTGGACTACCAGACCGGCACCGACCTCCAGTACGTCACCGATCTCGCCCACGCCAACGGCTATGTCTTCTACCTCATCCCCGGGCCCTTCCCCGAGGTCTCCACCGCCTACTGGGGGCCCGAGAAGCGCGTCGGGACACCCCAGCACGCCCTCACCGTCAACATGGACGTCAACTCGACCGTCGACCAGCTGACGTTCGCCTACGACGGGACCGCCCGCGAGGAGCCCCAGGCCCGTGTGCAGGACCCCGCCACCCGCACCTCCACGCTCCTCGCCCAGCCCGACATCAGCCCTCTCCGGCCGCCCCTCGGCAAACGGGCCACCCCCGCCCTCAAGCGCAAGACGCTCTCCGGCACCGCCAAGAAGGACCGGGCGCAGGCCGAGGCCGAGGCCCTGGCGAGGGCCGCCACCACCGCCGACGCCATCTCCGGCTCCGGCTCGCTCGACGTCAACCGGCACGGGTACATCCTCCAGCCGCGCCAGCTCGTCGGCGTCCGCGGCGCAGGGGTCACCTACGACGGGGAGTACTACGTCAAATCCGTCACTCACAACCTCCGGCCCGGCTCGTTCCTGCAGAACTTCACGCTCACCCGCGAAGGGCTGATCGCCCGGAGCGACACCGTTCGGCCCTAAGCCCTCAAGGAGCCCCCCATGGCGGCCACGTCCAACAACCGCTTCCTCGGCAAGTTCCGGGGCCGGGTGCGGGACAACCAGGACCCGCTCGGAATCGGCCGGATCACCGTCGAGGTGCCCGATGTCCTCGGCGATGAGCCGTCCACCTGGGCCATGCCCTGCTTCCCCTTCACCGGGGAGCAGCAGCGGCCCGCCGGGCAATATGTCGTGCCGTCCGTCGGGGCCGGGGTGTGGGTGGAGTTCGAGCAGGGGGACCCCAGCTTCCCCATCTGGACGGGGTGCTGGTTCGGGGCCAGGGAGCAACTCCCGGAGGACGCGCGGACCGATCCGGCGACCGCGCACCCGGTGGTGATCCAGACTCCGGGGAAACACAAGATCGTGATGTCCGACGTTCCGGCCGAGGGCATTTTGCTCCAGGCGCCCGGCGGCGCGTCCATACGGATCGACGCGACCGGAGTGCACATCGACAACGGCCAGGGGGCCTCCGTTTCCCTGGTCGGAGACCAAGTCGACCTGAACCAGGGCCGGTTGACCGTGCCCAAGAAGCGATAGCCACAAGAAAGCGATAGTCAGCAGCCAACGGGGAGGGACCAGCGACGTGTCCGGGAATTCCGGGAACCTCGTCAGCCATACCGCCGTGATCAGTTGCCCGCACGGCGGACGCGTACAGGCGGCCTCCGGCGCGTCGTCGTCCGGTGTGCGGCTCGACGGGCAGCCCGTGCCGACCGCCGACGACGTCTTCACGGTCGTCGGCTGCCCGCACACCGTCGACCGTGTCCCGCTGCCGTGCACCACCGTCCGGTGGACTCCGGACCGCGACACGGTGCTGATCGACGGCGTGCCCGTCCTGCTCGACACCTCCTCGGCACAGTGCTTCAGCGCGGGGCTCGTGCCGCAGGGGCCACCCGTCGTCTCCGCCGCGCGGCAAGGAGTCATGTGCGGATGAGGACACCGACAGGCAGGACACCGACAGGCAGGACACGGACCGGCAGGACACACACCGTACGGACCGATATCGCCTTCCCGTTCCGGATCGACCGGCGCGGGCGCACCGCGCACGCGGACCACGACGACCACATACGCGATCTCATCGAGCAGTTGCTCTTCACCAGCCCCGGCGAACGCGTCATGCGGCCCGACTTCGGCTGCGGGCTGCTCGACCTCGTCTTCACGCCCAACAGCCCCGAGCTGGCCTCCGCCGTCGAGCTGTCCGTCCAGGCGTCGCTGCAGCGCTGGCTCGGCGAGCTGATCGAGGTGGAGTCCCTGGACGTGGTCAGCGAGGAGAACGTCGTACGCGTCCATCTGCGGTACGTGGTGCGCGCCACCGGCGGCCTGCGCGATGAGGTGTTCGAGGGGAGGGGTTCCGCATGAGCCACCCCACCGCGTCACGGCGCGATCGCATCAGGGCCGCCCACCTCAACGGGGTCGACGCCGTCGAGGTCGGCGACGACGGCATCACCCTCACCGTCACCTTCCTCGGCAAGGCCCCGCACGGCCTGTGCCCGGAGAACGTACGCGTCGACGGCGGCCGCCGGATCACCGGCATCGAGGTCATGGAGATCTCCGTCGAGCGCGAGGAGGACCCCGAGCTCGACGACAAGCTGTACGTCACCGTGGACCGGGCCGGGGATACGTCGCCGTACAGGCTCTCCGTCGTCGAAACCGACCCCTACGGGCGCCCCGGCACCGAGCCCTTCCGCGGGTTCGACCAGCGCTACTACTCCGCCGAGTTCCGCTTTCGGCCCGACTGCCCCACCCCCTTCGACTGCAGGGACGAGACCCCAGACCTCCCGGCCACCTTCCACCCCGCCCCCGTCATCGACTACACCGCCCGCGACTACGACACCCTCCGCCAACTCGTCCTGGACCGGCTCCGCCTCACCACCCCCGACTGGATCGAGCGCAACGCCGCCGACCTCGGCACCACCCTGGTCGAGCTGCTCGCCCACACCGCCGACCAGATCAGCTACCAGCAGGACGCGGTGGCCACCGAGGCGTATCTCGACACCGCCCGCCGCCGGGTGTCCGTACGCCGCCACGTGCGGCTCATCGACTATCCGATGCACGACGGCTGCAACGCCCGCGCCTTCGTCACCGTCGAGACGGTCGAGCCGCTGACCCTGAACCCGGGGGAGTACCGCTTCGCCGCCGTGGACATCCGTACGCTCGGCCCGCTGGACCGGCCGGACGTCGGGGCCGTGCTGGACGACCGGGAGCTGGCCGTGCTCGATGAGCGCGGATCGGTGGAGGTGTTCGAGCCCGTCGTCACCGATCGCCCCCTCCACCTGCGGCCGGAACACCACCGCATCCGGCTGTGGACCTGGGGCGGCGAGGTGTGCTCGCTGCCCGTGGGCGCCACCTCCGCGACGCTGCGCGACGCGTGGGTCGACGAGGAGTGCCGGGCCCGCACGATCGATCTGCGCCCCGGCGATCTGCTGCTCTTCGAGGAGGTGCGGGGGCCGCGCTCCGGGACGCCCGGCGACGCCGACCCGTCGCACCGGCAGGCGGTGCGCCTCACCTCCGTCACCCCCGCCGTCGACCGGCTCGCCGAGCAGCCGGTGCTGGAGGTCACCTGGGCGCGGGAGGACGCGCTGGCGTTCCCGCTGTGCCTGGCCACCCGGGGCGGTCCGGACTGCGCGCCCATCGAGGACGTCAGCGTGGCGCGCGGCAATGTGGTGCTGGTCGACCACGGCCGCTCGCTGACCTTCTGCTGCGGCACACCGGAGACCCTCACCGTGCCGCCCGTCCCCGCCGTCGCCGGCACCTGTGACCCACCCGCCTTCGGCTGCTTCGACAAGGAGGCGGGGAACGCGCCCGCGCGGCTCATCGACTCCCTGCTGGACCGGGCCCGCCACGGGCGGCAGCTGACCCCCGGCGACGTACGGGAGCTGTTCACCACCGTCGGCCCGGAGGCCACCGGCCGGGCCGGGATCGGCCTGGAGTCGGCCGGGCAGCGGCGCGAGAAGGTCGTGCCCGGCACCGCGTACGCGCAGGCCGAGGCGTTGCGGACGCTTCTCGCTCAAGTCCTCTACCCCGGGATCGTGCCGCGCTTCCGGCCCGTACTGCACCAGGCGCCCGTCACCCAGGCCGTGCCCTTCCCCGATCCGCGCCATATCGCGGCCGGGCAGGCCGAGCACCTGGCCGCCATCCCGGGGCGGGTGCGGCAGCGGCTGACGGAGCTGTGGCGCAGCGCCCGCGACCGCGACGGGCTCTCGGACGAGGAGATCGCCGAGCTGACCGTCCTGTTCGGGCTGCGTGTCCTGGAGCGCCTCGAACTCGCCCGCCACCCCGTCCGCGCGCTGCGCGAGCTGCTGCACCGCTGCGACCGGCTGCTCGACGCCAAGCTGGGGCGCCTGGCCGCACTGACCGCCAGGGCCCGGGCGGGCACCGTCCTGGACGGGCGCATCGCCTGGGAGGTCGCCCACAGCTGGGGCCGGGCGTACGCGGCCGGGCTGCGGCCCGAGGATCCGGTGCTGCACGGTCCGGCCGCCGCGCTCGTCCAGGACCCACGGGCCGCGCTCCCCGCCGTGACGATCGAGGACGGCGACGAGACCTGGACACCGCGCCGCGATCTGCTCACCTCCCGCCCCCGGGACCGCCACTTCGTCGGCGAGCTGGAGGACGACGGCCGTATCGCGCTGCGCTTCGGCGACGGCCGGTACGGCGCCGTGCCGAAGCCCGGGGCGCGCCTCGCGGTCCACTACCGGACCGGCGGCGGCACGGCGGGCAACGTCGGCCCCGAGGCCATCAACCACCTGGTGCTGTGCCGGGATCCGGAAGCGGCGGACACCGGACAGCCCCTGCCGGTGGCCGGGGTGCGCAATCCGCTGCCCGCCGTGGGTGGCACCGAGCCCGAGCCGGTCGAGCGGGTCCGCCAGCTCGCCCCGCTCGACCTGAAGCGCACCCGGCACCGGGCCATCACCGCCGAGGACTACGCGGCGCTCGCCTCCGAACTGCCCGGGGTGCGGCGCGCGGCGGCGGAGATCCGCTGGACCGGCAGTGTGCGGGAGGCGCACATCGCCATCGACGCGTACGGGACCGGGGCACCGCCCCCCGCCCTCCTCGACGCGGTCGCGCACGCCCTGGAGGGCTACCGCCGGATCGGACACGACCTGGTGGTCGGCCCGGCCCGCGCCGTGCCGCTGGACATCGCGATCGAGGTGTGCGCCGCGCCCGGCCACCAGCACGGGCAGATCCTCGCCGAGCTGTACCGGGCGCTGGGCAGCCGCCGGTCCTCCGGCGGGGGGCTCGGCTTCTTCCACCCCGACGCGCTGACCTTCGGCGAACCGGTGCGGCTCAGCCGTCTGGTGGCCGTCGCCGCGGCGGTGCCGGGGGTGCGACGCGTCGAGGTCACCCGGCTGCGACGGCTGTGGCACGAGGGGCTGGAGGGGCCGAAGGAGCCCGATGACGGCACCTCGTACGAGACGACACACGGCGAGGCGCTGGAGGAGGGCATCCTGCGCATCGGCCCCCTGGAGATCGCCCAATGCGACAACGACCCCGACCGGCCCGAATGCGGCCGCCTGGTCATCGAGCTGAAGGGGGCCCGATGAGCGACCACCCCGACCACATCAACTCCGGCGGTTGTGGCTGCGGTTGCGGCGGCCACGACGAGCGCCGCGCGGCCCCCGGCACCCCGCACAACCCGCCCGGCCGCACCGCCCTGGACTACCGCGTCGGCGACTACGGCTCGTTCCTGGCCGCCATGCTCGACCGGCTCGCCTCGCCCGCCTACCCCGCGCTGCGCGGCCTGACCGTACGCACCCCGGACGACCCGGCCATCGGGCTGCTGGACGCCTGGGCGGTCCTGAGCGACCTGCTGACCTTCCACTCCGAGCGGATCGCCGACGAGGGCTATCTGCGCACCGCCCACGACCCCCGCTCGCTCGCCCTCCTGGGGCGGCTGGTGGGGCATGTGCCACGGCCGGGAGTGGCCGCCGACACCCACCTCGCGTACACCCTGGACCGGGATCCGCGCGCCGAGGACGTGGTGGTGACGATTCCGCGCGGGGCCATCAGCCACAGCGTCCCGGCGGCCTCCGACGAGGAGTCGCAGACCTTCGAGACCAGCGAGGAGCTGACGGCCCGCTGGGCGTGGAACGACCTGGCGGTGCGCCGCCGCCGACCCGCCCTGATCGGCTCCGACGACCTGCGGCGCCGCTCGGAGTTGCTGGTGTCCGGGACCTCGCTCGGGCTGACCGTGGGCGACAAGCTGTTCTTCGTCTTCGGCGGAACGGCCGAGTCCGGGGGCGGTGGCCAGAAGCTGCTGCTGCCGGTGGCGCGCGTGGCCGTCGACCGCGACGAGGACGTGACGGCGATCGGGCTGCCGCAGTCCGCCCCGCCGTCGCTCAAGGAGCTGGTGGACGAGGTACGACGGTGGATCACCGACCCGGAGGCGGACGAGGACCCGGACGA
Source organism: Streptomyces sp. 5-10 (assembly GCF_014712245.1). Taxonomy (NCBI): domain Bacteria; kingdom Bacillati; phylum Actinomycetota; class Actinomycetes; order Kitasatosporales; family Streptomycetaceae; genus Streptomyces; species Streptomyces sp. 5-10. Next base: position 18,961 of record NZ_JACVYG010000005.1, read on the forward strand.
CCGGGGGGACGCCGAGCCCACGCCGGACCACCCCGATCCGCGCCCCGTCAGCCGCCTGATCGAGGAGTTCGACGCGCAGGTCCTGGCGCCGCTGCGGGGCGACCTGGACGGGATCACCACGCCCGGGCAGCTCGCCCGGCGGCTCGCCGAACCGCATGACCGGCTGGCGGAGGCGCAGGTGCTGGCCGCTCCGTACGAGGAGGTCGCCGCCTGGTTCGAGCGGCTGGAGGCGGTGATCGGCGAACTGCGCGAGCGGGCGGGGGAGTTGGACGCCACCGGGCCCGGCGAGGTGCGGCTGCGGTCCCAGCTCGCCGAGGACCGGCCCGCGGCCGACAGCGCCACCGGAAGCCGAAGTCCCGACACAGGGGCCCACGGCACCGCCGCCGTGACGGCGCTCGGCGCCGTCCTGCCCGCCCTGCGCACCCGCGTCGTACGGCCCCCGTCCGGTGCCCGCGCCACGGCGGGGCACGATCCACGGCGGCTCTTCGGGCCGGGCTCGGACCTGGCCGCCGGGCTGCTGCCCGCCCTCGACCCGAGGGTGGCGAGCGGGATGTACGCGGCGTGGCGGCGCGCCGCCCCGGCCGCCACCGCCCCGCCGGGGACCCTCCCGCTCCTGCGCGAGCTGCTGGCGATGCGGGTGACGGCCGCGCCCTTCGGGGCGATGGCGCCGCTCAAGCCGGTGCAGGACGACCGGGGCCGGGTCATCCGGCAGACCGACTGGCCGCTGACCGGCGGTGAGCTGACCGCCGTACGGATCGTGTACGACACGGCGGGCAAGGTGCCGGTGAAGGCGGAGTTCCAGCATATCGAGACCGGGACGTCATGGCAGCGCAGCGAGAACCTGCCGCAGACCGCCGAGTTCGAGCTCGGGCCGGGGCGGGTGCAGCTGTCCACCCGCGTCGGCCAGGACCACGACCTGGGCTGGCTCCGGGGCCGTCCCACCGACTCGCAGGAGCCCGGTGTCACCGCCACCCTGCTGCCCGGGCTGCCCGCGCTCACCCTGTTCGTGTCCCGGCCCGCCGAGGACGGGCGGGTGCATGTGGTCGTGGAGAACGGAGAGACCAAGCAGTGGATGCTCAGCCGTGGCGAACCCCCGAAACAGATCAGCTACGGCGCCTATGAACTGACGCTGCGGTTCACCCCCGGCAGCGAGCCCCCGGCCGTCGAGATCGGCGTCGCCACCGTGCCCGAGCCCGCCAACCGCCATGTGCTGCCGCTGGATTCGGTGCAGAACTCCATCACGGTCGGCAGCTGGGTGGCCATCGAGCGCCCCCGCAAGGGGTCCGGCGAGCCGGATGGCATCCCGGGCGACAAGAAGCTCGCCTTCGTCACCACCCGCGTCGTCGCCGTGCGCACCGCCGCGTACACCAACTACGGCATCACCGGCCGGGGCACCCAGCTGACCCTCGCCGACCCGTGGCTCGACGAACACGATGTGCTGCTCTCCGCGATCCGCGACACCACCGTGCACGCGGGCGGTGAGCCGCTGCGCCCGGCGGACGAGCCGCTGGGCGAGGATGTGCACGGCAACGAGATCGAGCTCGCCGAGCTGTACGACGGGCTGCGGCCGGGCCGCCGGATCGTCGTCTCCGGTGAGCGCGCCGACATCCCGGGGCCGGCCGGTCCGGGCGGCCCGACCGGGGTCCGGGGCACGGAGCTGGCGGTGATCGCCGCCGTGGACCAGCGCGTCGACCCCGATCTGCCCGGTGACCACGTGCACACCACCCTCACCCTCACCGCCGATCTGGCCTACCGCTACCGCCGCGAGACGGTCCGGATCCAGGGCAACGTCGTGCCCGCCACGCACGGCGAGAGCCGTGACGAGCCCATCGGCAGCGGCGACCCCGCCCTGGCCCATCAGACGTTCACCCTGTGGCAGTCGCCACTGACCTGGCTCCCCGCCGACAACCCCCTGGGCGCCACCCCGGCCCTCGAGGTCCGCGTCGACGGGCTGCTGTGGCACCGGGTGGACAGCCTCGCCGGACGCGGACCGCGCGAGCGTGTCTACGTCACCGGGACCACCGGCGACGGGCGGACCACGGTGACCTTCGGCGACGGGGTGCACGGCGCCCGGCTGCCCGGCGGCCACGAGAACGTACGGGCCCGCTACCGCTTCGGCACCGGCGAGGCCGCCAACGTGCCCGCGGACCGCATCACCCAGGCCCTGACCCGGCCCCTCGGCGTCACCGCCGTCACCAATCCGCAGCCCGCGACCGGCGGCGCGGACGGCGACGGCCCGGGCCTGACCCGCCGCACCATCCCGCTCGCGGTCTCCGCGCTCGACCGGCTGGTCTCCCTCCAGGACTACGAGGACTTCGCCCGGTCCCGCGCGGGCATCGGCCGGGCCGCCGCCCGCGAACTCTTCGACGGGCGGCGCAGGGTGCTCCATGTGACCGTGGCCGGGGTGGACGACGCGCCGATCGGCGAGGACGCGGAGGTGCTGCGCGCCCTGCGCGCCTCGCTGGCCACCTACGGGGACACCCGGCTGCCGGTCCGGGTGGATGTGCGCGAGCTGGTGCTGCTGGTGCTGGTGGCACGGGTGAAGGTGGCGCCGGACCACTCCTGGGAGCTGGTCGAACCCCGGCTGCGCCAGGCCCTGCTGCGCGAACTCGGCTATCCGGGACGCGAGTTGGGCCAGCCCGCCGTGCTCTCCGAGGTGCTGGCCACCGCCCAGTCGGTGCCCGGAGTGGACTATGCGGACGTGGACGCCTTCACCGGCGTCCCGGCCTCCAGCACCCCACGGGAACTGGCCGACCTGGCCGCCCGGCTGACCGAGCCCAGCCCCGTGGTCCCCGCCCGGCCCGCCGAGTACGCCGAGGACACCTACCGGGTCACCGCCACGGACGGCGAGACGCTCACCGACGTCGCCGGACGCCACGGCATCCCGCTCGCCGAACTGCTGCGCCTCAACCCCGACATCACCGACACCCGCCGCCTCGCCAAGGGCCGCTCGGTGTCCGTCTTCCGCGGCATCCGCCCGGCGCGGCTCGCGATGTTCTCACCCGATGTCCCGGACACGCTGATCCTTACGGAGGTCACCTCATGAGCAGGGAGCCGGACGGGCTCGCCGAGCTGCTTCCGCAGTGGCATCGCCTCAGGGACGCCGAGGCGGGTGAGCCCCTGCGCGCCCTGCTCGCCGTGATCGCCGAGCAGGTCGATCGGGTACGCGACGGGGTGGAGCGCGGTTACGACGACTGGTTCGTGGAGACCGCCACCGCATGGGTGCTGCCGTACCTGGGCGATCTGGTGGGCTACCGTCCGCTGCCCGGCTACGAGCGGGTGCTGGCCACCGGACTGCGCGACGGCGGACCGCCGGACGCGTCCCTGGCGCGGCTGGCCGAGGCGCTCGCGCCGCGCCGGGACGTGGCCGCCACCGTGGCCTACCGACGGCGCAAGGGCACGCTCGCGCTGCTGGAGGAGGTCTCCGCGTCGGTGGCCGGATGGCCCGCCCGCGCCGTCGAACTCTCCCGGCTCACCGCGCACCAGCAGCCGGTCAAGCTCTACGGCGGGACGGGCGGCGCGGCGGCGGACCTCCGCAGGCTCTCCCGGGGCCGGCTCGCCGATCTGCGGGACGGGGCGGCGCTGGACCTGGCGGGCGGGCCGTTCGGCACGGTGGCGCGCTCGGCGGACGTCCGGCGCGCGGCCTCCCGCCGCCGACAGGGCGGCCACACCCCGGCCGGGGTCGGGCTGTTCGTGTGGCGGCTGAAGCCGTACCACGTGACCAGGGCGCCCGCGTACTGCATCGACCGGGCCCGCAACCTCTACACCTTCTCGATCCTCGGCAATGACATCCCGCTGGTGACCCGCCCCGAACCCGAGCCGTCCAGCACGTGCCCCCTGCCTTCGGCGGGGGGACCCCCGGCGTCCATCGACAACGTGCCCGCGTACATCCGCCGCCGTCAGCTCGCCGACCGCCTCCTCGACTCCTACGGTCCGGGCAAGAGCTTCACCGTCTGGCGGGACGGCCACGACGAGCCCGTACCGCCGTCGGACATCGTGGTGGCCGATCTGACGGACTGGCGCTACCGCGCGGGGCGCGGCCAGGTGGTCATCGACCCCGAGCTCGGCCGGATCGCCTTCGGCTCGCGCACCGCGCCGCGCCACGGCGTGTGGGTCACCTACCACTACGCCTACCCCGACGACATGGGCGGCGGGGAGTACGACCGGGACGACCGCGAGACCTCCCCGGCCGCGGAGGTCTACCGGGTCGGACCGGGGTGCGCGTACCAGCGGATCATGGACGCGTACCGGCAGTGGCAGCACGACCGGCGGGGCGGGCGATGCGGCCCTGAGGGCATCATCGAGATCACCCACAGCGGTGCCTACCAGGAGCAGCTGGACTTCGACCTGGACCCGGGCGACCGGCTCGAACTGCGCGCCGCCGAGGGCACCCGGCCGGTGATCCGGCTGCTGGACTGGTACAGCAACCGCCCCGACGCGCTCAACATCCGGGCGCGGGAGGAGCACGGGAACACCGGTGGCGAGGCGCCGCGCATCGTGCTGGACGGGCTGCTGATCGCGGGGCGCGGCCTCAACGTCACCGGGCCGGTCGGCGCCGTGGTGCTGCGCCACTGCACCCTCGTCCCCGGCTGGTCCCTGGAGCCGGAGTGCGAGCCGCGCTCGCCCGACGAGCCCAGCCTGGTCCTGGAGCGCACCACCGCGTGCGTCCAGATCGAGCGCAGCGTCCTCGGCACCATCGAGGTGATCGGCGAGGAGGTGCACACCGATCCGCTCGCCCTCCACATCCGCGACTCCATCCTGGACGCCACCGGACACGACCGCCCGGCGCTGTCCGCCCCGGACTGCCGCCACGCCCACGCCGTACTGCACGCCCACCGCACCACCGTCATCGGCGAAGTGCACACCCACGCCGTGCGGATCGGCGAGAACAGCATCTTCACCGGGCGGATGCACGTGGCCCGGCGCGGTGTCGGATGTCTGCGGTTCAGCTATGTGCCGCCGGGATCGCGCACCCCGCGCCGCCACCGCTGCCAGCCGGATCTGGTGGGCGCCGAGGAGGCGTGGCGGGTGCGGCCGCTGTTCAGCGGCGAGCGCTACGGCACCCCGGTGTACGGGCAGTTGGCGGCCGGATGCGCGGAGGAGATCCGCCGGGGCGCCGAGGACGGCGCCGAGATGGGCGCCTTCCACGACCTGTACCAGCCGCAGCGCGAGGACAGCCTGCGGGCGCGGCTCGCGGAGTACGCGCCGGCGGGCACGGACGCGGGAGTCATCGCCGTGACGTGAGCCGATCTGACACCGACACCGACACCGCTGCCCCAGCCCGCCCGCCCGTCCGAGCCGCGCCCGCCAGACTTCCGAACCTTTTCGAGGGGGACCCCTTCCATGCACGCCGATCTCTCCCGTCTCACCTTCCGGCCCGACCGGCGCTACTCCGCCGTCGTCGCCCAGCAGGGCCGGGTACAGCTCGACGCCGACGCCAACGAGCAGACCGCGATCCAGCTCCACCAGGCCCGGACGCTCGCCGCCGACCTGATCGGGCGGCACGGCGGCCCGTCCGCGGACGCCGGATTCCGCATCCGGTTCAAGGGCGGCAGCCGCGATCTGGACGACCTGATCATCGAGGGCGGCCGCTACTACGTGGACGGCATCCTGTGCGACGCGACCCGGCCGCTGCCCGGTGTGGCCGTCGACGACGAGGCGGCGGACGGGACTGAAGGCCAGGAGGGCGAGGCCGAGGCGCCCGAGCCCGACGAGCCGCCCGCCACCTGGACCTACTGGGACCAGCCGGACGCCTACCGGGACCCGGAGCGGCCGGGCGACCGGCTGCCGGAGCAGCGTCCGTTCCTGGTCGCCCTGAAGGTGTGGGAGCGGTCGGTGACCGCCGCCGAGGACCCGGCGCTGCGCGAGGTGGCCCTCGGCTCGGCGATGCCGGACACCGCGGCGCGGGTCAAGGTGGTCTGGCAGGTGCTGCCGGTGGAGGGCGCGGCGCTGGAGCTGGAGAACCCGGGAGGGGCGAACAAGGAGCAGGTCGGCAAGGCGTTCGAGGCGTGGGCACGGAAGGCCACGGCCCCCGGATCCCGGCTGGCGGCACGCGCCGAGCGGCCGGAACACGCGGACCAGGACCCCTGCCTGGTCCGGCCGGACGCCCGCTACCGGGGGCCGGAGAACCAGCTGTACCGGGTGGAGATCCACGAGGGCGGCACGGCGAAGGAGGCCACCTTCAAATGGTCCCGGGAGAACGGCTCGGTGGTCTTCCCGGTCGACGAACTCGACGGCACCTGGGTGGAGTTGGCCTCGCTGGGCAGCGACGACAAGCTGGACCTCAATGTCGGGGACCTGGTGGAGTTCGTGGACACCGCCTACACCAGCCGGGGCGAGCCGCTGCCGCTGCTGCGGGTGGAGGAGGCCGACCTGCCGGGGCGGCGGGTGCGGCTGTCCGGTGAGCCCGAGCCGGGCGTCGGACGCCGCCCGGAGCTGCGGCCGTTCCTGCGCCGCTGGGACCACCGGGAGACCACCCGGCGTCCCCGCAAGGGCGCGGCGGCGCGGCTGAAGCGCGGTGCGCTCAGGGTCGAGGAGGGCCGCTGGCTGCCCCTGGAGGACGGCGTCGAGGTGTACTTCGCCCCCGACGGCGCCTACCGCTCCGGGGACCACTGGCTGATCCCGGCCCGCACCGCCACGGGCGGCGTGGAGTGGCCGGTGAACGCGGCCCGCAAACCGCTCCTCCAGGCACCGGCCGGGATCCAGGCGCACTACGCGCCCCTGGCGTGGGTGACGGCCGAGCAGGCGGAGCTGGATCTGCGGATGGTGTTCGGGCCGCTGGCCACGCCCGCCCCGGCCGCGGACGCCTCGGCGCTCGCGGCGGAGGCCGAGGCGGAGGCCGAGACCAGGGCCAGGGAGGACACCGAACCGGAAGCGTAGGCCCGGTGCGGAGCCGATTGAGTTCCGTGCCCGCGGCATCCGTACATCACCATGCCTCATCCCTAAGGAGCACATCACCATGGCCACGCCGCTCACCGCCGACCGTCTGCTCAAGGCGCTTCGCGACGAGGGACTGGAAGTCCATGAGTACCGCGACTGGCGGACTCACAACCGCAACTCCAAGGGCCCCTGGGGGCCAGTCAACGGGGTGATGATCCATCACACCGTCACCAAGGGCACGGACTCCTCGGTGGAGCTGTGCTACGAGGGGCACGCATCACTGCCGGGGCCGCTGTGCCACGGGGTCATCGACAAGTCCGGCGCGGTCCACCTGGTCGGCAACGGCCGCGCCAACCACGCGGGCCTGGGCGACGGCGATGTGCTCAGAGCCGTCGTCGACGAATCCGCGCTGCCCCACGACAACGAGGCCGACACCGACGGCAACCGCCACTTCTACGGCTTCGAGTGCATCAATCTCGGCGACGGCGAGGACCCGTGGCCGGAGGCGCAGAAGCTGGCGATCGAGAAGGTGTCCGCGGCCATCTGCCGCGCCCACGGCTGGACCCAGCGCTCGGTGATCGGCCATCTGGAGTGGCAGCCGGGCAAGGTCGACCCGCGTGGCTTCACGATGGACAGCATGCGCAGCCGCGTCGCCAAGCGGCTCGGCGCCAAGCCGGACGGCCCGGCCCCCAAGCCACCGGCGCCCAAGCCACCGGCGTCCTACGAGCCGTTCCCGGGCGCCGACTTCTTCCGGACAGGCCGCGAAAGCAAGATCATCACGGCGATGGGCAAGCGGCTGGTGGCCGAGGGCTGCGGACGCTACGAGGAGGGCCCGGGCCCGGAGTGGACCGAGGCGGACCGCAAGTCCTACGCGGCCTGGCAGCGCAAGCTGGGCTACTCCGGCGATGACGCGGACGGCGTCCCCGGCAAGACCAGCTGGGACAAGCTGCGCGTGCCGAACGTCTAGCCGCCACACCGGTTTCCCCCAAGGGGCGTCCGACGGATCTTGCCGCCTGGGGCGGGCTGCTCCCCTACCCGCCCCTTCCCGCTACCAAGGGCTTCGCCCCTGGACCCCGGGGGCTGGGGCGGAGCCCCAGTTTCGGGGAGGGGCGGGTAGGGGAAAGAACCGCCGGACACCCCGCAGGCCGCCATGGCGGCTTCCCCGCCCCGGGGCGGAGCGAGGACAGGTCAGCCGTCCTCGCGCCTGCTCCCGGGGCAGCCCGCGTCCAGCAGCGGATCGATACCCGCCCGGAGGAACCGCAGCAGGGTGTCGTCCGGCGTGTCGGCCAGCGCGGGTGAACGGATGGCCAGGCGCAGCAGGGTGATGCCCATCAGCCACGCCGCCAGCAACTCGGCCCGCAGCTCGGCGTCCTCGCCCTCCAGACGCCGCGCGAACCCCTCCGAGAACACCTCGGTGACCTCCTCGCGCAGCCGCCCGACGGTCTCCTCCCGGCTGGAGGAGCGCAGCTTGGTCAGCAGCGGATGCGGGGCCTCTTCCTCGGTGGGCCCCGTGGAGACCACATCGCAGATCCACGCCGACACCTCGTCCAGCGGCAGATGGCGCAGCGGCTCGAACATGCCGGTGCTGGTCGACACCGCGTCGAACAGCGCCTCCTTTGAGCCGAAATAGCGGTAGACCAGGGCGGCGTCCACCCCCGCGTCCTTGGCGATGTCGCGCACGCTGCAGCCGTCGTAGCCGTATCTGGCGAACCGCAGCGCGGCGGCCCCCAGGAGGGCGCTGCGCGTGCCCGCCGCGTCGTATCTGCGGGCGCGGCGGGGGTGGTCGTCGCACCCTGGTGAGTCGCTTTCCCGGTTCACCTGTCGTACCTCCGCCTGGACCGTGCCGTACATGCTGCCGGTTCAGCCTCGCATGTCCAGAAGTCATCCACTGTTGTCATCGCTTGTTGACCAAGCTGTGGGTCGGCGCGTTATGTTTTGTCAACGCGTGGTGACTTTGGTCGCCGCCTCGCGCGGTCCCGGCCGGACGACGGTGTCCGGCCTGCTCGTACCCCGACCGGGCGGCCCCGCGCCGTCCCTCGCCACGCACCCGCATCTGACCCCCAGCAGAAGTGGTGATCCCCTGTGCAGATACGACGCGTCGCGGTGGTGGGCACCGGCTATGTCGGATTGACCACCGGCGCCTGTCTGGCCACCCTCGGCCATCGAGTGGTGTGCGCGGACACCGACCATCAGAAGGTCGAACGGCTCCGGCGCGGACAGGTCGACATCCTCGAGCCCCGGCTGCCGGAACTCGTCCGGGAGGGACTGGACTCCGGGCGGCTCGCGTTCGTCCGCGACACCCGGGCCGCGGTCGCCGACGCCGACGTGGTGTTCCTGTGCCTGCCGACCCCGATGGGCGTCGGCGGCGCCGCCGACCTGGCCGCCGTCGAGGCCGTGGCGGACCAGATCCGCGACGCGCTGCCGCGCGGCAGTGTGGTGGTCAACAAGTCCACCGTGCCCGTGGGTACCGCCGAGCGCGTCGCCGCGCTGCTGGACCGCCCCGACGTGGCCGTGGTGAGCAACCCGGAGTTCCTCCGCGAGGGTTACGCGGTGCGCGACTTCCTCCACCCCGACCGCATCGTGGTCGGCGCCGCGGACCGGGACGCGGCGCGGAAGGTGGCGGACCTCTACACCGGGCTGGACGCCCCGCTGGTGCTCACCGACGCCGCGGGCGCCGAACTCGCCAAGTACGCGGCCAACTTCTTCCTGGCCATGAAGCTCTCCTTCGCCAACAACCTCGCCACGCTGTGCGAGCACTTCGGCGCCGACGTGGACGATGTGCTCACCGGCATCGGCCACGACCCCCGCATCGGCTCGGCCTTCCTCAAGCCGGGCCCCGGCTGGGGCGGCTCCTGCCTGCCCAAGGACACCCACGCCCTGCTGACCGTCTGCCAGGAGTCGGGCGTGGACTTCCCGCTGCTGGGCGCCACCATCGAGACCAACGTCGAGCACCAGCGGCGGCTCGTCGAGCGCGTGGTGGCCGGATGCACCCCGGGCGACGGCTCGCTGCGCGGCGTACGGCTGGCCGTCCTGGGCCTGGCCTTCAAGGCGGGCACCTCCGATCTGCGCGACTCACCGGCCCTGGCCATCGCCCGGCTGCTCAAGGAGCGGGGCGCCGAACTCCACGCCTACGACCCCGCGCTCAGCGAGACCCGCCCCGACCTCAGCGATCTGCTCACCCTCGCGGACACCCCCGAGGAGGCCCTCCGGGGAGCGCGCGCATGTCTCGTGCTCACCGAGTGGCCGGAGTTCCGCGACCTGGACTGGGAGCGCGTCGCCGGGCTGCTCGGGGCCCCGATGGTCTACGACTTCCGCAACCTCCTGGACCCCGACCGGCTGCGCCGCGCCGGACTCACCTGCGAGGGCATCGGCCGCGCGCCCGCGATGGCGCGCTGACCGCCCCGCCCCTCTCTCGCCGTACCTCTCGCCGTATTTCTCCCGTACGAGACCCTTCTCACAGAAAGGCCCTTGCGTTGCGGGTTATGTTCACCACGCTCGCCAGCCCCTCCCACGGCCGGGCGCAGCTTCCCCTGGCCCGGTCCCTCGCGGCGGCCGGCCATGAGGTGCTGGTGGTCACCACCCCGGCCCTCGTCCCCGTCTTCGAACGGGAGGAGGTGCGGGTGACGAGCGCCATCCGCGACTTCAGCCCGTCCTCCCTCATCGGCCCCGTCCTGGCCGAGGAGTCCGGACCGGCCGGCCTGCCGGACATGGACGACGAGCAGCGGCAGGAGTTCATGCTGCGCGTCATGTGCAAGGTCGTGTCCGGCCCGATGGCCACGATGCTCCTGGACGCCGTGCTCCCCGAGGCACGCGACTTCCGTCCCGACCTCATCCTGCGCGACGGCATGGACCTCAGCGCCTGCGTCGTCGCCGAAACGCTCGGCATACCCCAGCTGCCCACCCCCTCCGGGGCCGTCAACGGCTTCGACCCGGCCGCATTGCTGCCCGGCCTCAACGCGCTGCGGAAGCGGCAGGGACTGGCCACTCCCGAGGACCCGCTGTCGATCGTGCCGCACGGGCGCATCGACTACGTACCACCGGCCTTCTCCTTCGCCCACCACCTGTCGGCCTCCTGGGCCTACCGGCAGACGGTGGACGTGGACCGCGGCGCCGTGCTGCCGCGCTGGGTGGCCGAACTGCCCACCGACCGGCCCCTGATGTTCGCCGCCATCGGCACCGCGATCCCCATGTTCCACGACGGCTCACGCGAGGCGGACGTCTCCGCGCCGACGCCCATGCCGATCCCGATGCCGGACCCGGTGGACACGTTGCGCGCCATGGTCCAGGGGGTGTCGCGGCTGGAGGAGTGCACCGTCATCCTCGCCACCGGGGGCATTCCCGTGGACACCGACGGGGTGCCACCGCATGTGCACATCACCGATCGGCTGCCTCAGCCGTTGCTGCTGGAATCCGTGGACCTCTTCCTCACCCACGGCGGCTTCAACAGCATCCGCGAGTCGCTGCGCACGGCGACACCGATGGCGGTGCTGCCCCAGTTCGGCGACCAGCCCGGCAACGCACAGCGGGTCGAGGAGCTCGGCCTCGGCCGGCGCGTCACCGACCCCACACCGGACGGCATCGCCGCCGTCTGCCGTGAGGTGCTGGCCGACGACGGCTGCCGCGCCGTGGCCCGCCGGGCGCGGCTGGAGATGCTGGCGCTGCCGGAGATCGACAGCGCCGTCCCCGACCTGGAGAAGCTCGCCGGATAACACCCCGCTCCGGAGCCCGGGCCCCCGGCGCCCGGGCTCCGGGCCCCGCCCCTCCCCGCGGGTTTCCGGCCCCCGCTACGTCCCCCACGCGCGGCAGAGAAGGTTCGCAGGTACGTATGTCGTCCTCATCCACCACCACCGAGCCCACCGAGCCCCAGACCCCCGCCCGGCTGACCCACCGCCAGGTCGTCACCGTGCTGTCCGGGCTGGTGCTCGGCATGTTCCTCGCCGCGCTGGACCAGACCGTGGTCTCCTCGGCGCTGCGCACCATCGCCGACGATCTGCACGGACTCACCGCCCAGGCGTGGGTGACCACCGCCTATCTCGTCACCGGCACCATCGTCACCCCGCTGTACGGAAAGCTCTCCGACATCTACGGCCGCCGCCCGGTCTATCTGTCCGCGATCGTGCTGTTCACCTTCGGGTCGCTGCTGTGCGGATTCGCCACGTCCATCCACCAGCTCGCGGCCTTCCGGGCGGTGCAGGGCCTCGGCGGCGGCGGGCTGATGTCCCTCGCCATGACGATCATCGCCGACATCACCTCGCCACGGGAGCGCGGCCGCTACCAGGGCTACATCACGGCGGTGTTCGCCGGGTCCAGTGTCATCGGCCCGCTGGTGGGCGGGGTGTTCGCCGGACGCGCCACTCTGCTGGGCATCGACGGATGGCGCTGGATCTTCCTGGTCAACGTGCCGCTGGCGGCCCTCGCCATCGTGGTGATCCTCCGCGTGCTGCACATACCCCACCAGCCCGTACGGCACCGGCTGGACTACGGCGGGGCGCTGACGCTGGCGGTCGGCATCGTGCCGCTGCTCGTCGTGGCCGAACAGGGGCGGAGCTGGGGCTGGGCCTCGCCCCGGGCGCTGGTGATGTACGCGGTGGGAGCGGTCGGGCTGGTCGCCTTCGTCCTGCTGGAGCGGCGGATGGCGGATGCCGCGCTGCTGCCGGTCAGGCTGTTCCGCATCCGCGCGTTCCGGCTCGGCACCGTGCTGCACTTCACCGTGGGCATCGCCATGTTCGGCGCCATGACGACCCTCCCGCTCTATCTCCAGCTGGCCAAGGGCATGAGCCCGATGGGGGCGGGCCTGGCCACGCTGCCCACCATGGCGGCGAACGTCACGGCGACCCTGGTGGTGGGCCGGCTGATGTCACGGACGGGCCGGTTCAAAATCCATCTGGCGGCGGGCGTCGGCTCCCTCACGGTCGCCATGCTGGTGTTCGCCACGCTGAGGGACGACAGCCCGCTGTGGTACGTGGCCATCGGCATGGTGTTCATGGGGGCGGGCCTCGGCGCGGCGATGCAGACCATCACCACGCTCGCCCAGTCCGAGGTGCCCGGGCGGGACATGGGGGCGGCCACCGCCTCGGTCAACTTCTTCCGCTCCAACGGCGGCACGGTGGGCGCCGCCGCCTTCCTGTCCATCCTCTTCTCCCTGGCCGGTACGCGGATCAGCGACCGCCTGGCGGTGGCCTCCCAGGACGCGTCGTACCGCAGGCTGGCCGAGGAACCGGCGAACGCGGAGGCGCTGAAGGGCGTCGTACAACCCGACGGCGGGGTGAACCTGGAGGACTCGGCCTTCCTCCACCACCTCGATCCGGCCGTGGCGCAGCCGTTCCTCGAGGGCTATGTCAGCGCCCTGCGCGTGGTCTTCCTCACCGGGGCCGCGGTGGGCCTGATCGCCTTCGTGATCGCCGCCTGGCGGGTGCCGAACACCCAGCTCTCCGCCGACTGACGCGGTCGGCGGGAGCGGGCGGGAGACACCGGTGCGGTGGCGCGGGCGCCACCGCACGGCACGTGTGACGCCGGGGGTCTACCAGGGCGCCGGAGTGCCATCCCAGGAGAAGAACCCGCCGGTGGGCCCGGTGTCCGGGAGCAGGGCCAGCCGGACCGCGCCCGCCGCGCCCTCGGCCGGATCCCCGTCGCTCCCGGCGGCGAGGGCGTTCAGATCCGTCCTGCGCAGCCCGGGAGCCAGTGCGTTGACCTTGAAGCCTTCGGAGGCCAGGGCCTGTGCGGTGTAGAGGGTCAGCGCGTTCAGCGCCGTCTTGGAGGAGCGATAGGCCGCGCCCGACCCGGCGGACACGGCGAACTGGTGGTCCGGGTCCGCGCTCCAGGTCAACGAGCCGGTGCCGCTGGACACATTGACGATCCGGGGCGCGTCCGAGCGGCGCAGGGCCGGGAGGAAGGCGTTGGTGACGGCGAGGACACCGAAGACGTTGGTCTCATAGGTCCGGCGGAAGTCCTCGAGACCGGCCTCGGGCGCCGTGGAGCCGTCCACCATGATGCCCGCGTTGTTGACCAGGATGTCCAGCCGTTCCAGCTGGGCCGCGGCCGTGGCGACGCTGTCCGCGTCGGTCACGTCGAGCACCATCGGCCGGGCGTCGCCGCCGATCTCCCGGGCGGCCCGCCGCCCCCGCTCGGCGTCGCGTGAGCCCACGTACACGGTGAGTCCCTCGGCGGCGAGCTGGCGTGCGATTTCCTTGCCTATGCCCTTGTTGGCACCGGTGACCAGTGCTGTGCGATCGTTCATGGCACCAAGGGTTACCCGGCCACGTTCCCCCTGCCAGGGACAACCTGTCCCAGGCAGCACCCGTCAGCCGAAGGAGGCAGCATGGCGAGGCACGAGCTGGCCCGCTTCCTGCGGGACCGCCGCGAGGGGCTGCGTCCCCAGGACATCGGCCTGCCCGCCGACCCCCACCGCCGTACGCCGGGGCTGCGGCGGGAGGAGGTGGCGGAGCTGGCCCATATGTCGGTCGACTACTACACCCGTCTGGAACAGGCCCGTGGCCCCCGGCCCTCGCCGCGCATCCTGGACGGGCTGGCGGCGGCGCTGCGGCTCGCGCCCGCCGAGCGCAGCCATCTGTTCCGGCTCGCGGGGACGAGCGCGCCCCCGGGCACGCGGGCGGTGCGGCGGGTCCGCCCGCATGTGGCGCAGCTGCTGCGGCGGCTGCCCGACACCGCGGCGATCGTCACCGACGCCGCCTACGACGTGGTCGCCTGGAACCCGCTGGCGCAGACCCTGCTCGGCGACGACCTCGGGCGGCACAGCAACCTCGCCCGCCGCCGTTTCCTCGGCCGGGGCCACGCGTACGAGAGCTCCAGCGCCGAGGAGTTCGGGCACATCGTGGTCGCCCGGCTGCGCCGGGCCGCCGACCGCTACCCCCGCGACGCGGCGCTCACCGCACTCCTGGCCGAGCTGCGCACCGGCAGCGAGGAGTTCCGGCAGATCTGGGAGGAGCGTCCGGTCCACGCCCCCGGACACCGGACCAAGACCGTCGACCACCCCACGGCCGGACCACTGCGGCTGAACTGCGACGTCCTGCTCGTCCCCGAGGACGACCAGGAGGTGGTCCTGATCACGGCCGACCCCGGATCCCCCTCCGCCCGTACAATCCGCGGGCTCGCGGGCGCGGCGGCACCCTGATCGCGCGGCGTTTTTCCCGGATGCCCGGGGAGCGGTGCGCCATGCCCGGACCGGATGTGAGGGCCGCGAGGGGATCCGGTCAGCCGTAGGACAGGTTGGAGCAGGGGTCGTCGTCGGCGGAGCGTGCGTCGTCGGCCACGTGGGAGGACGGGGCGGAGGGCGTGGCGGGCGTGGAGGCGTCGGGGGAGGGCGCGGTGAGGTACGTGCGTCCCAGGGTGAGGCTGATGCCCGGGGTGGTGGCGGGGCGCAGTCCGGCGCCGGGGAAGAGCCGGGCCACCGTCTGGGCCCGGTCCCGCTCACCGGGGCCGTAGCCGACCACGGTGGTGGCGTGGTCCTGGGTGGCGGCGTTGGTGGCGCCGGTCACGGTGAAGCCATGCGTCCTGAGCGTGTCCGCGGCGCGTGCGGCGAGGCCCTGGGTGGTGGTGCCGTTGTAGACGGTGACGCTGATGCCCGCGCCCGACACGGTGGACGTGGGCGTAGGCGTGGCCGGGGCCCGGGGCTCGTCCTTCTTCCCGCCGGCCGCCTTCCCGTCGATGGTGCGGTCGGCCCTGATATCGGCCCACAGCTCATCGGCGTCGGGCTGGACGACGGCGACCCGTTCGCCCTGGTAGCGCCAGGGGATGGTGACGAACTTGGTGTTGTGCAGATCGATGTCCTTCATCGACATGGCGAAGGACATCAGCTTCTTCGCGGAGCCGAGCCCCGGGTCCACGGTCATGGACTTGGTGGCCGCGTCCGCCAGCGGATACAGCGTGGTCGGGTCGATTCCCCGGCTCTTGACCTTCTTGAGCAGGGCGGAGATGAACGCCTGCTGCCGCCGTATGCGCCCGATGTCGGAGCCGTCGCCGATCCCGTGGCGGATGCGCACGTAGTCCAGCGCCTTCTGCCCGGAGACCGTCTGGACCCCCTTGCTGAAGATGCGCTTGCCGCGGGTGGGGCGGCTGGGGCTCAGATCGCGTTCGTAGACGTCCTGGGGCACGCACACCCGCACCCCGCCGACCGCGGAGGTCATCCGGGAGAAACCCTCGAAGTCGATGACGACGGTGTGGTCCATGCGCAGCCCGGTCAGCTTCTCGACGGTGTTCTGGGTGCAGGCCGGGTTGCCCTGGGCGGTCTCGCCCACGGAGAACGCCGAGTTGAACATGGCGTTCCGCCGCGTCCTGGTCCATGAGCCGTCGGGCAGCCGGCACGGCGGGATGTCGACCAGGGTGTCGCGGGGTATCGACACCCCGACCGCGTGCTTGCCATCGGCGTAGACGTGCAGCAGCAAGGCGGTGTCCGAGCGGCCCACGTCCCCGGTGCCGCCGCCCAGCTTGCTGTTGTCGCCGGAGCGGGTGTCCGAGCCGATGACCAGCACATTCCGACCGGCGGCGTTCCCCTCCGGCCGGTTGTCGGAGAGGCCGTCCGCCCCGAAGGTGGTGATGTTCCCGTTCAGCTTGAAGTAGAGCCAGCCCACTCCGCCGCCGAGCAGCACGAGGAACGACGCCACGATCACCAGAGCGATCCGCAGCGGGCGGCGCCCCTTGCGCTGCTGCCCGGCGGCGGTCCGTTCCGCGGTGGCGCTCCCCGTCGTCTCCCCGTCTCTGCCTGTCATGCGCGTCCTTCGTCCGGCGGCTGTTCGGAAGAGAAGACGATCGATGCTGGCCCCAGGTTCTATCGATGCGCAAGGGCACGTTTCACGGCGTGTGGTACGACACGTCCCCGCGGTGCCTAAGGTGCGGGGCGGTCAGCGGGCCAGGGAGACGGCGAACGGCCGGAGTCCATGGCGGCGCAGCACATGGGGAACCAGCAGCACGAGGGCTTCGGTGGCGCGGGCGGTGGTGATGTCGCCGATGTCCTCGATCCACTCGGGCTTCCAGCCGAGGTCGGCGAGGAGGCCCGCGGTGATGGCCTTGGCGTCCGCGTCGTCGCCGGACAGATAGGCGGTGGGCGGGGTGGACAGATCGGCGGGGGCGGTCATGACCGTGAAGAGCATAGTGTTGAGGGTCTTGACCACCCGCGTGGCGGGCAGGGCCCGCTGGAGCCGCTCGGCCAGGCTGCTGCCGGGGTAGCACAGGTCCGAGGGGAGTCCGTCGGGCGCGTGGCGGGTGGCGTTGGAGACGTCGATGAGGATCTTGCCCGCCAGCTCGGTGTGCAGGGCGGAGAGGCGTTCCAGGGTGGTGTCGCCCGGGGTGGCGTTGATGACGATGTCGGTGGTGGCGGCGGTGGTGCGCTGGTCGGCGTGGCGGATCGCCGGGACGGCGCCGGTCGGGTCGGCCGGGGTCTCCTGGGGCGGCTGCCGGTGGCCGAGGGTGATCTGGTGGCCGGTGGCGGCGAGGGTGCGGGCGAGGCCGCTGCCGACGCGTCCGGTGCCGAGGATGCCGATGCTGGTCATGCGGATGAACTCCTTGCCGGGGGGTGGGTGGTCAGGCGATGGGCGACAGGACGGAGACGGCCTCGGCGTGGATGCCGGGGGCGGTGGCCAGGAAGTCGGGGGAGGCCAGGTCCCAGGGATTGCCCCGGGTGTCGGTGACGGTGCCACCGGCCTCGGCGACCAGCAGGGCTCCGGCCACCAGACCCGAGCGCACATCGGAGAACTGCCAGAACGCGTCCATGCGCCCGGCGGCCACTTGGATCAGCTGGAGGGTGGCGGGCACGGAGACCCGGACGACGAGGCCGTGGATCAGCATCCGGGTGACCGACGTGCCGATCCGGTGGAACGTGTGCTCGTCCTCGCCCGGCCGGGCCTGGCCGGTGCCGACCAGGGCCGCGCCCAGGTCCGTCTTGGCCGACACCCGCAGGGGCGCGCCGTTCAGCTGGGCGCCGTGACCGGAAATCGCGGTGTACCAGTCGCCGGTCAGCGGAAGGTGGACGACGGTGAGCACCGGGTGGTTGTCGCGGACGAGAGTGGCGGTCACGGCCCAGTCGGACATGCCGTGCACATGGTTGATGTTGCCCTCGGCCGGGTCGACGATCCACCACTCGCCCGGCGGCAGCGCGCCGCCCTCCAGCTCGTCCTCGGCCCAGCGCGCGCCCGGCCTGGCGGCCATCAGTGGCTGCCTCAGGACGTCCAGCACCGCGTCGTCGTTGGCGTGGATCTCCTTGACGATCTCGTCGAGCTCCACCCCGCGTGCCTGTGGGGTGTGGCGCTCCCGCAGCAGGTCACCGGCGGTGCGGACGGCGGCGGTGACCCGGTTGAGCAACGCGGCGTCGAGGCCGGTGCCGGAGGCGGTGGTGCCGTTGGCAGTGGACATGGGTGCTCCCTCGCATGGTGAAAGAGAAGGGGAGGCTCGGCGCGCGCTTCGCCGTCTGTGCCTCGACCGTAGGCACCCTCGTTCATGACGGCAATTGCACAGATGGCACGGCTCGGTTTACCCACGTGCAACGGGAAAATGGCGGTCCGACGAGCGACGCCCGGGCCGAAGCGTTCGCTTCGGCCCGGGCGGATCGCCTGGCGCGGTGTGGTCAGCCGACGGCGGGGACGGGTTCGCGTGGCGATCCCGCCGGCTCCTTGGACGCGAGGTCGTCGGCGGCCGTGTCATCGGGGTTGAAGGGCAGGTCGCCCCGGAGCACCGCCCGGGTCCGGGCCTCGTCCAGCTGCCCCTCCCAGCGGGCCACGGCCAAGGTGGCGACACCATTGCCCACCAGGCTGGTCAGGGCCCGCGCCTCGGACATGAACCGGTCGATGCCGAAGATCAGCGCGAGGGCCGCCACCGGGACATGGGGGACGGCGCTGAGCGTGGCCGCCAGGGCGACGAAGCCCGAACCGGTCACCCCCGCCGCGCCCTTGGAGGTGAGCAGCATGACGGCGAGCATGGTCAGCTGCTGGGTGAGGCTGAGGTCCACCCCCACCGCCTGGGCGAGGAACACCGACCCCATGGTGAGGTAGATGGCCGTTCCGTCGAGGTTGAAGGAGTACCCGGCGGGCAGCGTGATGCCCACGACCGGCTTCGAGGCGCCCGCGTGTTCCAGCTTGGCCATCATGCGCGGCAGCACCGGTTCGGTGGACGAGGTGCCGAGCACGATCAGCAGCTCCTCCTTGATGTAGCGGAGGAACGGCAGCAGGCGCAGGCCGCCCAGGCGCATCACCGCGCCGAGGACCACCAGGACGAAGAAGAGGGCGGTCAGCCAGAACGAGCCGACCAGCAGCGCCAGATGGCGCAGGGTGCCCAGGCCGTAGTTGCCGATGGTGAAGGCCATCGAGCCGAAGGCGCCGATGGGGGCCAGCCGCATGATCCAGCGGATGAGCCGGAACAGCACCGTGGAGAGCTTCTCGACGCCCGCGGCGATGCCCGCCCCGGCCTCGCCACTGGCCTGCAGACCGAAGCCGAACAGGACCGCCACGAACAGCACCGGCAGGATCTCCTCGCCGGTCAGCGCGGAGACGAGGGTGTCCGGGATGGTGCTGAGGATGAAGTCCGCGAAGCTCTCATGGGCCTGGGTCGCCTCCGCCGGGAGGCTGTCGGTGCTGAGGGTGGAGACATCGACGTGCAGCCCGCTGCCGGGCCGTACGACGTTGACCACGACCAGGCCGAGGACCAGGGCGATGGTGGTCAGGATCTCGAAGTAGACCAGGGCCTTGAGGCTCACCCGGCCGACCGCTCTGCGGTCGCTCATGGCGGCGATGCCGTGGACGACCGTACAGAAGATGATCGGCGCGATCATCATCCTCACCAGCGCGACGAAGCCGTCTCCCAGCGGTTTCAGCTCCGCCCCGAAGGAGGGCCACAGCGAACCGACGACGACCCCGGCGAGGACACCGAGCAGGCACTGGACATAGAGGCGGGACAGCAGCAGGCGGATGCGGCCGGGCCGGTCGGGGGCGGCGACGGTGCCCGGCGCTGCGACATTGCGGCTCATACGGGGCGTCCTTCCGGGACGGGAACGAGGAGTTCGGCTCGGGCGATGCGCCGGGCGGCGCGGTGCAGGAGCACCGTGGGGGACGCGCCGTCCGGTGCGGGGACGGCTCGGGCGGTGATGACGCCCGCGGGGGTGCCCAGCCGCAGCGTGCCGTCGGCGGTCTGCCGCGTGACGCGGTGGGCGAGGGTGCCGGGGGTCGTGGCGGCCATCGCCAGGGCGACGGCGGAGGTGAGGCCGATCGCCGGATGCGGGGCGTGCATGGAGACCATGCGCACGGCCACGTCGTACTGGTCCTGAGTGACCAGGTGGCCGTGAGTGGTGCGATATGTTACGGGGCCGCCGACGACACCGACCTTGGGCACCGCATGGCTGACCGGGGCGTCCTCGCCGACCAGCCCCATCGCGAGCGCCGCCGTGCGGCGCAGCACGGTGAGCGCGGGCACCACGGCGGCGAACGCGGCCGGGGACTCGGAGCCGTCGAGGCCGAACGCCTTGGCGTCGAAGAGCGCGGCGGGCGCCCCCGCGTCCACGAGCGAGGCCTCGACGGGGCCGTCCGGTCCGGTCAGGGTGTCCAGGGGGCGGCCGGTGGGCAGGGCGCGGCCGGTGGTGGACCCGGCCGGGTCCTGGAACCCCAGCAGGACCGGCACCCCGAGCGCGTCGGTGCCGGGCACCACGGCGGTGCCCTCGTCGGGCGCGGTCAGGCCGGGGGTGGGGATGGTGCCGGTGAGGCGGGCCCCGGTGTTCACGTTGAGCATGCGGACGGTGGTGGTGTCCGAGGTGATCGGCACCAGACCGCGGTGGACGGCGTACAGCGCGACCGCGGTGGCGCAGTTGCCGCAGTTGCTGGTCCACTCCACCCGCTCGTCGCCGATGCCCACCTGCGCGAAGGCGTAGGAGACATCCACGCCCGCCACGTCCGACGTCTGGACGATCGCGGCCTTGGAGGTGGTGGACGAGGCGCCGCCCACCCCGTCGATCTGGCGGGGGTCGGCCGCGTTGAAGGCGGCGAGCAGCAGGGTGTCGGCATCCACTCCGGTGGCCACCACCTCGTGGTGGTCGAAGATCCAGCACTTGCTGGTACCCCCGCGGATCATCTCGCCCTGCAGACGCAACACAACGGACTCCCCATGGCCGTGGAATCGACACCCGCCGACGGCTCCTCCGTGGGCGGTGGCATCTACGGTGGGTTACGGCAGTGTGAAGTACAATCTCGAAAATCTGCAGGGGTATTAAGCAGAACTGAAGGCTTGAGGTGATGCCGTGCTGGACGTCCGGCGCATTCTGCTCTTCGCCGAGGTGGCCCGGCGCGGCTCCGTGACGGCCACCGCCCGCGCCCTGAACTACACGCCCTCAGCGGTGTCCCAGCAGATCAGCCGACTGGAGACGGAGGCCGGCCAGCCGCTGCTGGACCGCCACGCACGGGGTGTCACACTCACCGACGCCGGGCGCGCCCTGGCCGACCGAGGGGAGCGGATCGCCCGCGAGCTGAAGGCCGCGGAGAGTGAGCTCGCCGACTTCGCGGGGCTCCGCGCGGGCACGCTGCGCATCGGCACCTTCCCCACCGTCGGCGCCTCGCTGCTGCCGCCCGCCGTCATCGCCTTCCGCGACACCCACCCGGACGTACGGCTGACCGTGCGCAGCGCCCGTATCGCGGGCCTGTGGTCGATGCTGGAGAACCGGGAGATCGAGATGTCGCTGATGTGGGACTACGACTGGTGCCGCATCGATCGCGAGGACGTGGACATCACCCCGCTCCTCGACGATCCGCCCGCCCTCCTGGTCGGCGACCGCCACCCGATGGCCTCCCGTACCGACGCCACCCTCGCCGATCTCGCCGACGATTCGTGGATCACCCGCGCCGACCGCCATCCGGTGGCCGAGGCCCTGGTGCGCAGCTGCCGGGCGGTCGGCTTCGAACCGCAGATCGCCTACGAGGCACACGACTACCAGGAGGCGCAGGCGATGGTGGCCGCCGGTCTGGGCGTGGCGCTGGCCCCGACCCTGGCCCTGGAGGGCATCCGCCCGGGCGTCAGCGTGCTGCCGCTGCGCCCGCCCGCACCGGTGCGCCGGATCCTGCTGGTGCGCATGGCCGACCACGCCCTCACCCCCGCCGCCGGGGCGTTCCTCGGCTCGCTGCGCGAGAGCGCCGCGGCCCGGCGGACCGACGCGATGGACGCGGGCGGGCGAGCGGTGGTGCCGGATCCGCGCTCTGGCTCATGACGGCCCTCACAGCGAGGAGATCACCCGCATGCGGTCCTCCATGGCCCGGCGGGCGAGCCGGGAGGCGGGGGCGAGGCGGTCGTACTCATGGATGGCCCCGCCGTGCAGATGCAGTTCGGTGGGGATGTCGGCGTCGGCGAGCCGCTGGGCGTAGGTGACGGCCTCGGCGCGGAAGATGTCGAGCTCTCCGACCTCGACATAGGCCGGTGCCAGGCCCTCGACGGTGGCGACGCGCGCGGGCGCCACCTGCGGCGGGACGTCGTCGGTGCCGAACGCCGCGCCCAGCAGGGCGTGCCAGCCGGTCCAGTTGTCGTCCCAGGTCCAGGCCACATAGGGGGTCAGCAGGGGATCCGGGGTGAGAGTGCGGTCGTCCAGCATGGGATACAGCAGGGCCTGGCGGGCGAGCGGAACGCCCCGGTCACGGGCGAGGATGGCCACTCCGGCGGCGAGCCCGCCCCCGGCGCTGTCGCCCATGACGGCGACGCGGCGGGGATCGACCCTCAGCTCGGGCGCCTGATCGCCCAGCCAGGTCAGCGCGGCGAACACATCCTCCACGGGGCCGGTGCCGGTGGCCGCGTCGGGGGCCAGGCGGTAGTCCACGGACAGGAACGGCACCCCGGTGGCCTGGACGTATCCGGCGACGGCGGAGTCGTAGAGATCGACGCTTCCGGCGATCATCCCTCCGCCATGGGCGTAGACGACCGCGGAACCCGGTGCGGACTCGGCCTTCTCGTACCAGCGGACGAGGATCTCCGCCCCGTCCGCGGACCGCACCTTGTGCGAGGACGCCTTCACCAGCGGATAGCCGGAGGGGTACGCCGGGAGGAGCGAGGCCATCCACCGCATCGAGGCCGTGCCCCTGGCGCGCAGCGTCCGCCAGTCGTCGCGCTCGGGCGGGGGAGTGGGGTCGCTCTGCTCGGCGAGTGCCTGGAGAACCGCGGCGAGCTCAGGGTCGAGGGTGAAGGCCATGGTCGACTCCGTTCGAGGACGGCGGGGCCGCTGCCCCAACTGTCCTCCCAGACTGTCGAGTTGCGCTCGAGGCCCGGTACAGGGACTGGCGGCGGCCTGACGACTACCACGGGGTGTCCGGCGGGTCTTTGCCCCTCCCCGCCCCTCCCCGCGGCATCGGTATGCGGCTCCGATACGTGGCTCCGCCGTGTGCGGCGCTCCGCCCCGGACTCCGGGGTCCAGGGGCGAAGCCCTTGGTATCGGGAAGGGGCGGGGAGGGGAGCAGCACGCCGCAGGCGTCCGCCTCATCCGGCCCGCAGCGAATCCCTCAGCTTCCTGGCCGCCTCGGTCTCGGAGACGTACGTGCCGGGATGGGCCGCGCCGAGCTCCTCGTACAGTGCCACCGCCTGCTCGGCCGGGGCCAGGGCCTCCGCACGGCGCCCGTCCGCCACCAGCAGCGCCGCCTGCCGGTACGCGGCCATCGCCAGCAGCGGACGGTAGGTGCCGGGCGCGGTGGCATCGAGCCGCTGGTAGATGTCGCGCGCCTCCCGCCATGCGTCGGCGCCCGCGCCGGGCCGGCCCGCGGACTGCAGCAGGGCGCCGAGATTGCCCAGCGCCCAGGCCAGATCGGGCAGATCCTCGCGGCGGCGGTAGACCGCCACCGCGTCGCGTCCGGCCGCCACCGCCTCCTCGTGGCGGCCCGCATGCTGGAGATACATCCCCAGGAACACCAGCGTCTTGGCCATCTCCGCCTCGAAGGCGGGGTTGGCGGCGGCCAGGACCCGATAGGCGGCCACCGCACGCCGCTGCGTCTCCGCGGCCTCCTCGGGGCGACCGGCCTGGTAGAAGAGGGCCGCCAGGTTTCCCAGCGCCCACGCCACGTGCTCCTCGTCCCCGATGGCCCGGTACTCGGCGACGCCCTTCTGGCCGATGGTGATCGCCTCGTCATGGCGCCCGACCCGGGACAGATACATCCCGAGGATGACCAGCGTCTGGGCCACGTCCCGGCGGGCCGGGGCGGACACCGCGGCGAGCTGCAGATACGCGTCGCGGGCCTGGAACTGGACCTCGACGGCCTCGGCGTGGCGACCGGCGTTCGTCAGCACGGCGGCGCGCTGCCGGAACGTGTTCGCGAGCAGACGCATACGCGGGAGGTCGGTGGGCCGGGGGACGTAGTCGGCGGTCCGCCAGTAGTGGACCGCGGCGGGGCCGCCGTCCGCCCGGGTGGTGTACAGCTTGCGGTTGTCCGGCCGGAACACCGCCAGTTCGGCCTTCCCGTCACCGTCGTAGTCGGCCGGTACGGGGATGTCGCCGGGCCGTCCCCAGGGCAGCGAGCGCGGCGGGGCGCCGGACGACGGCCGGATCTGCCAGGAGCCCTCGGCGGACGACCAGATGGCCTCGTCGACGACGCCGTCCCCGTCGTAGTCGGCCCGCACCGGCATGGGCGCGACGGGCTGCGCCGTGCCGGTGGGCGAGGTGAAGTACCAGTACCAGATGGTCAGTTGGAGCGCGCTCAGCCGGTCCAGCTTCAGGCCGCCCTCCCGCGCCGACGTCGGCTCGACGGTGACCGTCCAGGTCGTCGCGGGGCTGCGACCCCAGTAGGACGGCCGCGGATCCGCGGGGTCGGTCGGGTCGCTCCTGTCGAACGTGGCCTCCACGGTGGCGGTCAGGGGACGCCCGCTCGGACGCTCCTCCGTCCCGCTCCGGCGCCGGTTCACGGCCGCGCCTCCGTGCTGGAGGAACAGGACGACGGCCGGTGTCTCGGCGGTGGCTCCGACCAGACCCAGATGCACCCGGTCGATCTTGAGTTCCGAGAAGGCGGCCGGGAAACCGTCGAGGGAGACGGTGAACGTCGCCCGCCCGGTGGTCCGCAGCGCGGTCAGCACCTCGGGCGCGGTGATGTTCACAAAGCGCACCGTGTGGTCGAGAAGCGCCTTGTACTCCATGTACCTGGTGCGCAGCGGCTCCAGTTTGAGCATCGCGTTCCACGACTGGTGGTACCGCTCGAACAGGCCGGGCACTCTGCTCGCGTCGCCCCGGGCGAGCGGCTGATAGGCGTTCTCGACCTCGTCCGGGTGCAGATGGCCCCAGTCGAAGCTGTAGGCCGGGGCCTCGTTGCTGAAGGTGAAGATGTCCAGCGCCCGGTGTGCGTAGAACGAGTACCGGATCAGGACGTCGACATAGAACTGGGTCTGGGTGACCAGGCGGCGGGCGGTGGCGCTGAGCACGGTGATGTCGGAGGCCCAGTCCCCGTCGAGCCTCCGCATCGCCTCGAGGTCGGCCTCATTCCGGGCGATCTTGGCCTCGGCCGCCCGCTTGAGCAGCTGCTTCTGCTGGACCTCCAGGATCTGCACACCGAGTTGCCGGACCAGGTCGAGGTGGCGGGCCACCAGGTCCCGCTCCCTGCTCTCCAGCTTGCCGTCGATCGTGGTGGAGGCCAGCTCCGCGATGGTCCGCCCGGCCTCGATGAACTTCGCGCTCTTCTTGACGAGGTCGCTCAGCCCGCCCATCACCTTGGCGGCTTCCGGCTTGGGCTTGGGGTGGGTGGGGTCGGACCAGTCGATGTAGTTGATGAGATAGGCGCCCTCGCCGTACCGGCCGGTGGCGGTGTCGAACCCCTCGAACGAGGCGCTGGAGGTGGCGATGGCCTCGGCGGCGGCGACGAACGCCACGGCGGTGGCACCGGCGGAGGCGATCGCGGACGCCGCGGCGGCCACCGCGATGGCCGCGCCCACCAGCGGACCGAGGTCGTTGCCCGGCGGGAACTGCATGCGCTGCCGGGTCATCTCCTCGCGGACCTGCTGGATCTGCTGGTTGACCTCCTCGATCTGCTGATTGATGATCTTCTGCCGGCCCTCGGCCCCCTCCAGCGCCAGCCCCGCGGCCTTCTCCTCCAGGACCAGCACATCGCGCATACCGGCCAGCTGCTCCATGTCGGTCTTCAGCAACTCACGCTTCTGGCCAGTGCTGAGGACGGAGAGCAGCAGGTTCATGGCGTCGGTGAAGCGGCCGTGCACGATCGCGTCGTAATCGACGACCACGCCCTCGAAGTTCGGGAAGTCCGGCATGAGGTCGAGGTTGTACGGCTGGCCGATCGGCGAGAGGTTGGTCGCGATGTACCGCGACAGCTCGGCGGCCCGCTCCTGCCCCGGGTCGAGCGCGAGGGCCCGGTCGAACTCATGGGCCGCGGTGTCGCGGTGGCCGCTCCGGTTCGGCAACCCCGGGGCGTAGGAGCGGAAGAGGAACTCTCCCACCGTCGTCCGGTAGTGGGCCCACTCCGCCGCGCGCCCGCCCAGGCGCGACCGCACCACGCCCCACCAGTCGGCGTCGGAGTGCACCAGGAGCCGGGGCTCCACCCCCGGACCGGCCGCGGGCCCGGCGGCGCCCGGCGGTCCGCCGGGACCGTTCTCGCCGCCGTGCCTGCCTCCGGTGCCGCCCCTGCCGCCGGACCCGGCGGCGCCGGGCGCTCCGCCCGCCCCGTCGAGCGACAGGCCCGAGTACGTGGCCGTCTCGACCACGATCTCCGCGGCCGGGCCGCCGACGCCCCCGGTGCCACCCGGTCCGCCGGAGCCTCCGTTGCCGCCCGGGATGGAGTCGGGCGGGTCGGGCCGGTTGGGCGGGCGGCCGCCGTCCTTGCCGCGCCCGCCGAGCCCGCCCGTACCACCCTGGCCACCCTGGCCGCCGCGGGCGGCGATCCGCAGGTCGGTAATGGTGTGCGCGAGCACCGTGACGGGTGTGGCGGCGCCCCCCGTGCCTCCGGTGCCGCCCGGTCCACCGGGGCCGCCGTCCATACCGTTGTAGCCGACACCGGACGGCCCGGTGGCGCCGTAGGCACCCGCGGCCCCGGACGCGCCGCTGTTGTCCAGCGCGCCGCCGTTGCCGCGGTAGGTCTCGGCTACCACGACGAGGGGGTGGCCCGGAAGTCCGGTCAGGACGTACTGGGGATCGTGCACCACCTCGCGCGCGATGAGTGCCAGCCGCGCCTCGGGCGGCAGATGTGTCAGCTCGGCCCTGATCTCGGCGAGCAGTGCGTCGTTGACCTGGATGGTGTCCCTGATGTGGACCCAGTCGACCGTGATGTCCCCACCCGCGGGCATCGTCATCGCGGAACTCCCCCTTTGCGCGCCGCCGATTCGACGTCATTCTTCGGCCGCGCAGGGCTCCTATGATGTGTGTACCCGCTATATCACCCGATCGGGGTACTTCGTTCGCGTGTGCGGGTCCGGGATCAAGGGGCCGGGGTTGAAGAGGCCCAGGCTCAAGGGGCTTGGCCCCGAGCACCGGTGCCCCGGCCGGAACGAGTCCGGCCGGAGCACCGCGCCATCGCCTCACGGGGCTTGTGGATCAGTCCCGTTGAGCGTCCTCGGGAAGCCGGCGCCACTTCACCTCGGTGGTGGTGTCGTACGTCCAGTCGAGCATCTTCTTCGCGTCCGGGTAACGGTCCGCGTCGTTGAGGATGACTCCCACGACCGTCTTGTCACCGCGCTTGGCGGCGAACACCAGGCAGGGACCGGCAGGGGTGGTGGTCCCGGTCTTGACGCCGATCGCGCCCTGGTACGAACCCAGCAACTGGTTGGTGTTGTCCCAGGAGTAGTACCGGGTGCGGCCATTGGCCGCCGGTGCCTCCTGCTTGGTGGACACCGACTTGACAACCGTGTCGAACGTCGCGTTCTCCATGGCGCGGCGGGTCAGCTGCGCCAGGTCGTGGGGCGTCGAGTAGTTGTCGGCGTCGGCCGAGACACCGTCGAAGGAGTCGTACTTGGTGTTGGTCAGCCCCAAGTCCTGCGCCTTGGCGTTCATCTTGGAGATGAACGACTTGGTCCGCTCGGCGGTGGTGTCGCCGGTGCCGAACGTGTCGGCCAGCGCCATCGCCGCGTCGCAGCCCGACGGCAGCATCAACCCGTACAGCAGCTGGTTGACGGTGAGTTTGTCACCGGTCTGCAGATCCGCCGTGCTGGCACCGGACTTGGTCACATAGTCGCGGTACTCCTGCTTGATGGTGACCTGCTGGTTGAGGTCCAGGCCTCGGGTCTCGAGCACCACGAGGGCAGTCATGATCTTCGTGGTGCTCGCCATCGGACGCTTGGTGTCGGCGTCCTTGGCCATCAGCTCCTTGTTGGAACCGGTGTCGAGCAGGTACGCGCCCTTGGCGCTGACCTCCGGTGGCGGTTCGGCCGAAGCCTGGGCCATCGCCACCGGGACCGCGATCGCTACGGCCACCGTGGACGCGACCGCCGCGACTCTCCAGCGACGGGTCACGGTTCCACGACGTTTATGCATTCGCCCTCCGTTTCGCTTGATGAGGTGTGTTTCGGGCGAGCGCATCGTCTCACCAGGCGAAAATGGGCCATGCTTCGGGGTGGCGGACACGTGGCGTCCTTGGGGAAACAACTAGTGTCCGGGCCAGCGCTGTTGACCCGACGGCGGATCAGGGGCGGCCAGAGCGCCGCCCAGCTCGCCCGGGAGTACGGATGCACCGACACCGACACCGACGGCGCGCGGCCCGACAGCTGGTCCGCCCCGCCCGCGGCTCGGTCACCATCGGCTTCACCGCCGGTAAGGGCGCCACCAACTCCGCGCCGACCGCCTTCACCCTCGACGGCGGCGCCTGCGCCCCCGGCTCAGCGCTCCGCTGGAAGGGCCGCGATGCGTCGTCGGCCGTCTGCGGCGCCGTCGTGGCTGGTCCCACGCGGCGGAGCCGCATATCGACGCAGCCGCGCGGCGGAGCCGCACATCGACGCAGCCCCGCGCCCCTTCGGGGCGCTGCCGAACCATAGCGGGCTTCCTCCGACCTGCTGAGCGCCGGGAATGCGGGGCGATCGTGAAATGTTAAACTAACTGCCACACCCCCTGCCCGGCGCCGGCCGGATCCCCCCGTGCCGGCCGGCGCCGTCCCCATCGGTGCGGGGGCGGCGCGGGGGCGGCGTGAGGACTCAGTGCAGGGACTCCACCGCGTCCCGGCTGAACGGAATGAGCTCGCTCGTCCGGCCGCTCAGGACCTTGTCGGCCCACTCGGGGTCGGCGAGCAGTGCGCGGCCGACCGCGACGATGTCGAATTCGTCCCGCTCCAGCGGCTCGAGGAGCCGGTCGATGGACTCCACGGCCGCGGTCGCGCCGGAGAGGGAGCCGGGGTGGAAGGCCTTGTCCAGGCCGACCGAACCGACGGTGATCACCGGCTTGCCGGTGACCTTCTTCGTCCACCCGGCGATGTTCAGATCCGATCCCGTGTCGGGGAACTCCGGCTGCCAGTAGCGCCGCCCGGAGGCGTGGAACGCGTCGACCCCGGCCTCCGCCAGCGGCGTGAGCACGGTTTCCAGCTCCTTGGGGTTCTCGGCGAGGCGGACGTCGTAGTGGTCGGACTTCCACTGGGAGAACCGGAGGATGACGGGGAAGTCGGGCGCGACCCGCTCGCGGATGGCGGCCACGAGGTCGGCGGCGAACGTGGTCCGGGAGGCCGGATCGCCACCGTAGTGGTCGGTGCGCCGGTTGGTGCGCTCCCAGAGGAACTGGTCGATGAGATAGCCGTGTGCGCCGTGCAGCTCCACGCCGTCGAAGCCGATTTCCTCGGCCGCCCGCGCGGCCTTCGCGAAGGCGCCGATGACGTCGTCGATGTCGGCGAGGGTCATCGTCTCGCCCGCACCGGGCGTGCCGTCCAGCGCGATCCCGGACGGGCCCAGGGACGGGGCGTCGGGGAACGGCGGCGCTCCCGGGGTGCGCTGTATGCCCACGTGCCAGAGCTGGGGCATGATCGCGCCACCGTGGGTGTGCACGGCGTCGACGACTTTTTGCCACCCGGCCAGTTGCTCCTCGCCGTGGAACCGGGGGACCCCGTCGAGGTAACCGGCGGACCGGTGGTCGACGGTGGTGCCCTCGGTGATGATCAGGCCGGTCCCCGCCGCCGCCCGGCGCGCGTAGTACGCGGCGACATCCTCGCCGGGGATGCCGTCGGGGGAGTGCCCACGGGTCATGGGTGCCATGGCGATCCGGTTCGGCAGCTTGGCCGAACCCAGTGTGAACGGGCGGGACAGTGCCGTGGTCAGGCGGGTGTTCACTGCGTCGCTCTCCAGACGTGTCGTTCCGAGGAGGCTTCCCCCGAGCCTCGAAAGTGCGAGTCTGAAAGGTACAGTTTTCACGGCGTAAACTGCAACTGTTTGGATTGCTTTTTAGGTGGGGGCGGAACGGCGCCGTCGAGTAGGCTGTGCCCCGATTCGCGGGCGGAGGTGGAGAAGGTGTTGGACATCCGGTTCTCCCGTGCGCTCCAGGTGATGCTGTTCCTCGCCGTGGCCGCCGAGAACGGGGCCGGGCCGCTGAGCTCCGCCGAGTTGGCCCAGAAGCTGAACGCCAACCCGAGCCTGGTCCGCAAGCTCCTCGTCCCGCTGACGGACGAGGGGCTGGTCGTCTGCGTCAAGGGCCGTTCCGGTGGGGCGCGGCTGGGGCGGCCGACCGACCGGATCACCCTGGCCGAGATCTATCGCTGTGCCGTCGGCGACAAGCCCCTGTTCGCCCCCTCGCCGGGGGTGGAGCCCGTGTGCCCGGTGACCGCGCACGGCGGTGAGTACTTCGCCGCGCTCACCGCCGAGGCCGAGGAAGCGGTCCTCGCATCGCTGGGTGACCGCACGCTCGCGGACAGTGTGGGGGAACTGCGCCGCCTCTGCACCGGGCACGCCCGGCAGGGCTGATCCGAGAACGGGCCCGTGCGGAACGGGACCGTGCCGGCGCCACCTCCGGGGACGGCACCCTACTGGGCCGGAAGGCCGTCGCCCCCGTCCGGTTCCGACATGGCCGCGCGGCGCAGATGTTCGGCGAGTGCCGCGGTGGCGGTGGAGGAGGCCCGGGCCTTGGCGCCCCAGGCCAGCAGATGGCGGCGGCGTGCCCAGGGATCGCGGAGGTCGCATACGTCGAGCGGATGGTGCGGGGCGATGGCGCGGCGTGGTACGACGGCGAGTCCGACGCCGGCGGCCGCGAGGGAGACCAGGGTGTTGAGGTGGCCGACGGTGGTGCGGTAGCGCACCGCCGGAGCGTGCGGGCCGAGGTTCTTCTCGATCGAGCGCCGCAGCGAGGAACCGGCGTCGAGCCCCACGAGCGGATGCTCGGCCACCTCGCTGTAGGTCACCTCGGTACGACCCGCGAGGATCCCGCCGCACTGGCCGATCACCACCAGCGAGTCGTCGCCGAGGGGTTCCAGGGCGAGACCGCAGTCGCGGGCCTCGCGGTCGAGGACGACGCCCAGGTCCGCCTCGCCGTCGGCGAGCATCCGCACGGTCCGTGGGGTGCGGCTCTCGGACACCTCGACGTCGACGTCCGGGTGTGCGCGGAGGAACGAGACCAGGGCCCGCGGCACCAGGCGGTGCATCGCGGAGCCGCCGCCCAGCAGGGTCAGCGGGGCGGTCGGTGGCCGGGCGTAGCTCGCCACGGCGCTCTCCAGTCGCGCCGTCCGGTCGAGCACGTCCCGTGCGTGGCGGGCCAGTGCCGTCCCCGCCGGGGTGGGGCGCACGCCCCGCCGTCCGCGGATCAGCAGGTCCACGCCCGCGTGGTGCTCGAGCGAGCGGACCCGCGCACTGGCCGACGGGAGGCTCAGATGCATCCGGCGAGCGCCCGCCGTGATCGAGCCCTCCGCCACGATGTGAAGGAAGAGCCGCAGGTCGTCCAGGTCATACCGCACCCTGGTGAGCCTATGGCACAGCCTTGGGCCGGCTACGCGGATCACGCATTGTGGGCCCACGGGCCATGGGGCGATGCTCGGCGGGTGTCCGAGACAGTGCTTGTTCTGCTGGCGGGGGTGGCCGCCGGGGCGTTGAACGCCATCGGGGGCGGGGGCACGTTCGTGGCGCTCCCGGCCCTGGTGGCGGCCGGTCTGTCCCCCGTGACGGCGAACGCGTCCTCGACCGTGGCCCTCGTCCCCGGGAGCGTGGCGAGCGCGTGGGTGTACCGGCGCGATCTGGTCCCGGTCGGGGACACGTCCACGCGGGCCCTGACGGCGGTCAGTGTGATCGGTGGCGGGCTCGGCGCCGGTCTGCTGCTGGCGCTGCCCGCGGTGTCGTTCGACGCCGCGGTGCCCTGGCTGCTCGCCTTCGCCACGGTGGTCCTCGCCTTCGGGCGCCGCGTCTCCCGTGCGGTGAGCGAGGCGAGGGGCCATGCGGTCGGCATGAGCCCCCGGGCCGTCCTGCTCGGCCAGTTCCTCCTCGCCGTGTACGGCGGATACTTCGGCGGTGCCGTAGGCATCATGATGCTGGCCGTGTGGAGCATCGGCCTCGGCCTCGACACCTCGACCGGGAACCCGATGCGGGTCGCCCAGATCACGGCCATCTACCTCAGTGCGACCGGGCTGTTCCTCCTCGCCTCGGACGCGCTGAGCGCACCGCGTCTGCTCGCCGCCATGCTGGCCGGGGCGGTGGCCGGTGGTGTGGCCGGAGCGCGGGTCGCCCGCCGTCTGCCCGCGTGGCTGCTGCGGGGCGTCATTCTGACCACCGCCGTGACCATGACCGTCCTGTATTTCCTGCGCGGCTGAGGACGCGGCACTTCCTGCGCGGCCGAGGATCCGGGCGACGGGCGTTACGACATCGTGTCGGCCACCACGGACGCCGCGTCCGCGATCAGCTTGTTGTCGAACGGGGTGTCCTTGTCGCCCCGGTACGACATGATCGCCATGACCAGGGGAGCGGCGTCGGGCCGCCACACCACGGCGATGTCGTTGCGGGCGCCGTAGTAGCTGCCGCTTCCGGTCTTGTCGCCGACCTGCCAGCCCTTGGGCATTCCGGCCCTGATGAGCTCGTCCCCGGTGGTGTTGGTCCGCAGCCACTTGGTGAGCTGCGCGCGCTCTCCCTTGCCGAGGACATCGCCGAGGACGAACGCGCGCAGATCCTTGGCCATCGCCCGCGGGGTGCTGGTGTCATGTGTCTCGCCCGGCACCCATTGGCTCAACTCCGGCTCGTAGCGCTCCATTTGGATGACGTCGTCGCCCAACTTCTCGAGGATGGCGTCGAGCCCCTTGGGCCCACCGAGCTGGTCGAAGAGCAGATTGGCCGCGGTGTTGTCGCTGTAGCGGACGGCCGCGTCACACAGCGCGCCCAGGCTCATCCCGGTGTCCACGTGCTTCTCGGTCACGGGGGAGTTCTCGACCAGGTCGTCCTTTGAGTACCGGATCACCCGGTCCAGCCCGCTCAGCTTGTACTTCCGCAGCACGGCACCGGCGGCCAGCGCCTTGAAGGTGGAGGCGTGCGCGAACCGCTCGTCGCCGCGGTACGCCACCTCGCGTCCGGTGCCGGTGTCGATCGCGTAGACCCCCAGGTGCGCGTCATAGGAGCGCTCCAGCTTCTTGAACTCGCCGGTGAACGCCTTCGCGTCCGCGCCCGGACGCGTCGTACTCGCCCTCTCGGCGGAGGTGGACGAGGAACGGGACGGCCCCGACGCGTCCGGGGAATCGCCCTCGCCGCCGCAGGCCGTCAGGGGGACGAGGAGCGCGAGCGTGGCGAACGCGCTGACAGCGGTGTGCCGGGCACGGGTGAATCGCAGGGTGAATCGCATGGTCCGAACCTCCGGTTGGCTCCCCGTCAGGCGGGGCGCACACGGGATGGAATGACCGGGCCCCCTCTTCCGGGGCGTGGGTCTGGCGTTGGGATCACCTTCGCCGTCGGCGGCTATGCGGTCCAATACGCTCGTGCGCTTCTTCATGCCGATCTGGCATAGAGTGCGGCTGTGGATCTGGTGGGAGTGTGCCGGGCGTTCGTCAGCGTCAGCGAGCGGGGAAGTTTCACCGTCGGGGCGGCCGCCGCCCGGATGTCCCAGTCCGTGGCCAGCCGTCGCGTGGCCGCGCTGGAGGAGCGCTTCGGGGAGCAGCTCTTCGAGCGCACCTCGCGGCGGGCCGTGCTCACCCCGTTCGGGCGGGA
Source organism: Streptomyces sp. 5-10 (assembly GCF_014712245.1). Taxonomy (NCBI): domain Bacteria; kingdom Bacillati; phylum Actinomycetota; class Actinomycetes; order Kitasatosporales; family Streptomycetaceae; genus Streptomyces; species Streptomyces sp. 5-10. The sequence continues at coordinate 52,864 of NZ_JACVYG010000005.1, forward strand.
GATGCTGCCGGTGGCCAGACAGCTCGTACAGGCGGCCGATGTGCTGCTGCACGAGGCGGAGGCGGCCAAGCGCAAGCCGTGGCGGCTCGCGGTGCCCGGCATCTGCTCCACGGCCGGTCTCGCCCAGCTCGTCGCCGAGGCGCGGGGGCACGGGGTCACCCTCGATCTCCGCGTGGCGGCGCCCGCGCAGCGCCTGGAACTCATCCACGCACAGCAGGTGCGGGCGGCGCTGCTCGCGGTGCCCGCGGACGAGGCCACGTGGTCGGTGCCGCTCGGGCTCGCCGGAGTGGGGGATCCCGGTGTGCGGCGGCTCTACCTCGAGACGCTGCGGCTCGGCCGGGCCGCTCCGGGCCCGGCCCGCCGGATATGGATCCAGCCGGAGGACGATGTGCCGCACATCCGCGACCCGCTCACCCGGCTGCGTGACGCGGTCGGTCTGCGGCCCGCGCAACTCGTGGCCGCCACCGATCTGACGACCGCCGCCGCCGAAGTCCTCTGCACCCGCGACCTGTTGCTGTGCTCTCCCGCGCAGGCGAAGGAACTCGCCCTGACGTGGCGGCCCATCGGTGAGATCGCGCTCAGCCGGGGGTTCGCCCTCGCCGCCGCCGCGGACGGCAATCCGCAGCACCTCGAAGGGCGCCTGGGCGGCGCCATCGCCCGCTGCCTCGGCGCTGACACCTGCGCGGACACCGAGGCATCGCGCACCCGGGGGGACACCGCGGCATCGCGCACCCGGGCGGGCACCGCGGCATCGGCCACCCGGGCGGGCGCCGCGGAATCGGGGGACACCGTGGCAGGAGCCGAGGCATGAGCACCGAGGCACTGCTGAGCGAGCTGCGCGGGCAGCTGCGCGACGGCGGCCTGCACGGCTGTCTGCTCGTACGGGACCTCCACACGGGGGACGAGGTGGGGATCGACCCGGACACCCAGCTGCCCTCCGCCTCCCTGGTCAAGGTCCCGCTCGCGCTGGCCACGGCGGAGCGCGTCCGGCGCGGTGAGCTCGACGGAGCCACGATGCTCGATGTGCCACCCGGGCGGATCACCACACCCGGCCCCACCGGGCTGAGCCGGTTCCGCCACCCCGTCCGGATCGCGGTCGACGATCTGCTCTATCTGAGCACCTGTCTGAGCGACGGAACGGCGGCCGACGCGCTGTTCGACCTCACCCCACCCGCCCAGGTGGCCGAGATCCTCCATGAGCTCGGGCTGCGGGGCATCACCGTCCGGCACCGTATGCGCGAACTGAGCGACACCCTCGTGGAGCGCTTCGATGCCGCGCAGGTGCATCTCGCCCACGCCCTCGCCATCGACGCCGGCACCAGCGGCCGCGGCCATCGGGTGCCGCAACTCGACACCACCCGTGCCAACACCGGCAGCGCACGCGCCTGGGTGGAACTGCTCCAGGCCCTGTGGACACCGTCGAAAATCCACCCCGACGTCGGCTTGCGGGTACGCGACCTCATGGCGCACAACGTGCTGCGGCACCGACTCGCCCCGGACTTCAGCTCCGACGCCACCACCTGGTCCTCCAAGACCGGCACGCTCCTCAACCTCCGCCATGAGATCGGGGTCGTGGAGCACTCCGACGGCCAGACCTTCGCCATCGCCGTCCTCACCGAGTCACTGGTGCCCGCCAGTACCCAGCCCGGCGCCGAGGCCCTGATGGCGCAGGTGGCCCGCACCCTGCGGGACCACCTCCGGCAGCTCTAGGCCGGGGTGGTGACCAGCCCGGGGCGGCCGGTCACCAGCCGTGGCAGACCACGGTCAGAGGGCGCGGCCGAAGAGGTCGAGCAGGGCCTCCCAGTGGCGTTCGGCGGCCTCGGCGTGGTAAGCGGCGGTGTCGGCCTGGGTGTAGCCGTGCTGAGCGCCCGTGTAGACCTCGGTGCGGTGGCGGACACCGGCCTCGTCGAGGGCCTTGTCCAGGCGCTCGATCTGCTCGGGCGGAAGGGCGTGGTCCTGGTCCGCGTGTCCGAAGTACAGCTCGGCGGTGATCCGTTCGGCCACCGTGTGCGGGCTGTCCGGCGCCTCGGTGGCCAAGTGGGCCCCGTGAAAACCGGCCGCCGCGGCGACGCGATCGGGGTACGTTCCGGCGGTCCGCAGGGCCAGGCCGGCGCCCATGCAGTAGCCGGTGATCCCCACGGGCCCGTCGGTGGCCTGCGGGCAGGCGGCCAGCCAGTCGAGATAGGTGCCGGCGTCGCGCATCGCACGCTCGGGAGTGAGCTCCCGCGCGATCGGCATGATGTGCTCGAAGATCTCCGGACGCGCCGCCGGGTCGAGGAAGTCGGGCAGCTCCACCACGGGAGCGCGCCCGTGGCGGTAGAACACATTGGGCACCAGCACGGTGTAACCGGCCGCGGCCAGACGGTCGGCCATCCCGCGCAGATGGGGCCGGAGGCCGAACGCGTCCATGTACAGCAGAACGGCCGGGTGGCGGTCGGTGTCGTCAGGATGGGCCAGATAGGCATCGGCGATGCCGTCCTGGGTGGGGATGTCCACGGCTGTTCCGCGCGCTGCGGTCATGTGGGGGTTCCTTTCCTCGATGCGTACCGGACGGCGCGCGAGCACCGCCGAGCAAGATCTCCGGCCTCTCCGGCCCATCGTGCCACTCGCTGTCAGGGCGTCGGACGCCACGCTCGCCGATGGCCGATTCGCTCCGTCCCCGGAGCCATCCGTCCCTGAAGGCGCTCCTCCCTAGAGGCACCCCTCGGGCAGGGCGGCCCCACCGGCGCAGACATGCCTGATCGCCGCGGCGATCGAATAGCAGTCGAAGAGCGCCGAATGCTCCTTGCCGGCCGCGGGTTTGGGCAGGCCGAGCGCTTCCCAGAGCCGACCGGAATTGGCCGAGGCCGTTGTCGGCGCGATGGTGTTCAGCCACGGCCGGATGTTCAGGAACGGGGTGGTGAGAAAGCCGTTCTTGACCTCTTCGCCGCGGGCCCGGGCCCATCCCACGTTCTCCCCGAGGACGACCATGTCATTGCCGTAGGAGAGGACGGACTGTCCCCGGCAGAACGCCAGGAAGTCGCCGATCGCCTCGGCGGGGGCGACGCCCTCGCGGTCCACGGTCCGCTGGTCGATGCCCGTGAGGCCGGTGAAGAACGGAGACAGCCGCGGATTGACCACCGGTCTGACCAGCGCTTCGTATTCCTCGACAACTTCGTATTCCTCGACAGCGGAGTGGGCGTCAGCGGCAGAGCCGGTGCTGATGCGCACCGCGCCAATCTGGACGATTTCGCGAAGCTGCCCCGGTTCCGACCAATCCTGCTCGAGCGCTCCCGGCCACGTGGTGAACTCAAGGTCGAACACGACAAACGTCGACAAACGGTCTCTCCTCGATGTGCGGTGGGGGCGAATGAACCGTACGAGTCGCCGCGCAGGAGGCTACTCCTCCGCGCACGGCCATTGACGCCGACGGTCGCCAGTCCTACCGTCAGGTTCGATTTCACGGTCAATGTGCGGTATATCGAACGTAATGACATGCCCCTGGCATTCACATCGACACGGGAAGGGCGTCACCATGAAGGTTCCTCCGGGTCTCACGAGGGTGAGAAGAGCGCTGCTGTCGGTGGGTGCGACAGCGACCCTCGTCCTCGGGCTCCTGGCCGGCGGCACGGGCACGTCCCACGCCGCGGCCTCCCTGCCGTGCGACATCTACGGTGCGGCCGGTACGCCCTGCGTGGCCGCGCACAGCACCACCCGGGCCCTCTACGCCTCCTTCAACGGCCCGCTCTACCAGCTGAAACGCGCCTCCGACGGCGCCGTGACCGACGTGGGAACGCTGACGGCGGGCGGCTACGCCGACGCCGCCCGGCAAGACTCCTTCTGCGCCGGAACCACATGCGTCATCAACGTCATCTACGACCAGTCACCGCGCCACAACCACATGCCCATCGAACCGGCCGGCACCGCGGGCCCCGCCAACTCCGGTGTCCCCGCCGACGCGTTACCCGTGACCGCGGGCGGCCACCAGGTCTACGGCGCGTCCTTCTCCGGCCGCATGGGCTACCGCCACACCGCGGCCTCCGGTGTCGCCGTCAACGGCCAGCCCGAGGGGATGTACATGGTCACCTCCGGCACCCATGTCAATGGCCTGTGCTGCTTCGACTACGGCAACGCCGAGGTGCGGATCGCCGACACCGGCAACGGCCACATGGACGCCATCAACTTCGGTACGGAGTGCTGGTTCCCGCCGTGCAGCGGCTCCGGGCCCTGGGTGCAGGCGGACCTGGAGAACGGCCTGTTCCAGTCGGACAGCGGCTACAGCAAGAACCCCTCGAACACCGGCAATTCCGCGCCCTTCGTCACCGCCCTGCTGAAAAACAACGGACAGAACTACTTCGCCATCAAGGACGGCAACGCCCAGTCCGGCAGGCTCACCACCCAGTACGCGGGTCCTGAGCCGTCCAGGCCGGGCTACTCGCCGATGCACCAGGAGGGCTCCATCGTCCTCGGCACCGGTGGCGACAACAGCAACGGGTCCATCGGCTCGTTCTTCGAGGGCGTGATGACCAGCGGCCTGCCGACCGACGCGGCCGACGACGCGGTGCAGGCCAACGTCGTCTCCGTGGGCTACGGCGCGCCCAGCCCCGTGGCGGGCGGCACCCTGGGCGCGGGCTCGACGATGTCCCTGCGCGCCACCACCCCCGGCTACACCGACCGCTACGTCCGCCACCAGGCCAACAGCGCCGTCACCTCCGTGGTGTCCTCCGGCAGCTCCGCACTCGACAAGGGCGACGCCTCCTGGATCGTGCGCCGCGGCCTCGCCAACGCCTCCTGCGTGTCGTTCGAGTCGCGCAACTACCCCGGAGACTTCCTGCGCCACTACAACTACCAGCTGCTGCGGCAGCCGATGGACGGCACCGCCGTCTTCCGGGCCGACGCCACCTTCTGCCCCCAGACCGGCAAGAACGGCCAGGGCACCTCGTTCGCGTCCTACAACTACCCCGACCGGTTCATCCGCCACTACGAGAACAAGGTCTACATCGCCTCCAACGGAGGGTCCAACCCCTTCGACAGCGCCACCTCATGGGCCGACGACGTGAGTTGGCGGGTGTCCACGCCCTGGACGCCGTAGGAGGCACGCCCGTAGGACGCCGCAGGACGGCCTGGCCCGCCGTAGGGCCGCAGGACGGCCCCGGGGGAGCCCTCAGCCGCGCAGGCTCATGCCGCCACAGACCGACCACACCTGGCCGTTGACCCACTCGGCGTCGTCCGAGAGGAGAAACGCCACGGTGCCCGCCACGTCCGCGGGCTCGCCCAGCCGCGGACTGCGGGCGATCTTCAGCGCCATGGCCTGCAGCCGCTGGTCGTCCCGCTGCTTCTGGGTGTCGCCCATGACCAGCCCGGGCGCCACGGCGTTGCAGCGGATGCCCTCCTTGCCCCAGCGGGAGGCGATATGGCGGGTCAGCGCGTTGATCCCGGCCTTGGACGCGGCATACGCGGGACGCCGGGGCTCCCCTCCCCAGGCCGCGCCGGAGGAGGTGTTCACGATCACGCCGCCGCCCTGGGCCAGCAGCCGGGGGATGACCGCCCGGCAGGTGAGGGCGTAGCCCAGCAGGTTCACCTCGTGGGTACGCCGCCACACCGCCGGGTCCATCTCCAGCAGATCGGTGTCCCGGCCCAGGTGCTCGTCCGAGAGGTCGGCGCCGACGTTGTAGAGCCCGTCGACCCCGCCGAGTTCGGCGGCGGCCCGGTCGATCAGCGCGCCGATCGACTCCTCGTCGGCGAGGTCGAACGGGACGGCGACCGCGGTGCCGCCGGCCTCGGCGACGCGCTGGGCGGTGGCCTTCGCTCCCGTGAGGTCGATGTCGCCGACGACGACGGAGGCACCTTCCCCGGCGAGCCGCTCGGCCGTGGCGGCGCCGATCCCGGTGGCGCCACCCGCGATGACGATCCTCTTGCCCTGAAGTCCCCTCATGCCTCTCTCCCGCCGACAGAGGTCTGGAACCGACAAAAGCACGCGTCATCATTCCACGAAGGAACTCAATAGTCTCCTGCCCGGACGACCGTGTGCGGGGCGGCCGGTGGCCGCCCCGCGCCCGCGCCGGTGTCTCAGGAGAATGTGTCGGGCCCGACCCGGTCGGGGTCGGGGCCGCCGCGCGCCCCGGTGTCGAGGGCGTCGACGGCGGCCACCTCATGGGGGGTCAGGGAGAAGTCGAAGACGTCGATGTTCTCCGCGATGCGGTGGGGTCTGACGGACTTCGGGATCGCGCACAGGTCGTGCTCGACCTGCCAGCGCAGGATGATCTGGGCCGGGCTCTTGCCGTACTTCTCGGCGAGGCCGGTGATGGTGGGCTCCTGGAGCGGATCCCTGACCGCGGCCGCGCCCTCGGCCCCGTAGCGGTTCACCCCGCCGATGGGCGACCAGGACTGGGTGAGGATGCCGTGGCGGACGTCGAACGCGCGCAGCTCGGGCTGGCTGAAATTCGGGTGCAGCTCGACCTGGTTCACCGCGGGTACGACCTCGGTGCGCGCCATGAGAGCGGTCAGGTGTTCCGGGGTGTGGTTGCACACCCCGATGGCCCGCACCCGGCCGTCGGCCAGCAGCTTCTCGGCCGCCTTGTACGACGCCACCGTGGTGTCGTACGCGGACGGGATCGGCCAGTGCAGCAGATACAGGTCGAGGTGGTCCAGGCCCAGCTTGGTGAGGCTGGTGTCGAAGGCGCGGAGGGTGGAGTCGTAGCCGTAGTCGGTCAGCCACAGCTTGGTGATGACGAAGATGTCCTCGCGGGCGATGCCGGAGCGGGCGATGCCCTCACCGACCTCCTTCTCGTTGCCGTAGGCGGCCGCGGTGTCGATCAGGCGGTAGCCGCATTCGATCGCGGTCGTCACCGCCGGGACGGTCTCCTCGGGCGGGCTCTGGTAGACACCGAGGCCGAGGGCGGGCATCCGCACGCCGTTGTTCAGGGTCAGAAGCGGGGCTGGTCCAGTCATACGGGGTCCTTGGGTGAGTCGGAGACCGGCGGGCCCACCGCCGGTGCCGTGGCCCGGCACCGGGCAGAGCCCGCTCGTACTGCGACAGGGGTTCCCAAAGACGCGCCGCTCGCTCACTCCGCACCCCGAACGTCACCACGTTGGCACGATCAGGACGCCGTGCCCGGCCTCCGGGGCCGCCACTCCGCCGCCGCAGGGCGGGGGATCACGGCGACGCGCTGCGCTCGCCGACCGTCATGTCCTGTGTGCCGATCACCGAGAGAAGCTCCAGCTGGGCGGCGCCCTCGGTGCCGGGCGGGGCGCTGAACCACAGCAGCCGCTGGTGGCCGTCCTCGCTGAACAGGGTGTGGCAGTCCAGCTCGATGACGCCCAGCGAGGGGTGGACGATGCGCTTGTGGTCGGTCCGCCGGAGCGCCACGTCATGGGTGTCCCAGAGGGCGGCGAACTCCTCGCTGCGGCGGCGGAGCGCCGCCACCATCCGCCGTACCTCGGAGTCCCCGCCGCGCCGGGCGGCGACGGCCTGGAGATCGGCCACGAAGACCCGGGAGTGGTGGGCGTGGTCCTCGGCCGGGTAGATCCCTCGGGCCTCCGGATCGGTGAACCAACGGTAGACGAGGCTCGCCGCGGGGCCGCGCACCGCCGGGGGACGGCCGACCAGCGCCGCGGCCAGCTCGTTCTGCACCAGCGTCTGGTGCAGATCGGTGATGACCTGGGCGGGGGTGGTGGTGAGCCGGTCCAGCAGGCCGAGCAGGGCCGGCTGGACCTGCGCGGCCGGGCCGTGCGCCGCCGGGGGGACGGGGCGGTCGGCGAGGTGGAACAGATGGTCCCGCTCGTCGCCGTTCAGCCGCAGCGCCCGGGCGAGCGCGGTCAGCACCTGGGCCGAGGGCTGAGCGCCGCGGCCGCGCTCCAGCTCGGTGTAGTAGTCAGCGGACAGCCCGGCCAGCTGGGCGACCTCCTCGCGCCGCAGGCCGGGCACCCGGCGCCGCGGACCGGCGGGCAGACCGACGTCGGCCGGGCGGATGCGGTCGCGCCGGGACTTCAGGAACGCGGCGAATTCGGAGTGGTTCACACCCTCATGGTCGCCTGTGCCGGTGAGCTGAGCCAGGGGCTGACAACCCCAGGGTGGGGACAGCCGTGGCTGGCCCGGCGATCCCGGCCCAAGCTGGAAACACCGACGGGGCACGGCGGCGAACGACGCCGGCGCCCCCGGGGGCCACGGCCCGTACGCCGTGGCATCCGCCCACCAGCACCTGTCCCCAGGAGCCCCCATGTCCCCTCAGGAAACCGCGCCCCAGCACCCCACCGACCGGCCCCGCGTCGCCATCGTCACCGGAGGCTCCCGCGGCATCGGCCACGAGGCGGTGAAGCGGCTGGCCGCCGACGGATACGCCGTCGTGATCGGCTACGCGGGCCACCGCGAACCGGCCGAGGCCGCCGCCAAGGACATCACCGCCGCCGGTGGCCGGGCCGTCGCCGTCCAGGCCGACGTCGCCGACGAACAGCAGGTGGCCACGGTCTTCGACACCGCGGAGTCCGAGTACGGCGGGGTCGACGTCGTCGTCCACGCGGCCGGCCGGATATACCTGGCGCCCATCGCCGAGCTGGACCTCGCCGAGCTGGACACGCTGCACCGCACCAACATCCGCGGCACCTTCGTCGTCGCCCAGCAGGCCGCCCGCAGGATCCGCGGCGGCGGCGCGCTCATCACCTTCTCCACGTCCATCGTGGGCCTGGCCCTCCCCGCCTACGGCGCCTACAGCGCCAGCAAGGGAGCCGTCGAGGCGCTGACCATGATCCTGGCGCGCGAGCTGCGCGGCCGCGACGTCACCGTCAACACCGTGGCCCCCGGCCCCACCGCCACCGATCTGTTCCTCGACGGCAAGGACGAGGAGACCATCGCCCGGATGGCGGCCCAGCCCCCGCTGGAGCGCCTGGGCACCCCCGCCGACATCGCCGAGGTCGTGGCCTTCCTCGCCTCCCCGGCCGGCCACTGGGTCAACGGCCAGTGCGTCCGCGCCAACGGCGGCATCGTCTGACCGCCGCCGCACCACCGTCCCCTTCTCCCGCCCGTAAGGACCCCATGCCCTCCGACACACCCACGACCATCCTGGTCACCGGGGCCTCCAGCGGCTTCGGGGCGCTGACCGCACGCGCCCTGGCCCGCGCCGGCCACACCGTCTACGCCGGGATCCGGCAGCCGGCCACCCGCAACGCCCCCGCGGTGGCCGAGCTGACCCGCTACGCCACCGACCACGACGTCGACCTGCGCGCCGTGGAGCTCGACGTCACCTCGCAGGACTCCGCCGACGCCGCCATCGCCCGCGTCCTGGCCGACCGGAACCGGCTGGACGTGATCGTCCACAACGCCGGACACATGGCCACCGGCCCGGCGGAGGCGTTCACCCCCGAGCAGCTGGCCCAGCTGTACGACGTCAACGTCCTGGGCACCCAGCGCGTCAACCGTGCCGCGCTGCCGCGGCTGCGGGCCCAGGGCGAGGGGCTGCTGGTGTGGATCGGCAGCTCCAGCACCCGCGGCGGCTGCCCGCCCTTCATCGGGCCCTACTTCGCCGCGAAGGCCGCCATGGACGCCCTGGCCGTCAGCTACGCCGCCGAAGTGGTCCGCTTCGGCATCGACACCGCGATCGTCGTCCCCGGCGCCTTCACCTCCGGCACCAACCACTTCCGCCACGCGGGCGCGCCCGCCGACACCGACCGCGCCGCCGCCTACGACGAGCGTTACGGCACCCTGCTGGCCGAGCTCGACCAGCGGCTGGCCGCGCTGATCCCGCCGGACGCGGACGCCGCGCACGTCGCCGACGCCGTCGTACGCCTGGTGGCCCAGCCGGCCGGCACCCGGCCGCTGCGCACCCACATAGACCCCAGCCGCGACGGCAGCGAAGTCGTCTCCGCGGTCGCCGACCGCGTCCGCGCCGAGTTCTTCCGCCGGGCCGGGCTGGACGATCTGCTCACCACGGGCAGCTCACGGTAATCACACCCGAATCACACCTTCGAACACACCGACAACCCCCGTACGAGAGAGAACGACCATGCCCTTCGCGAACTTCAAGGTCCCTGCCGGATCCCTCGACGAGAAGCAGAAGGAGGAAATCGTCACCCGCGCCACCGAGCTGTACGTCGAGATCTACGGTGAGCGCGCCCGCGCCACCACCCTGGTCCTGGTCGAGGAGGTCACCGACGGCGGCTGGGGCATCGGCGGCAACGTCCTGACCCTCGCCATGCTCCAGCAGCCACCCGGCAACTGACGCCGCTGGAACCCCAGGGCCCCGGCGTCCCCTCTCCCCCGGGGGACGCCGGACCTCCCCCGGGGGAACGCCGTGCCACGCGGGCCGGACCTCCGCCCGTCGCGACGCTGCGGAGATCAGTCAGAAGGACCCTAGCCCGCGGTGACCGGAGTGGGGCTGAAGGTGACGGGCAGGGAATCCAGGCAGCGGTACCAGAACGAGTCCACCCATGTCAGCTCGTCGGGCGCCACGGCCAGCGTCAGGTCCGGAACCCGGTCCAGCAGTACCTCGATCGCCGTCTCCGCGATGATCCTGGCCGTCTCGGGGCCGCCCGCCGGGCAGCCGTAGTCGCCGCTGCTGAACGCGACATGGGAGTGGTTGCCGGCGTGGCCGACGGGGGTGTCGGGCCACAGCAGCGGATCGGCGTTGGCGGCGGCCAGGCCGAGGACGACGAGGTCGCCGGCGTGGATGCGCCGGCCGCCGAGGTCGGTGTCGCGGGTGGCGTACCGCCCGATGAGGTTCTGCAGCGGGGAATCCGCCCACAGCACCTCGTTCATGGCCTCGCCGATGCTGCGCCGGTTGCCCGAGAGGGTCATCGCGAAGCGCTCGTCGGTGAGCATCAGCCGCAGGGTGTTGCCGATCCAGTACGAGGTCAGCGGCAGCGCCGCCGCCATCAGCACCATGACGTCCGCGGTGTGCTGCTCCTCGGTCAGGTCCGGGGTGTTCAGGATGAACCGCGAGGTGAGGTCGGGGCCCGGATCCTCGCGCTTGGCCCGCACCAGCTCCGCCACATACCCGGCGACCCGCTGCTGACCGGCGATGGCCTCCTCGTCGGAGAGGAACGACACCGTCAGCCCCGCCGCCAGGGTCTCCAGCCCGGCCTCGTCCTGGGGCAGGCCGAACAACTCGGCCGTGGCGAGGGTGGGCACCGAGTAGATGTAGTCGTACACCAGATCCGCCCTGCCGCGCGCGGCGAACTTGTCGATCAGCTGATCGGCGAACCGCTCGCAGTGGCCGCGCAGCACGAAGGGGTCGACCGTGGCGAGGGCCTCGCTCACGGCCGTCGCGCGCCGCCGGTGCTCCTCGCCCTCCGTGAAGGGCATCATCGGGCTGTACGCCACCCACGGCATCAGCGGCCAGTCCGGCGGCACGCTGTCCCAGCCGTTCCAGCGGCGCGGGTCCCGGCCGAACGTCTCGGTGTCGGACAGCACCTGACGGGTCTCGCGGTAGCCGAGGACGAACCAGGCGTCGATGTCGCCTTCGAGCAGGACCGGGGCGACCTGTCCGCCGTCCCGCCGTATCCGCTGGTAGGTCTCGTCCGGGCGGCGCCGGAAGTCCGGCCCGTACAGCCGCGCGGCGTGGGCGGGGCACCCCGGGGGCGGCGCGTCGGGCGCGTCCGGAGCGTGCTGCGGGGCCGGTGTGTCCTGGCTGTCCTGGGCGTCCTGGCCATCTTGGGCGTCCTGGTCGTCCTGGAGGTTCGTTACCAATGGTCTTCCTCGGAGCGGCGGGCCTACGGGGATGCCGGGAGGCTAACAGCATCCGCTGCGGCAGGCGGGCCCATCGCGTAATGCGGGGCTGCCGTGAATGCGTGAATACTTCCGTGAATTCGGCGAGAGAAACGCGATCGCGGGTTCCGGACACTGTCGGGGATCGGGTGGCCGTCGCCGCGTGGGAGAAGGCGGAGGTTGACGCGCGTTGACGCGTCGGAATTCCTCGTTCAATGCGGCACACGGCCCGTTCCGCTTTTACCGAAAAGGGCAGCCCAGCAGGCGCGAGGCGAATTTCCGTACCGGGCCCGGGGCGTCATGCCTGGCCGGATACCGCTCTGACCACCTGCGGGATCTTGGCGCGCGCACTTCATCGCGCGATACGGTGCGCCCGGGATTTCGCCGGGGGCATCCGCTCCCTGTCCCGATCAGAAATTGGGGGGACTGGTGCAGATACGCAAGGTCGTTTTAGCGGCGAGCGGAGCGGTTTTCGCGTTCGCCCTGACGATTCCGGCGGCCGCGTTCGCCGATTCGCACAGCACCGTCACACGCAGCGCGGACACCGCGGTGTCCACGCACAAGAATGCCGCGTCCCGCTCATCCGCGGAGTCCGCCGAGAAATACTGGACCCCGCAGCGTATGCGCAGAGCCGTCGAGGCCGACACGCCCGCCGACGCCAAGGCGTCGCGGAAGGCGGCCACCGACGCGGCGGCCGAACCCGCTCAGCTCGCGAAACCGCAGAAGGCCACCTCGAAGAAGGCCCGCGGGGTGCGGATCGCCACCTCGATCGTGCAGGGCAAGGTCTTCTTCCACAACCCGACCAACGGCGGCGACTACGCCTGCTCCGCCGCCGCGGTCAACAATCCCACGAAGAACATGGTGTTCACCGCGGGGCACTGCGTCCACGGTGGCGCCGGCGGCACCTGGGCCACCAACTGGGTGTTCGTGCCCGCCTACTACAACGGCTCGCGGCCGTACGGAACCTGGTCAGCCAAGACGCTGACCACGTTCAACGGCTGGATCAACAACAGCGACCTCAACTACGACATCGGCGTGGTCAACGTCTGGGACAACGGCGCCGGCAAGCTGGTCAACACCGTCGGCGGCATGGGGCTGGGCTACAACTACGGGTACTCCAACACCGTGACGGTCTGGGGCTATCCGGCCGCCTTCGGCTACGACGGCGAAGTGCCCTACGTGTGCCAGAACATCCCCACATGGCAGGACGGCTCCCGGGTGCAGAACGGGTGCACCATGGTCGAGGGCGCCAGCGGCGGCCCCTGGCTGCGGGACTACAACGAGACCACGGGCCTGGGGACCGAGATCGGCGTCACCAGCACCCGGACCGATCCGCCCGCCTACATCGACAGCCCCTACTTCGACAACAAGATCCAGACGATCTACAACAACACCGCCAACGGCTGAGCACCACCCACGGCTGAGCACCACCCACACCGCAGTCGGCCGGGGCCCCGCACTCAGGGGTCCCGGCCTCCGGCATCCGCAGGCCCCACCATCGGGAGAAGACGTCATGCGCCCGCTCACCGCAGTCCTCATCACCGCGGCGGTCGTGGGAACCGGCATCGTCGCGGTCCTCGCCGTCACCGCCCGGGGCGAGGACACCGGCGATCCCCCCGCCCCGGACACCCCACGGACCCACCGGGCGGATCCGCCGGACCCCTCGTACTGGACACCGGAGCGGGTGCGCGACGCACGGCCCGCGCCCATGCCCACCGACCCGGGCCAGAACCCGGGCGCGGGGCCCGGCGCGGGAGGCGGGCGGCAACCGCCGCCGTAGGTGCGTAAGGTGGCGCGGGTGCGAATAGCTGTGTCCTCCGGCCGGCGCGCCGGTTATCGACGTTGGCCGGGGCGGATCGTGATTTCCGTGCTGGCGCTGTGGTTCCTCTTCTCCGTCTACCAGGACGTGCGGGACCGGCTCGTCCTCGACCCGGAGTTCGATACGAAGGCGTTCGCCGGGGACTGGGCGCCGATCGGTTCCGGAGCCCTGGCCGGGGCGATGGCCGTGCTGGCCGTCGTACGCGATGTCCGATGGGTTCCGCGGGCCGCGCTGGTGGCCTGTGCCGGCACCTTCGCGGCCACGGTGGCCTACCACCTGATGCCGGTGAACATGGTGACCAGCGAGTCCAGCGGCACCGAACTCATGGGCCTGCTGTTCCTCCTCGCCGTGGCGGTGCGCCGCTGCGCGCCCTGGTGGGCCCTGGTGTCCGTGGCCGCGATGAGCGTCAGCGTGTTCTCCATCCCGCTCCTGCGGGACTCCGATCCCGGTGACTTCTCCGACAACACCGCGCTGTTGCTGGCGCTGGCCTTCGTCTGCGGGCTGGTGCTGCGGCTCTACGACGCCCAGCAGGAACGCACCGGACAGCTGGTGCGGCAGGAGGAACGGCTCGCGCTGGCCCGGGACCTGCATGACACCGTGGCCCACCAGGTGACCGCGATCGTGGTGCAGCTGCAGGCCGTGCGCCATGTCACCGGGCGGGGCACCCCCGACCCGCAGGCGCTGAACGAGATGCTCGAGGCCGTCGAGCACGCGGGCGGCGAGGCGCTGACGTCGATGCGGCGCCTGGTGGGCTCGATGCGCGGTGACGAGACCCCGCGGCACCCGGAGAACCTCGGCGAGGTCCTCACCCGCATCGTGGAGGAGGCACGGGGGACGGGGCTGCCGGTCCGGCTGGACCTCGGGCGGGACCTGCCGGAGGACGTACCGGCCGAGGTCACCGGCGGGCTGAGCCGCGTCCTTCAGGAGGCCCTGACCAACGCTCAGCGCTATGCGCGCGGAGTGCGGTCGGTGGATGTGTCCGCCCGGGTGGCGGCACGCCACGCCGAACTGGTCGTGGAGGACGACGGACACGGCTCCCCGTCCGGGCACCGGGGCAGCCTCGGCCGGCTCGGCGGCGGCTTCGGCATCATGGGCATGCGGGAGCGGATCGAGCTGCTCGGCGGCGCCTTCGAGGCGGGCCACCGCGCCGAAGGCGGATGGCGGGTGCGCGCCTCCGTACCACTGCGTCCCGACGAGGCAGCGCGCACCCCGCGGACGCGCGGGCGGCACGCCGTACGAACCGGGTTGCGGCTACGGGAGGGCAGGACGGCATGACCATACGCATCCTGGTCGCGGACGATCAGCATCTGGTGCGGGCCGGGTTCCGCATGGTGCTGTCGGCCGAGTCCGACATGGAGGTGGTGGCCGAGGCCGCCGACGGGGCCTCGGCCCTGTCGCTGGCCCGCGAGACCCGGCCGGACGTGTGCCTCGTGGACATCCGGATGCCCCCGCCCGACGGTCTGGAGGTCACCCGCCGGCTGGCCGGCGGCGGACGGCCCGGAGCACCGAAGGTGGTCGTGGTCACCACCTTCGACCTCGATGAGTACGTGTACACGGCGCTGTCGAACGGAGCGTCCGGTTTCCTCCTGAAGGACGCCGGTCCGGCGCTGCTGACCGAGGCCGTGCGGGCGGCCGTCCGCGGGGACGCCATGGTCGCCCCGCAGATCACCCTCCGTCTGCTCCAGCACTTCACCAAGCCCCGGCGGCGCGCCACGCACGAGCCGGCCGAGCCGCTGACCGACCGCGAGGAGGAGGTCATCCAGGGCATCGCCCGCGGACTGACCAACCCGGAGATCGCCGCAGAGCTGTACATCGCGCCCAGCACGGTCAAGACGCATCTGGGGTCGATCCAGGCGAAGTTGGGCCTGCGCAACAGGGTCGAGATCGCGGCCTGGGCCTTCCGCACGGGGCGCGCCGAGTAGCGGTCCCGGACCGGGGGCCCGCGGCCCGCGTGGAGTGTGCCGGGCAGCGGTTCCGCGGCGATCTCCCCCGATCGGGGGATGCGGCTTTCGGATGGTTGGGGGATCCGCGCGGGGGTGGCCGAGCGGGAGGCTCGTGGACGTCGCCACCAGCGGCGGCGCCCTCCGCCACGAGGGCCATCCCCCGAGCGCTCACCGAGGATCGGCATGCACGCACACCAGCCCCCTTCCGCCCCGGAGTCCTACGCGGCCCACACCACCGATCTGACGAAGGTGTACGGCACGGGGGACACCCGTGTGGTGGCCCTCGACGCGGTCACGGTCGGCTTCGGCAAGGGGCGGTTCACCGCGATCATGGGTCCGTCCGGGTCGGGGAAGTCCACCCTGATGCACTGCATGGCCGGTCTCGACTCGCCGTCCTTCGGCTCGGTCCGCCTCGGTGACACGGAGATCGCCTCCCTGAACGACCGTCAGCTCACCCGGCTGCGCCGCGACCGCGTCGGCTTCGTCTTCCAGGCGTTCAACCTGCTGCCCACGCTGAGCGCGCTGGAGAACATCACCCTCCCCATGGACATCGCGGGCCGCAAACCGGAGCGGGCCTGGCTGGAGAGCATCATCCGGACCGTCGGCCTGGCCGACCGGCTCGGCCACCGGCCCGCCCAGCTCTCCGGCGGCCAGCAGCAGCGCGTCGCCGTCGCCCGCGCGCTGGCCGGGCGGCCCGACATCGTCTTCGCCGACGAGCCCACCGGCAACCTCGACTCCCGCAGCGGCGCCGAGATCCTCGAGTTCCTGCGCGGCTCCGCGAGCTCGCTGGGCCAGACCGTCGTGATGGTCACCCATGACCCCGTCGCCGCCTCCTACGCGGACCGCGTGGTGTTCCTCGCCGACGGCCGCATCGTCGACGAACTTCACGCGCCGACGGCCGAGGCCGTCCTGGAGCGCATGGGCCGCCTGACCCCGGCGCACGCCTGACACCCGCCCTGCTCCCACCTCACACCCGGCACCCTCCCGGAAGGCCGTCCCGTGTTCCGTACCGCCGTGCGCAACCTCCTCGCGCACAAAGCCCGCCTGCTGATGACCATGCTCGCCGTGCTGCTCGGCGTCGCCTTCGTCGCGGGCACCCTCGTCTTCACCGACACCGTCAGCAACGCCTACAAGCAGCAGTCCCTCACCTCCTTGAACCATGTCTCGGTCCAGGCCGAACCGCCCTTCGACCAGAAGATCGGCGAACCCGGCACCGTCGGGAAGGACACGCTGCGGAGTCTGCGACGGCTGCCCGGCGTGGCGTCGGTCACCGGCACCATCGAAGGGTTCACCGCCGTGGCCGGCAAGGACGGCGCTCCGATCGGCGTGAAACACTCGACCATGGGCGGCAACTACTTCCCGCAGGCCGATGGCAAGGACAACCGCCACCCCCTGACCGCCGGACGGGCCCCCAGCGGGCCCGACGAGGTGCTGATGGACACCAGCACCGCCGACCAGGGCGGTTACCGGCTCGGCGACACCGTCCGGCTGGCCGTCGACGGACCGGTGCTGCACAAGAAACTCGTCGGCCTCGTCCGCACCGACGACACCGCCGCCTCCGGTGCCACCCTCGTACTCTTCGACGACGCCACCGCACAGAAGCTGTTCCTCGCCCCCGGGCAGTACGGCGGGGTCACCCTCGAGGCCGACCGTGGCACTTCCGAGGAGCGGCTCGCCGCCGAGACGCGCGATCTGCTGCCCAAGGACTTCGACGTCAGCACCGGAACGCAACTGCGCGAACAGGAGCGGTCCGACGCCGCCGACAGCGCGACGGGGCTCAGCCAGGTGCTGACCGTCTTCGCCGCCATCGCGCTGTTCGTCGGCATCTTCGTCATCGGCAACACCTTCACCATGCTCGTCACCCAGCGTTCGCGGGAGATGGCCCTGATGCGGGCCGTCGGCGCCGACCGCCGCCAGGTGACCCGCTCCGTCCTCATCGAGGCCGCCCTGCTGGGGCTGTGCGCCGGCGCGGCGGGCTTCGTGCTCGGCATCGGCGTGGCCGTGGGGATCCGGCAGTTGTTCGGGGCCACCGGGTCCGGTTTCCCGGACGGGCCGCTGATCGTCTCTCCGCGCACCGTACTGGTCTCGTTCCTGGTGGGCGTCGTCGTCACCATGCTCGCCGCCTATGTGCCGGCCCGCCGCGCCGCCGCCGTGCCTCCCGTGGCGGCCATGTCCGCGATCCACACGCCCCCGCCGGTCCGCAGCCTCCGCAGGCGCAACGCGATCGGCGTCGCCCTGCTCGCCATCGGCGTGCTCGGCGTGCTGTACACGGTGTCCAGGGGTGAGGAGGGCAGGACCACCGTCTTCTACCCGGCCGCCCTGCTGCTCATCGGGATCATCGTGATGACGCCGATGCTCTCCGGCCCGGCCATCTCCCTGGCCGGCCCGCTGCTGCGCCGCTTCGGCGTCCCCGGCACGCTGGCGCCGCGCAACGCCCGGCGCAACCCCCGGCGCACCGCCTCCACGGCCTCGGCCCTGATGATCGGGCTGTCCCTCGTCACGGGCCTCACGGTGGTCGCGGTGTCCACCACGGCATCGCTCCACCGTGGAGCCGAGAACAGCGTCAGGGCCGACTTCGAGATCTCGGCCAAGAACTTCGACCACCTGCCGGCGTCGGCCCACGCCTCCCTGGAGAAGTCCGCGGCCGTGACCTCCTCCAGCCCGCAGCGCGAGACCACGGTGCGGACCGGCGACACCGAGGTCGACCTGACCGGTGTGGATCCCCGGACCATCGGCGGCCTCCTCGACCCGAGCTTCGTCTCGGGATCGTTGGCCGACCTGAGCGCCGGCGGGGGCAAGAACCTGCTGATCGACACCCGGACGGCCGACCTCGAGGGCTGGTCCGCGGGACAGCGGATTCCGGTGGTCTACGAGAACGGTGACCGGGACACCCTACGGATCGGCGGCATCTACCACGACGACGAATTCCTCCCCTCCACCATGATGCCGGTGGCCACGCTGCAGCCCCATCTGAAGGAGATCAAGGACACGTCGGTCCTGGTGCGCACCAAGGCCGGTGACGGCGACGACGTACGGCGGTCCCTCGAGCGCACCCTCGACCGCAACCCCCTTGTCCAGGTGCGGAACGTCGAGGACCTGGCCGAGGCGGCCGGCGGCGAGGCCGTCACGCTGCTCCTCAACGTCCTCTATGCGCTGCTGGCCATGGCGGTGGTGATCGCCGTCCTGGGGGTCGTCAACACCCTCGCGATGTCCGTGCACGAGCGCACCCGTGAGATCGGGATGCTGCGCGCGGTGGGACTCCAGCCCGAGCAGGCGAAGCTCATGATCCGACTGGAGTCCCTGCTGATCTCCCTCTTCGGGGCCCTTCTGGGCATCGGCGCGGGCGTCTTCCTCGGGTGGGCCGCGGGCCGGTTCGTCACCGACTCCATCCGGGATTACGAGATGGTCATCCCCTGGGGCCGCATCGCCGTGGCCCTCGTGGGCGCCGCGCTCGTCGGGGTGCTCGCCGGACTCTGGCCCGCCCGCCGCGCGGCCCGGCTGAACGTCCTCACGGCGCTCAAGGCGGACTGAGCCGCGTCGTGGGCGCGGGGCGACGCGCCGCCGTGAGGCGGCGCCGCTCAGGGGTTGCCGAAGGCCGCCACCATGATGTTCCGCACCACCGTGTTCATCTCCTGGCCCTTGGCGTCGGTGGAGTTCACGCTGTAGACGAGGGTGCGCGAGCCGTCGCGGGTGGAGACGATGCCGGTGTTGTAGCCCCAGCGGCCGCCCGACTTCCCCCACACCTCCCGGCCGCCCAGCTTCTTCATCGACAGTCCGATCGAGTACGCGGCCGGGTCGCCGGTGGTGAAGTCCGCCACCTTCGGCAGCGTGAACATCTCCCGCAGCAGCGGGCCGCGCACCACCCGCCCCCGGAACAGGGCCTTGGTGAACCGCTCCAGGTCCGCCGTGGTCGAGATGATGTCCCCGGCCGCCCAGCCGTCCGTCGGCCCCCACACCGACACATCGCGCAGCCCGGTCGTGCCGTCGTCCAGCCGCATCCTCTGGTAGCCGTGGTTGTGCGGCCCGGCGATGTGCGGATCCCTCCCCGGGAGGTAGGTGTCGCGCAGGCCCAGGGGCTTCAGGATCCGGCGGGTCACCTGGTGTTCGTACGTGTCGCCCGTGATCCGCTCGATGACCAGAGCGGCGACGGTGTAGCCGATGTTCAGGTAGTGCTGCTTCTCGCCGGGCGCGAACTCGCGCTGCTTCGCGGTGGCCGAGCGGACCATCTCCTCGGGGTCATGGATCCGGAAGCGGTCGGCGTACCGCTCCTCGACCGTGTCCCCGGGGATGTCGGCGGCCGGGATGCCGTGCGTGTGATTGAGCAACTGCCGGACGGTGACCTTCCCGTACGACGCCGGGATCAGCTCCGGCAGATACGAGCGAGCCGTGCGGTCCAGGTCGAGCGTGCCCTCGGCGGCCAGTTGCAGGGCGACCGCGGCCGTGAAGACCTTGGTCACCGAACCGGCGCGGAACCGGCCCGCCGGATCGGCCGGCCGGTTGGTCGTCAGGTCGTGCACGCCCGAACTGCCTCTCCAGACGCCCTCGGTGCCCCCGAGCCGTACCAGCGCGGCCGTGGCATCGCGCGTCGGCAGATCCGCGATGGCGGCCTTCAGCGCGGGGATCCCGGACCGCTCGGAGACGGTGGGTGACGAGGTGGCCGTGGGCGATGAGCCGTCCGCGTGCGACGAGGTGGCCGCGAGGGCCGGCGGCACCGCCGGGCCCGCCACGACGCCCAGGACGAGCGCCGCGGCCAGCAGGGTGCGGTTGGTGCTCTTCATGGTCAACTCCAGTGACATGAGCCGTTGTTCTCGGTGGCTCCATCCTGGTGACCGGCGGTCTCGCGCGGATCGCCCGCGCGGGCGGTGTCGCGGGGTCAGTTCCTCGCCGACGCGGGGGAGGAGCCGGGCCGGGCCGCTCCCCCGGGCGGGGGATCCCCGGCCGTGATCAGGCCCGTCTCGTAGGCGCAGATCACCGCCTGGATCCGGTCCCGCAGCCCCAGCTTGGCGAGCACATTGCCGACGTGGGTCTTGACCGTGTGATCGCTGACGACCAGCTCCGCGGCGATCTCGGCGTTCGACAGGCCCCGCGCCAGCAGCAGCAGCGTCTCCCGCTCCCGCCCGGTCAGCGCGTCCAGCCGGGGATCGGGCCGCCGTGGCCGGGCGGTGGCCCGGGTGTACTGCTCCACCAGACGCCGGGCCACCGACGGCGCGAGCAGCGAGTCGCCCCGCGCCACCACCCGTACCGCGTGCACCAGATCGTCCCTGCGCACATCCTTCAGCAGGAAGCCGCTCGCGCCCGCGTGCAGTGCCTCGTAGACGTACTCGTCGGAGTCGAAGGTCGTCAGCATCACCGTCCGGCAGGCGCCGGACGCGGCGATCTCGCGGCATGCCTCGATACCGTCCACGCGTGGCATCCGGATGTCCAGCAGGGCCACATCGGGCGTGTGCCGCCGCACCGCCTCGACGGCCTCGGCCCCGTCGCCCGCCTCCGCGACCACCTCGATGTCCGGCTGGGCGTCAAGGATCATGGCGAAGCCGCCGCGCACCAGCTCCTGGTCGTCGGCCACCACCACACGGATCGTCAACGCGCCACCTCCGCCGTGGAGGGTACGGGCAGGTGGACCCGTACCTCGAAGCCCCGGCCGTCCGGGCCCGGCCCGGTGGCCGCCGTACCGCCGTGCGCCGCCGCCCGCTCGCGGACCCCGATCAGACCGTGGCCGCCACCGGAACCGGGCCGCGGTCCGCGCCCGTCGTCCAGCACCCGGATGTCCACCGCGCCTTCGCCATAGGTGAGTTGGACCAGAACGCCGCGGGCCGCCGCGTGCTTGACCACGTTGGTCAGGGCCTCCTGGACGATCCGGAAGACGCTCGCCCCGGTGGCCTCCGGCAGCGGCCGCAGGGCCCCCACCGACTCGTACGTCACATCGAGGCCACTCGCCCGGATCCGGTCGAGCAGCTCGGGCAGATCGGCCGGGCCCGGCTGTGGCTCACGCGGGGCGCGGCCCGGCTCCTCGCCCTCGCGCAGCACGCCCAGCATCCGGCGCAGCTGGGCCATCGCGTCCCGGCCCGTCGCGGAGATGGCGTCGAAGGCGGCCTCGGCCCGCTCCGGGGCCGTCCGCACCGCCACCGGACCGGCCTCCGCCTGCACGATCATCAGGCTCACCGCATGGGAGAGGATGTCGTGCATCTCCCGTGCGATCCGGGTCCGTTCGCGCGCGGCGGCCCGCTCCGCCTCGATCCGGTGCCCCCGCTGCCGGGCATCGGTCAGCCGCCCGAAGACATAGGCCGCCGCGAACACGAAGAGGGAGAAGGTCAGCTCACGGGCCGTCCGGGTGTTCAGCCACACCGACACCGGCACGGCGACCGTCAGCAGACCCCCGGCGACCAGCCGCTTCCACGGCGGTGAAACGGCGGCGACGGTATAGATGATGACGAGGCCGGTGTACGGCAGCGGCTGCCCGGGCCCCTCCACCGCCAGCTTGTACAGCGCGCTGGTCGCGATGATCGCGGTCAGCACGGCGAGGGGAGCGCGCCGGCGCCAGATCAGGGGGACGACGGTGAGCGTGGTCAGCCCGTAGGCGGGCCAGGTCGCCGGCTCCTGACCGGGTGGCCGCGGCACCACGAACGGCATCGTCATGGCCGCCTGGACCAGGAGCGCGATCCCGATGTCCACGGCATGGGGGTGGGCTGCTCCCAGCGCCCGGCCCCGCTCCCACCACCCCCGCATGAGACTGGATGGTAGCCGCTGTGCCCGTGATGGCGACGGCTGTGCCCGTACTGGTGACGGCTATGCCCCCTCCAGCAGGACGCGTGCGGCCGCTTTCGCCTGGTGCGCGGGTTCGGCGCTGCCGCTGATCGCCGCGGTGGTGATGGCGCCTTCGGCCAGCAGGGCCAGGTGGTCGCCCAGCGAGGCCGGTTTGCCCGCGGCCGCCGTCAGTTCGGTGAGGTAGCGGAAGAACGCCTCCTTGTGTGCCCGGGCCGTCTCGGCGACGGCCGAGGAGGTGGCGCCGAGTTCCCCGAAGGAGTTGCTGAAGGCGCAGCCGCGGAAGTCCGGCTCGCCGAACCACTCGTGGAGCCAGTCGAAGACCGCCAGGATGCTCTCCTCGGGGGTGGCCTGGGCATCGGCGTACGCGGCCAGCTTCTGGCGCCAGCGGACGTCGCGCCGCCGCAGATAGGCCTGTATGAGCTCGCCCTTGGACGGGAAGAGCTGGTAGAGCCGTTTGAGGGAGACACCTGACGCGGAGCGGATCTCGTCCATGCCCACCGCCTGGATGCCCCGTCCGTAGAACAGGGTCTCGGCCGCGTCGAGGATCTTCAGCTCCGCGGTCTCGGGACTGATCATTGCCTTGCTCTCCTGGTGTCCGGCCGGTCAGAGGCCGAGGTCGCTCAGCCCGGGGTGGTCGTCGGGGCGGCGCCCGAGCGGCCAGTGGTACAGGCGCTCCGACTCCTTGATGGGGAGGTCGTTGATGCAGGCGTAGCGCAGGCGCATCAGGCCGCCTGCGTCGAATTCCCAGTTCTCGTTGCCGTAGGAGCGGAACCAGTTGCCGGAGTCGTCGTGGGATTCGTAGGCGAAGCGTACGGCGATGCGGTCGCCGTCGAAGGCCCACAGCTCCTTGATGAGCCGGTAGTCAAGCTCCTTCGCCCACTTGCGGGTGAGGAAGGCGACGATCTCCTCGCGCCCGGTGGCGAACTCCGCGCGGTTCCGCCAGCGCGAGTCGACGGTGTAGGCCAGGGCGACCTTCTCCGGGTCCCGGGAGTTCCAGCCGTCCTCCGCCAGCCGGACCTTCTCGATGGCGGTCTCGCGGGTGAACGGGGGGAACGGCGGACGTGCGGCGTCGGTCGTCATGTCGACTCCTCGAGTCGTGCGGAGAGGAGGGGGGAACGAGCGTTCTCCCCATCGGGCGCGAGCGTAGGAGAACGATGGTTCTCGCGCAAGTGCCGACCCGCCGCCGTCCCGGAGACAGGGGGTGGTGATCACGTTTTTCGATGGCGGTGGGTACCGTGCGAGCGGGAAGTACCGTGTTCGACGACAAGGCAGGGGACCGGCGTGTTGCTCGATGATCTGCGGCAGGAGCTGCCGGACGGCCGGATGGTCGAGGACCCCGGCGTCGCCGCCGGATTCGTCCACGACGAGGCGGAGTGGGCACCGTACGGCACGCCCCGCGTGGTGGTGCGGCCACGTACGGCGCCGGAGGTGCGCTCCGTGGTGCGGGCCTGTGTACGGCACGGGGTTCCGCTGGTCACCCGGGGTGCGGGCACCGGCCTTTCCGGCGGTGCCAACGCCGTCGAGGGCTGTGTGGTGCTCTCCACCGAGGCCATGGACACCATCCACGAGATCGACCCCGTGGAGCGCCTCGCGGTCGTCGGACCCGGGGTGGTCAACGACGATCTGCGGGCCGCCTGCGCCGAGCGGGGGCTGTGGTACCCGCCGGACCCGGCGAGCGCGCCCTGGTCCACCATCGGCGGCAATGTGGCGACCAACGCGGGCGGGCTGTGCTGTGTGAAGTACGGCGTCACCCGTGACTATGTGCTCGGCCTGGAAGTGGTGACCGGCACCGGTGAGCTGGTGCGGCTCGGCCGCAGGACCGCCAAGGGCGTCGCCGGGTACGACCTGGCGGGGCTGATGGTCGGCTCCGAGGGCACCCTGGGAGTGATCACCGAGGTCACGGTGCGGCTGCGGCCCCGCCGCGAGGCGGAGCGCACGGTCGCCGGATACTTCTCCTCGGTCGTGGCGGCGGGACGCGCGGTGGCCGCGATCGGGGCCGCGGGGCTCACCCCGTCCGCGCTGGAGCTGATCGACCGGCACTGCCTGGCGGCGGTCGACAAGTGGAAGAACATGGGCCTGTCCGTCGACGCGGACGTGGTGCTCCTCGGGCGTACGGACGCCCCGGGCCCGGCCGGCGCGCAGGAGGCCGAGCGCATGCTCGCCTGTTTCGAGGAGGCCGGGGCGACCTGGGCCGCGCAGTCCACGGACCAGGAGGAGGCCGACGCGCTGTTCGCGGCCAGGCGGCTCGCCTACCCGGCGCTGGAGCGGCTGGGGCCGGTGCTCACCGAGGACGTGTGCGTGCCCAAGGCGGCCGTCCCGGAGATGCTGGCGCGCATCGAGCGCGCCGCCACCCGCCATGACACGCTCATCGCCAACATCGCCCACGCTGGTGACGGCAACCTCCATCCGCTGCTGATCACCCAGCCCGGCGACACGGCGGCGCGGGAGCGGGCCCAGGCCGCGTTCCACGAGATCATCGCGGACGCCATCGACCTCGGTGGCACGGTCACCGGTGAACACGGTGTGGGCCTGCTGAAGCGGGAGGGCCTGGAGCAGGAGCTCACCCCGGCCGTTCTGGACATGCACCGCGCGGTCAAGGCGGCCCTCGACCCGCACGGCATCCTCAACCCGGGCAAGGTCATCGCCCGCGGCTGAGCGGGCGGCGGCTGAGCGCGCGGCGGGGACGTGGGCGGCTAGGGCGCGGGCGGCTAGGGAGTGGGCGTCACTCCAGTCCGCCTCGTTTGACGAGCCGCGCCGCGATCACATTGCGCTGGATCTCGTTGGTGCCCTCGCCGACGATCATCAGGGGCGCGTCGCGGAAGTAGCGCTCCACGTACACCTGAGAACATAAACCCCGAGAGGCGACAGACACCCATGCCACGCACCGACGCCCCCCAGCAGGTCAGCGGCCACGCCCGCGCACTGGACGGCACCCTCCTCGCCTACCAGCGCCAGGGGACCGGAGCGCCGCTGGTGCTCCTGGCCGGCCAGGCCAACAACCACCACTGGTGGGACGGCATACGGGCGGACTTCCACGCCACGCACTCCACCCTCACCATGGACTGGCGCGGCACCGGGGAGAGCGGAAAGCCCGACCACCCCTACGCGACACGGGACTTCGCCGACGATGTGATCGCCGTCCTCGACCATCTGGGCATCGAATCCGCCGATCTGTACGGGACCTCCATGGGAGGACGGGTCGCCCAGTGGGTCGCCGCCCGCCACCCGCACCGGATCCGGCGGCTCGTCCTCGGCTGCACCTCACCCGGCGGGCCACGGGCGACGGAGCGCGACATGGCGGTACGCCGCTCCCTGGCCCAGGCCGACGCGCGGGCGGCGAGGGAGGCGCTGATCGACCTCATGTACACCCCCGCCTGGCGGTCCGGGCACCCCGGGCCGTACACGACCCTCGGCGACCCCGCCATGCCCCCGCACGCCCGGCGGCGCCACCTGGTCGCCAGCAATGAACACGACGCCTGGGACGTCCTCCCGCTGATCGGCGCGCCCACGCTGATCCTGCACGGAGCGGACGACCGGCTCACCCCGGCGGTCAACGCACCGCTGCTCGCCTCGCGCATCCCCCGGGCACGGACGCACATCTTCGAGGGCGCCCGGCACGGCTACTTCGAGGAGTGCCGCCCGGAAGCCGGGGCGGTCGTGTCGTCGTTCCTCACCGACTGACATGCCATCGCGGCCAAGAACCCCTTCCGCGCCGCGCCGACCCCGCTCAGCTCGTACGTCGCCGCATGGGCCCCCGGGACCCGTCACGGCCGAGGACGCCCTGGCCGCCGGTCCTCTCGCGGCCCTCTCGCGGCCCTCGACCTGCCGGAGCCCGTGGCGGGGGACGGTGATCCCCTGCCGCCGCTGTGGCACTGGCTCTCCTTCCTGCGGTGGCCCACCCAGCGGGAGCTCGGCACCGACGGCCACCCCCGGGAACGGGCACCTGCTGCCGCCCATCCCGCACCGGCAGCGGATGATCGCCGGTGGTCGGTGCGAGATCGCCGAACCGCCGCGCCTCGGCGAGCCCGCAAGGGGAGGAGGGCTACCCGGGCCCCGTCGTCCACGGCCCGCTGCCGGCCCTGCTCATGCTCGAACTCGCCCGCCGCCACGCCCCGGCACGGCGGGTGGCCGCCCTGTCCTACCGGTTGCGGCGGCCGCTGTTCGCCGGGGAGCGCCTCCTCGCGTGCGGCACACCGTCCGGCAACCGCGGGGGGCGATGTGGGCGCGCAGGGACACCACCGTCAGCAGGGCCAGGGCCGTGCCCACGAGCGGCACGGTGAAGGCGGCGCTCGCGCCGAAGCCGTCCGCCACCTGTCCGCCCGCCGTCACCGCCGCGGCCTGCCCCAGCGCGACCGAGCCGGTCAGCCAGGTGAACGCCTCCGTGCGGGAGGCGGCCGGGACCAGCGCCTCCACCAGGGTGTACCCGGTGATCAGCGCCGGTGCGATACACAGGCCCGCCAGCAGCCCCAGCCCGCCCAGCGGCAGCGGCGCGGACACCGCCCACAGCGTCGAGCAGATCAGCGTCAGCGCGGCGTAGGCGGTCAGCAGCCGCCGGCGCGGGGAGGTACGCCAGGCGATGGCGCCGCAGGCCACGCCCGCGAGCATGTTGCCCGCCGCGAAGACGCCGTACAGCACACCGTTCAGACCCGGTCGGCCCTGTTCCTGGGTGAGGGCGGTCAGGGCGACCTGCATCCCGCCGAAGACCGAGCCGATGCCCAGGAAGGCCACGGCCAGCACCCGCACACCCGGCACGGACAGGGCCGACGCCTGCCGCTCCCGCGCCCCCGCCCGCGCCGGGCTCGGCGGTGGCGCGGTACGGCGCCGGGCCGCGAAGAGCAGCCCGCCCACCAGCGTCAGCGCGGCCTCCGCGACCAGGCCGGAGGCCGGGTGCACGGCGGTACTCAAGGCGGTGGCGAGGACGGGGCCGATGACGAACGTCAGCTCGTCCGTCACGGACTCGAACGCGGCCGCCGTCGCCAGCAGCGGATGGCGTCCCGGGCGCGGCCCGGACCCGCCCGGCGCGCCGTCCCCGAGGGCGGCCGCCCAGCGGGCCCGCACCATGGGCCCGACCTGCGGGACGGAGGCGCCCGTGGGCACCGCGGCGGCGAGAAGCGCCCACAGTGGCGCGTGGGCCAGTGCGAGCACGGTCAGCAGGGCCGCGGCCGCCGCGTGGAGCAGCACACCCGGCACCAGGACCGCGCGCTGCCCGTGGCGGTCGGCCAGCTTGCCGCTCTGGGGCGCGAACAGCGCCATGGAGACGCCGGTGACGGCCGCGACCGCACCGGCGGCACCGTACGACCCGGTGGTGTGGCGCAGCAGGAGCACGATGCTGATCGTCAGCATCGCGAACGGCTGCCGGGCGGCGAACCCGGGCAGCAGGAAGGTCCACGCGCCCGGGGTGCGCAGCAGCTGCCGGTAGCCGACGCGCTGAACGGGGGGAGGGGTGTCGCTGGAGACCGCGGATGCCACGGCCGACGCCTTTCCGCCGCCTGGTAGCGCACCCGGGCCGGCGTGGCGGAGTGCGCCGAGAGCTGTCCTCTCGCGCTGGACCGGGGTAGATACCGGGTCCGCGCCGATCAGGGGGCTTGAAGGACCGCGGCCGCCGAGCGGTCGCGCCAGCTCTGCGTCAGGCAGAGTGGTTCGTTGCTTGCTCGGCTCATCGTACAGGGGGAGCCGCCACCTCGCCGGTGGCGGCCTGTCCCGTGCGCGGTCAGGTGCCGGGCAGGGGCCGGACGGTGAGGATCTGCTGGGCGTGGCCGACCGGACCGCGCAGGTCGTGCAGCACGGTGCTGGTGGTGCCCTGACCGGTGCCGCCGAAGGTGACCGTGGTGTCCAGCCCGGTCCAGCGGCCCTCGGGCTGCCGGTGGAGGTGGATGGTCAGGTCGACGTTGGGGAACATCCAGGCGGTGGGCGACTGCCGCACCGCGATGCCGTTGGCGGTGTCCACGAGCGCGATGTACGAGGCCAGCGGGGTGCTGGTCTGCCCCGCCACGAGGTCGAGCGGGGTGGAGACCCAGACGGTCGCGCGGCCCGGCTCGCGCGGCCCGAGCGGACGGGAGTCCAGGGAGGCGATGTACCCGCCGGGCCACAGCGAGCCCATCGCCCAGGGTTCGAGCTTCCCGGGAGGGGTGAGCCGCTCCCCGGCGCCACCGGCCACGGAAGCGGTGTCCACGGCGGCGAGGAGCCAGGCGCGGGCCCGGACCACGGGACGGTCCGCGATGAGCACCACGGCCTCGAGGAGTTCGATGGTGCGGCCGGGCCGGATGGTCTCCACCCGGATCTCGCACTCGTCGAGGGCGAGCCGCCCGAGGATGTCGAAGCTGATCCGGCTGAGCAGCAGCCCGGTGTCCGGACGGGTGGCGAGGTGGCGGTCGATGGCGTGGACGATGAGGCCACCGAGCGGGCTGAAGTGCTGTTCGTCGGTGCTCCAGGCGCCACTGACGTGGGAGGTGGGCTTGTAGCGGTGCTCGTCGATCGGCTCGTAGTAACTATCGGTCGTCAACGGGGGCTTCTCCTCGGGGGTAACATCGCGGACACTTACTCAAGATCCTTGAGTATCTGCTCTTGATCAAGGGTTGCGTCATCCCGTAAGTTGAAATAACAACGGGTGGCATGAACCTGTTCAGCCGCAGTACCGCCCGCCGCGCGATCGCCAGCGCCGCACCGGCGGCCCCCACTACTCGGGCGACGTCCGGCGCCGTCGCTCTGCCGGATCCCGGCCTCGCGGCTCTCACCGGAGAGTGGATCGTCGACCCGGCGCACAGCCGGATCGGTTTCTCCGTCCGGCACGCCATGGTGAGCACGGTGCGTGGCGCCTTCACGGAGTTCGAGAGCCGTCTCTACTTCGACGGCCGCGACCCGCGCCGTTCCCGGGCCGAGGTCCTGCTGTCCACCGCCAGTGTCCAGACCGGTGTCGAGCAGCGCGACGACCACTTGATGGGCCGGGATTTCCTGGACGCGAGAGCCTTCCCGCACATCCGGTTCATCAGCACCGCCGTGGAGACCGCGGGCCCGGACGTCTACCGCATGGCCGGGGACCTCACGATCAGGGACGTCACCCGCCCCGTCGTCCTGGAGCTCACCTACATCGGACATGTCACGGATCCCTTCGGCTACCAGCGGGCGGGCTTCGACGGCACGACCACCATCAACCGCTCCGAATGGGGGCTGACCTACAACGCCAGGCTGGCCGAGGGCGGTGCCCTGGTGAGTGAGAAGGTCCGCCTCCAGTTCGACATCGCCGCCATCCGTACCGCTCCCACCGCCTGACAGGACCCGGAACAGGGCGCCCTCCCGTCAACGGGGTGGGTGCTGAGGGGGGGGCCGGGCGGCGGCGGCAGGGGACCGGCGCCGTCTACATCGGCTTCGTGGCCGTGGTGGTGAGATCCAGATTGTCCTCCACCCACAGACGCAGATTCCTGAGCGGAACGGACGCGCTGTGGCCCAGGGAGGAGAGCTCGTACTCCACATGGAGCGGGACGGCCGGGTAGACGGTCCGCTCCACCAGCCCGGCGTCTTCGAGGCGCCGCAGCGTCTGGGTGAGCACCTTGGGGCTGACCCCCTGAAGGCGGCGCTGCAGCGCGCCGAATCGGAGGGGGCCGTCCTCCAGGGCGCCGATGGCCAGCGCCGACCACTTGTTCGCCAGCAGGTCCAGCATGGCGCGGCACGGGCACTGGGCCTCGTACACATCATGATGGGCGTGCTGGCCCGTGTGGCATCGCGTACTCATGGAGGAAACCTTCCGGGGCTGCTTCGTACTACCCAAAAGGTAGCAGTGTCCCTTGTGGGTAACCAGGTCCCCGAGGTTAGCGTGCGAGCGCGCCCGGAGAGCGGGCGCGAACGATACGGATGAGCTCAGGAGGCACACGTGTCCAGGTCCATGATGCGTGCGGTGGTGCAGGACGCGCTCGGCGGCCCGGAGGTGCTGCGCGTCGCGGAGGTCGCGCGGCCGGAGCCGATCCCCACCGAGGTGCTGGTGCGGGTGCACGCCGCCGGCATCAACCCGGTCGACTGGAAGACCCGTCAGGGCGGCGGGATGGCGGGCGTGCTCGGCGAGCCGCCGTTCACCCTGGGCTGGGATGTCTCCGGTATGGTCGAGGAAGTCGGGTTCGGGGTGACCACGCTGGCCCCCGGTGACGAGGTGTACGGGATGCCGTGGTTCCCCCGTCAGGCGGGTGGCTACGCGGAGTTCGTGACGGCCCCCGCCCGCCAGTTCGCCCGTAAGCCCGCCACGCTGGGCCACGAGGCGGCGGCCGCCGTGCCGCTGGCGGCGCTGACGGCCTGGCAGATCCTGGTGGACACCGCCAAGGTGGAGGCCGGGCAGCGGGTTCTGGTGCACGCCGCCGCCGGTGGCGTCGGCCACTTCGCCGTCCAGTTCGCGCGGCACCTGGGGGCGACGGTCGTGGGGACCGCCCGGGAGAGCCGTCACGAATGGCTCGGCCGGCTCGGAGCGGCGGAGCTGATCGACTACACCGAGCAGCGCTTCGAGGACACGGTCGAGAACGTCGATGTGGTGATCGACCTGCTGGGCGAGGAGCACGACGCCACCAGCACCCGTTCCCTGAAGGTGCTCAAGAAGGGGGGCCTGCTGGTGGCCGTCCCCGGTGGCGTCGGCCCCGAGCTGCGGGAGGCCGCGGACGCCCGCGGGGTGCGCACCAGCCCCTTCCTCGTCGAGCCGGACGGCGCCGCCCTGACCACCATCGCCGACCTCATCGACCAGGGAGCGGTCGAGGTCGAGGTCGAGGACGTCTTCCCGCTGGAGGAGGCCGGCCGCGCCCACCGCCAGGGGGAGGATGGCCACACCCGCGGCAAGCTGGTGCTCCGCACCGGCGCCTGACCGCTCCACGGCCGAAGGCCGACGCCCGAGGCCACTTCCCGCCACTCGTCACACCAGTCCGAGGAGACGCGCATGTTCTATGAGATCCGCCGCTACCAGACCAGGCCCGGCCGCCGGGAGGAATGGGTCAGCTTCATGGAGGAGGTGGTGATCCCCTTCCAGACGTCGCGGGGGATGAACGTCATCGCCTCGTTCATCGACGAGGAGGACCCCGACGGCTATGTGTGGATGCGGCGCTTCGCCGACGAGGCGGAGCGGGTGCGGCTCTACGAGGCCGTCTACCAGAGCGAGCGGTGGCAGCAGGAGATCGGGCCCCGGGTCGACGAACTGCTGTTCCGGGAGAAGATCCAGGTCACGCGCGCCGTGCCCACGTCCGCGTCCGGGCTTCGCTGACCGAGACGGCCCCGCCCGGAACCACACGGATCCGGGCGGGGCCGCCGGGGTCACCCGGAGACGGTCCGGACGGGGGCGGGCTCGGCGGCTTCCGCTCCGCCACGGCCGCTGCCGCGGCGGATGAAGTAGACGCCGACGGTGGCGAGCAGCGAGGCCGCGGAGAGCGCGTAGAGGCCGCCGTTGGTGCTGCCCGTCGTCTCCTCCAGATAGCCGAAGAGGGTGGGGGAGACGAAGCCGCCGAGGTTGCCGAGGGAGTTGACGACGGCGAGCCCCGCGGCCGTGACCTTGAGGTCGAGCGTGGACTGGGCCAGCGGCCAGAAGAGGTTGGCGGCGCATTTGCTGCCGACGGCGGCCAGGGTGACGGCCGCGAGCCCGAACCACGGGGAGCCCAGGGTGGCGAGGAAGGTGCCGATGGCGGACAGCACCAGCACGATCGCGAGGTAGGGCCGACGGTCCGGCACGCGGTCGGTGTAGCGGCTCATCGTGTACATCGCGATGACCGCGCAGATCCACGGAATGGCCGTGAGCAGCCCGATCTGGAAGGGCGAGAGCCCGCCGATGTCGTCCACCAGGCTCGGCAGCCAGAAGGTGATCGCGTATCCGGTGAGCGCCATGGCGAAGAACACGCCGGTGAGCAGCGCCACCTGGGGGTGGATCACCAGGCGCAGCCTGGACACCTGGGGCTCGCGGCTGCGCGCCTCGCGGTCCCGCTCGATCGCCGCGCTGAGGGCGGCCTTCTCCTCGGCGCTCAGCCAGCGGGCGTCGCTGATCCGCGAGACGAGGAAGAATGCGGCGACGAGGCCCACGGCGATGGAGACGGCGCCTTCGAGCGCGAACATCCAGCGCCAGCCGGCGATTCCGCCCAGGCCGTGCATTTCCAGCAGCGCGCCGCTGATGGGGCCGGTGACGATGTAGGCGGTGGCCGAGCCGCCGAGGAAGATGGCGCTGGCCCGGCCGCGCGCGGAGTCCGGTAGCCAGGTGGTGAGGTAGTACATCACACCGGGGAAGAACCCCGCCTCCGCGATGCCCAGCAGGAACCGCAGGATGTAGAAGGAGGTGGCCCCCGTCATGAAGCACATCAGGACGGTCACCGCGCCCCAGCTGATCATGATCCGGGTGAGCCAGACGCGGGCGCCGAAGCGCTCCATCAGCATGTTGCTGGGGACTTCGAGCAGGGCGTAGCCGATGAAGAACAGCCCGGCGCCGAGCCCGTAGGCCGCGCTTCCGATGCCGATGTCGGCCTTGAGGTCGTCCTGGACGAAGCCGACGTTGGTGCGGTCCATCTGATTGACCACGAGCATGATGACCAGGATGGGCATCACACGTCGCAGAAACTTGGTCACGGACCGTTGGACGAGCTCCGAGGAGGCGGCCGCATCACGGTCGGGGGCGGGGGGATTCACCATGGCGGCTCTCCTCGCATCGTTCACACACATGAACCCACGGGAAGTGGGGTGCAGACCTTACGAGCACGCGTTCCGCCGGTCAATGACTCCGGAAGCAACAATTCCACGCCGAATCACACGAGTTGTGGCAGGCGTTTTGGCTGCTCGTCGACGGGGCAGCCCCTTGATAGGGTTCACCCACCTACCAGCTGTTCAACCATATGAATGGACGTCGATGTCTGACGGAGCCCCCCTGCGCATCACGGATGTCACCATCACCCCCGTCGCCTTCCGCGACCCGGCCCTGCTCAACTCCGTCGGCGTCCACGAGCCCTTCGCGCTCCGCTCGATCGTGCAGATCCACACCGACGCGGGCCTGACCGGGCTCGGCGAGACCTACGCCGACGAGCTCCACCTGGAGCGCCTGGCGGCCGTCGGACACGAGATCGTCGGGCTGGACGCCTTCGCCACCGAGGAGCTGCACCAGCGCGTCCAGCGGGTCATCGACCGCGTGGGCGGCTCCGGCGGCTCCGGGCTCACCGGCATGATCACCACCAGCAGCACCGTCGACCGGGTGGTCTCCCCGTTCGAGGTGGCGCTCCTGGACATCCAGGGCAAGGCCATCGGCCGCCCGGTCAGCGACCTGCTCGGCGGCGCCGTGCGGTCCGCCGTCCCGTTCAGCGCGTACCTCTTCTACAAGTGGGCCGCCCACCCCGGCCAGGAGCCGGACGAGTGGGGCGAGGCCCTCGACCCCGATGCCATCGTGGCGCAGGCCCGCCGGATGGTGGACGACTACGGCTTCACCGCGATCAAGCTGAAGGGCGGTGTCCGGCCCCCGGAGGAGGAGATCGAGGCGATCAGGGCGCTGCGCCGCGCCTTCCCCGACCATCCGCTGCGCCTGGACCCCAATGCCGTCTGGACGACGGAGACCTCGGTGAAGGTCGGGCGCGCGCTCGAGGGCGTGCTGGAGTACCTGGAGGACCCCACCCCCGGGATCGACGGCATGGCCGCGGTCGCCCGCGAGGTCCCCATGCCGCTGGCCACCAACATGTGCGTGGTCGCCTTCGACGAGCTGGCCCCCGCGGTGGCCGCCGACGCCGTCCAGGTCGTCCTCTCCGACCACCACTACTGGGGCGGGCTGCGCCGTTCCAAGCTGCTCTCCGGCATCTGCGACACCTTCGGCATGGGCCTGTCCATGCACTCGAACTCGCACCTGGGCATCAGCCTGGCCGCGATGACCCACCTCGCCGCGGCCACTCCGAACCTCACCTACGCCTGCGACACCCACTGGCCGTGGAAGACCGAGGACGTGATCGTGGACGGCGCGCTGACCTTCGTGGACGGCGCGGTGCCCGTGCCGGGCGCCCCCGGCCTCGGTGTGGAGCTGGACCCCGACGCCCTGGCGCGCCTGCATGAGAGTTACGTCCGGTGCGGACTGCGCAACCGCGATGACACCGGGTACATGCGGCGCTTCGACCCGTCCTTCCAGGCGGACCTCGCCCGCTGGTAGCCCGCCGCCACCGCGGCTCACCTCCTGACATACCTCGATCGAAGGAGGCCGGCCCCGGTCACCTGGTGTACCCGGATTTCGGCTAAGCGTACGAAGCCGCAGGCCAGGGCCTCTTCCTAGCCTCTGAGGGACGGAAAAGACGCCGAACCCCCGGAAGTGCTGAGTCTTGTCTGCTACCGCTCCTCGCGCACGGATCACCCCTGATCGGACCGACCGCCGCCGCCGGCGCATGGTGGGCGCGGCGGTCGCGGCCGGACTGACCCTCGGCGCCCTGGCCGCGCCCGCGGCGGGCGCCGCGGACCTCCACGCGCGGCACGGAGCCGGGACGGCCGCTCCCAAGGTCGACACCGGCTCGCCGGTGCGGGTGAACCAGGTCGGCTATCTGACCCACGGCCCCAAGAAGGGCACCGTCGTCACCCCCGCCACCAAGCCGCTGACCTGGACGCTCCGGGCCGCCGACGGCACCGAGCGGGCGAGCGGGACCACCACCCCCGCGGGCGTGGACCCCAGCTCCCGCCGACACGTCCAGACCTTCGACTTCAGCAAGGTCACGGACGCGGGCGAGGGCTACACCATCACCATCGACGGGAAGAAGAGCGAGCCGTTCGCCATCGGCGACCACCTCTACGACTCGCTGCGGAGCGACGCGCTCGCGTACTTCTACCACAACCGCAGTGGCATCAAGATCGACAAGGACCTGGTGGGTGCCAAGTACGCCCGTCCCGCGGGCCACGACAAGGCGGCCCCGCACCGGGGCGACACCGACGTCCCGTGCGTCAAGGGCGTGTGCGACTACCGCCGGAATGTCTCCGGTGGCTGGTACGACGCCGGTGACCAGGGCAAGTACGTCGTCAACGGCGGTATCTCGGTGGCCCAGCTGATGTCCGCGTACGAGCGCACCCGCACCACCAAGGGCGTCGACGCCGCCTCGCTGGGCGACGGCCGGCTCCGGGTGCCCGAGCGTGGCAACGGCGTCCCGGACATCCTGGACGAGGCCCGCTGGGAGATGGAATTCCTCCTGCGCATGCAGGTGCCGAAGGGCAAGCCGCTCGCCGGTATGGCGTTCCATAAGGTGCACGACAAGCAGTGGACCGGGTTCCCCACCCGGCCGGACCAGGACCGGCAGCAGCGCGAGCTGCACAAGCCGTCCACCGCGGCCACACTCAACCTGGCGGCGTCCGCCGCGCAGAGCGCCCGGCTGTTCAAGCCCTACGACCCGGCGTTCGCCGCCCGCTGTCTGCACGCGGCCCGGGCCGCGTGGGACGCGGCCAAGGCACACCCGAAGATCTTCGCCGGCGACAAGGACTCCACGGGCGGCGGCGCCTACGGCGACCGGTACGTCGGCGACGAGTTCTACTGGGCCGCGGCCGAGCTGTTCATCACCACCGGCGACCCCACCTACGCCAAGGCGGTGCTCGACTCGCCGCTGCACCACGACGTGGGCGCGCTCTTCCCGCGCGGCGGCGGCATGTCATGGGCCTCGACCGCGGGCCTCGGCGCGCTGGACCTGGCCACCGTCCCCAACAAGCTCACCGCGCCGCAGCGCGCCGAGGTGCGCGCGATGGTGACGAAGGCCGCCGACCGCTACGCCGCGGACTCCGCCAAGTCGGCCTACGGTGTGCCGTACGCGCCCAAGGACGGCATGTACGAGTGGGGCTCCAACAGCCAGGTGCTCAACAACATGATCGTGCTCGCCACCGCCCACGACCTGACGGGCAAGCCCCGCTACCTCGACGCGGTGCTCCGCGGCATGGACTATCTGCTGGGCGGCAATCCGCTCAACCAGTCCTATGTCACCGGCTACGGCGAACGGGACTCGCACAACCAGCACCACCGCTTCTGGGCCCACCAGCGCGACCACCGGCTGCCGCACCCGGCGCCCGGTTCGCTGGCGGGCGGCCCGAACTCCGGGCTCCAGGACCCGGTGGCCAAGAAGAAGCTGAAGGGCTGCGCCCCGGCGATGTGCTACACCGACAGCCTGATGGCGTTCTCCACCAACGAGATCACCATCAACTGGAACGCGCCGCTGGCCTGGATCGCCTCGTACGTCGACGGCCTGGGCGGCGGCACGGCGGAACAGTCCGTGCGCTGACCCGGCCCCACCGGAACACGCCGCCGCCCACCCGCGCTCGGGCGCGGGTGGGCGGCGGACCAGGGAAGCGGGGAGGTCAGTCGGCGCCGAACTCCATCGCGGCGCGGTCGAGCAGCTTGTCCTGTCCGGATACCTGTCCGTCCGAGGCGATCGCCTCGGAGGCGCCCTGCGGCATCGCGCCGATCAGCCCGGTGGAGGCCGCCTGCGCGGCGCCGATCAGCGCCGGATGCGAGCTGCCGACCATGCCGAGACCGGCGTACTGCTCCAGCTTGGCGCGCGAGTCGGCGATGTCGAGGTTGCGCATGGTCAGCTGGCCGATCCGGTCCACCGGACCGAAGGCGGAGTCCTCGGTCCGCTCCATGGAGAGCTTGTCCGGGTGGTAGCTGAACGCCGGTCCGGAGGTGTCCAGGATGGAGTAGTCCTCACCGCGCCGCAGCCGCAGGGTCACCTCACCGGTGATCGCCGCGCCGACCCAGCGCTGCAGCGACTCGCGCACCATCAGCGCCTGCGGGTCCAGCCAGCGGCCCTCGTACATCAGCCGGCCGAGGCGGCGCCCCTCGGTGTGGTAGGTGGCGACGGTGTCCTCGTTGTGGATCGCGTTGACCAGCCGCTCGTACGCCGCGTGCAGCAGCGCCATGCCCGGTGCCTCGTAGATGCCCCGGCTCTTG
Organism: Streptomyces sp. 5-10; assembly: GCF_014712245.1. Lineage (NCBI taxonomy): Bacteria > Bacillati > Actinomycetota > Actinomycetes > Kitasatosporales > Streptomycetaceae > Streptomyces > Streptomyces sp. 5-10. Next base: position 89,952 of record NZ_JACVYG010000005.1, read on the forward strand.
GCCTCGATGACGCGGTTCTCGATCTGGTCGGACATGCCCAGGCCGTGGCGGCCGCCGATGGCGTTGGCCTCCAGCACCAGATCGACGGCGGAGGCGAACTCCTTGCCGTTGATCGTCACCGGCCGGCCCTGCTCGAAGCCGATCGTGACGTCCTCGGCCGCTATCTCGACCGACGGGTCCCAGAACCGTACGCCCATGATCGGCTGGACGATCTCGATGCCCGTGTCGAGGTGCTCGAGCGACTTGGCCTCGTGGGTGGCGCCCCAGATGTTGGCGTCGGTGGAGTACGCCTTCTCCGCGCTGTCCCGGTAGGGCAGGTCATGGGCGAGCAGCCACTCCGACATCTCCTTGCGGCCGCCGAGCTCGCTGACGAAGTCGGCGTCCAGCCACGGCTTGTAGATCCGCAGGGAGGGGTTGGCCAGCAGGCCGTAGCGGTAGAACCGCTCGATGTCATTGCCCTTGAAGGTGGAGCCGTCGCCCCAGATCTGCACATCGTCCTCGAGCATGGCGCGCACCAGCAGGGTGCCGGTGACCGCCCGCCCGAGCGGTGTGGTGTTGAAGTAGCTGCGGCCGCCGGAGCGGATGTGGAACGCCCCGCAGGCCAGGGCCGCGAGCCCCTCCTCCACCAGGGCCGCCCGGCAGTCCACCAGCCGGGCGACCTCCGCGCCGTACGTCGTGGCGCGCCCGGGGACCGAGGCGATGTCGGGCTCGTCGTACTGGCCGATGTCGGCGGTGTAGGTGCAGGGCACCGCGCCCTTGTCGCGCATCCACGCGACCGCTACCGAGGTGTCGAGGCCGCCGGAGAAGGCGATCCCGACGCGTTCGCCGACGGGGAGGGAGGTGAGAACTTTGGACACAGCAGGAGTATGCAGTCTTCCGCATGATCATGCAAGGCCTCCTGGTGATGACCTTGATCCCCACCTCGCTCCCCGGCGTGAGGACGGGGCTCACGAGGAGGTCAGATACGCCTCCACCTCACTGACCTGGGCCGCCGGCCAGCCGGTGTTGCCGGTGACGTCGAGCCTCAGGTAGCGCACATTCGTGCTGTCGGGCAGGGCGACGGTGACCTTGTTGCCGGACGCCGGGTCGAAGCGGTAGCCCCGCGAGCCCACCACCGTCGCGTACGAGGAGCCGTCGGTGCTGCCCAGCACCGACAGCGTCTGGGTGCGGGCGCCCCACGCCGACGAGGGCGGCAGCTTGAGCACCAGCCGGCGGACCGCCTGGCCGGCGCCGAGGTCCACGGTCAGGGCCTGCGGAAAGGCGTTGTTGGTCGACTCCCAGTAGGTGTTCGCGTCGCCGTCGACCGCCTTGCCGGGGGTGTAGACGTCTTGGGAGCCGGTCGCGGTGGCCGGGCGGCCCTTGGCGAGGTTGCGGCCCGGATCGGGATCCGGGTTGCCCTGGCCGGGCTGGGGCCAGCTGGAGCAGTCCGACCAGGTGCTGCTCCAGCCGGAGTTGCCACCGCCGTCGGTGAGGTTGAAGGTGCCGGAGCCGGACGGGTAGGGGCAGTTGTAGACGCCCGCCGCGCCGACGCCGGCGGCCGTGACGTCGCCGAACTTCGCCGCCCCCTGAGCCTCGGCCTGGACGACGACCGTTCCGGGGTTGGTCACGGTGGCGCCGGAGACATTGACGTTCTTGACCGCGTAGCCCCTGCCCCCGCCGGACACGAACTCGAAGGCGCTGTACGGGCTGTCGGTGATGGTCGTATTGGTGATGTTGACGGTGGCCTCGATCGCGCTGTCGTAGGAGTCGACGCGCAGGGCGCCCATCGGGTGGTTCCAGTTGGGGTTCATGGCACCCGCGCGGACCAGCGTGTTGCCGTCGACCGTGATCGTGCCGGCCAGCGGGTGGAACGGGTCCATGAACTTCTGGTTGGAGATGGCGATACCACTGCCCAGGGCGTTGGTGTCGGAGATCAGGTTGTTCTTGACCGTGATGTCGGTACCGCCGTAGATGGCGATGCCATTGGCGAGGTTCGGCTGCGAGATGGTGTTGTTCTCGAAGCTGCTGCCCGTGTCCGGCGAGTTCAGCGACCACATGGCGAGCGCGTCGTCGCCCTGGTTGCGCAGGAAGTTGTTCCGGACCCGTACGTTCTTCGCGGAGCCGTTGAGGTTGAGGCCGTCGGCCGTCATGTCCAGGAAGCGGTTGTTCTCGACCACGAGGTTGTCGTTGTTGCCCATCAGCCACAGACCCACCTTCAGGTGCTGCAACCACATGCCCGACACGCTGGAGCCCGGGCCGAGCGAGCCGTTGACGAAGTTGTCGGGGTTGGAGTCGACGCGCTCGGTGACCTCGCCGATGACCGCGAAGTCCTTGATGTGCACGTTGCCGGAGGAGCTGGACTGGTCGATGAACCGCGAGGTGTGCACCACGGAGTGCCAGCTGCCGGCGCCCTGGAGGGTGACGTTCTGGACCCCGCCCAGTGAGGAGGTCAGCTTGTAGTCACCCGGCGGGATCCAGACCACTCCACCCTGCGCGGCGGCGATGGCGTCCCGGAACGCCTGGGTGGAGTCGCCCTGCCCGCTGGGGTCGGCGCCCTTGGAGGTGACGGACACCGATCCGGCGGGTTGGGAGGCGGCCGCCGCGACCTGCTCGAAGTCGGCCACGTCCACGGTGACCTGGGTGTTCGCCGCCTCGAAGGCGATCTTGTCACCCGCCTGGACGGTCTGGCCGAGCAGCACCCGGGCGTTGTCGTAGAAGTGGTGGGTCTTCGACCCCGCGATCCAACCGGTGTCCACATACGAGTACCTGGACGTCACCGCGAGGGTCTTGGCCAGCTTGGTGCCGTTGACGTAGATGTTCAACGTGCCCGACTGGCCGTCGGGCACGTTGTAGGCCACGTTCACCGCGTTGGCGGCGCGCGGCGCGGTGAACTCCACGCGCTGCCCGGCGGCGAGGCGGACGGCCTGGCGCCCGGACGCCTCGGAGGCGAGCGTGGCCTGGGTGAAGTCGGGGCCGATCTTCGTCCCCGTGGTGGTGGCCGACTCGGCCTCGGCCGAGGTGAACGGCAGGGAGGCGCCCGCGGCCGCGTGTGCGGTCGTGGGGGTCAGGGTGACGAGCATGCCGGCCGCGAGGGCGACGGCCGCGCCGATCGCCGACAGGCGTGTGGCGGATGCCGATGCGGTACTGCTGCGGTGCATGTGCTGATCCCTTCGTGGTGGGGGTGGTGGGACAGCGCGGTGGGGTGGTGGTGGCTCAGCGGAGCAGCCAGGCCGCCGTGTCCCGCGGAAGGCGGCCCCGGTCGTCCAGCGGTCCGCTGCTGAGCAGAAGCCGGGAGGCGCCGTCCAGCTCGGTGGGGGTGTCCGCGAGGTTGACCACGCAGACCAGGCCGTCGTCACGGGCGAAGGCCAGGACGCCGTCGGCCGAGGGGAGCCAGGTCAGCGGCCCGTCGCCGAAACCGGGGGTGGCGCGGCGGATGCGGATCGCCGCCCGGTAGAGGCTGAGCATCGAGCCCGGGTCCTCCGCCTGCTGATCGGCCGCGTACACCGCCCAGTGCGTGGGCTGCGGCAGCCACGGCTCCCCGCGCGAGCCGAAACCGGCGTACGGCGCCTCCGCCGCCCACGGCAGCGGCACCCGGCAGCCGTCGCGGCCCGGGTCGGTGCCGCCGGAGCGGAAGTGCATCGGGTCGTGGATGCGGTCGCGGGGGATGTCGGCCTCGGGCAGGCCCAGCTCCTCGCCCTGGTAGACGTAGACCGCTCCGGGCAGGGCCAGCGACAGCAGGGCGGCGGCCCGCGCGCGCCGGGTGCCGAGGGCGAGGTCGGTGGGGGTGCCGAACACCTTGGTGGCGAAGTCGAAACCGGTGTCCTCGCGCCCGTAGCGGGTGACCGTGCGGGTCACGTCGTGGTTGCACAGCACCCAGGTGGCCGGAGCGCCCACCGGAGCGTGTTCGGCGAGCGTCTCGTCGATCGACGTCCGCAGCCGCCGGGCGTCCCAGGGGCAGGCCAGAAAGGAGAAGTTGAAGGCGGTGTGCAGCTCGTCGGGGCGCAGATAGCGGGCGAAGCGCTCGCTGTCCGGCAGCCACACCTCGCCGACGAAGACACCGCCGTACTCATCGGCCACGCCACGCCAGGAGCGGTAGATGTCATGGAGCTCATCACGGTCGACGTACGGATGCGGATCGCGGCCCTCGACGAAGTCGGGCAGCCGTGGATCCTTGGCCAGCAGGGCGGCCGAGTCGATGCGCACCCCCGCGACACCCCGCTCGAACCAGAAGCGCAGGATGTCCTCGTGTTCCTGGCGCACGGCCGGATGGGCCCAGTTGAGGTCCGGCTGCTCGGGGGCGAACAGATGCAGATACCAGTGGCCGTCGGGCAGCCGGGTCCACGCCGGGCCGCCGAACTCCGACGTCCAGTCGTTCGGCGGCAGCTCACCGTGGTCGCCGCGGCCCGGGCGGACGTGGAAGAGCTCGCGCTCGGCGCCGCCCGCGAGGGCGGCACGCCACCAGGGGTGCTGATCGGAGACGTGGTTCGGCACGATGTCGACGATCGTGCGGATGCCCAGCTCGCGGGCCTCGGCGATGAGCTTCTCCGCCTCGGCCAGGGTGCCGAAGGCCGGGTCGATGGCGCGGTAGTCGGCGACGTCATAGCCGCCGTCCTTCATGGGCGACTGGTACCAGGGGCTGAACCACAGCGCGTCGACGCCGAGTTCGGCGAGGTACGGCAGCCTGGCGCGGACACCCGCGAGGTCGCCGGTGCCATCGCCGTCCCCGTCGGCGAAGCTGCGCACATACACCTGGTAGATGACGGCGGAGCGCCACCAGTCGTTCGGTGTCCGGGCAGGGGTGGGCTGGGCCACGGTGGGAGCCTTTCTGTCGAGGGGGCGGTGTCAGCCCTTCGTGCTGCCCGCGCTGATCCCGGCGATGATGTGCCGCTGGAAGACGAGGAACAGCGCGACCATCGGGATGCTGGCGATGACCATCGCGGCGATGAGCACGGTCAGCTGGATGTTCTGCGACAGCTGGACGAGTGCCACGCTGATCGGCTGCTTGCCGGTGTCCGAGAAGACCATCAGCGGCCACAGGAAGTCCTGCCACACCGCCACCAGCGCGAAGATCGACACAACGCCGAGCACCGGACGCGACATGGGCAGCACGATCGACCACAGGGTGCGCAACTTCCCGGCGCCGTCGATCTCGGCGGCCTCCAGGACATCGCTCGGGAGCTGGTCGAAGAACCGCTTGAGGAGATAGAGGTTGAAGGCGTTGGCGACGGCCGGCAGCCAGATCGCGAGCGGGTCGTTGAGCAGGCTGGTGTGGACCAGCGGCAGGTCGGCCACGGTCAGGTACTTCGGCACGACCAGCGCCTGGGCCGGGACCATCAGCGTGGCCAGGATGCCACCGAGGATCACCTTGCCGAAGGCGGGCTTCAGCCTGGACAGGGCGTACGCGGCGGCCGTGCAGAAGACCAGCTGGAACAGCCATGCCCCGGCCGCCTGGACCACCGTGTTCCACAGGTGCCGCGGAAGCTCCATCAGCTCCCAGGCGTCGCTGTAGCCGCTGAGGTGCCACTCCTTCGGAGCGAGGGTGGGCGGGGTCCGCGCCACCTCGTCCGGCGACTTCATCGCGCCCGTCACCATCCAGTAGACGGGGAAGAGGAAGGCGATCGCGAACAGCACCACCACGGCGGCGAAGACCGTCCAGTAGACGGCCCGGCCGCGGGGGCGGGCCAGGGTGGCGGGGGAGATGAGGGTCCGGGTGCTCATGCGTCGTCCTCCCCGGAGCGGGTGAGCCGCAGATAGAGGGCGGAGAAGGCGCCGAGCAGCACGAGCAGCATCACGCTCAGCGCACAGGCGCCACCGAAGTCGTTGTAGAGGAAGGCGTACTTGTAGATCAGGTAGAGGACGGTGACCGTGGCGTTCTCCGGACCACCGCCAGTGATCACGAACGGCTCGGTGAAGACCTGCATCGTCGCGATGATCTGCAGCAGCATCAGCATGAGGATCACGAACCGCGTCTGGGGGATCGTGACGTGGCGGATGCGCTGGAGCAGGCTCGCACCGTCCAGTTCGGCCGCCTCGTACAGCTCACCGGGGATGGACTGCAGCGCCGCCAGGTAGATCAGGACGGTGCCGCCCATATTGGCCCAGGTGGCCACGGCGACGAGCGAGACCAGGGCGGTGTCGGCGCCGTTGGACCAGTTCGAGGTGGGCAGGTGCAGGAAGCGCAGCGCCTCGTTGGCCAGCCCGGCGCCCGGGTCGTAGAACCACTTCCACAGCAGGGCGCTGACCACCGGCGGGATCATCACCGGCAGATAGACCACGACCCTGAAGAACGCCTTGGCGTGCCGGAGTTCATTGAGCACGAGGGCGAGCAGGAACGGGACGGCGAAGCCGATGAGCAGCGCCAGCAGGGTGAAGGTGAGGGTGTTCCGCCAGGCCGCGGTGAACTCCGGATCGTGCAGGACACGGCTGAAGTTGGCGGTGCCGACCCATTCGGGGGACGAGCCGGGCGTGTACTTCTGGAAGGCGATCACGACCGCGCGGATCGCCGGATACCAGGAGAACAGCGCGAAGCAGATCAGGCCGCCGAGGAGGAAGCCATAGGCCCGGACCTGGTCGGCGAGGCGGCGCCGCCCCCGACCCCCCGCCGGGGGCGGCGCCTGCACCGGGTGGACGGCGATCGCCTCGGCGGGCGGCCGCGCGGCGGTCTTGGGCATCGGATCAGCCCCGGGCCAGAATGGTGTCGATCTTGCCGGAGGCTTCCTTCAGGAGCTGGCCGATATCGGCGTCCCTCTTGGTGAGGACGGCGGAGACGGCCCCGTCGAGCACGGAGTAGATCTGCTGGGCGTGCGGCGGCTCGATCTTCATCCGCAGCTTCTGATTCCCGTCGAGGAAGGACTGGTAATTGCCCACGGGGACATTGGCGTTGGCCATCTTGATCCGCTGGTCCTCGGCGTCGGCGGCGCCGGTGAACAGCCGTGGCTCGGGCAGGCCCACCGGTGCGTTCCGCTTCTTGGCGCGGACGTAGTCGCCGAGGAATCCCTTGCCCGGGGTGAGGAACATGTGGTCGAGCCACTTGAGGCCGGCCCGGATCTGGGTGGGCGTGTCCTTCTTCTGGAACATGTAGCCGTCGCCGCCGATGAGCGTGCCCTTGCCACCGGGCATGGGGGCGATGGCGAGGTCCTTGTAGTTGCCGCCCTTCTCCTTCACCAGGATCGGGAGGTTGTCGGGCGCGGCCAGGTACATGCCCAGCTTGCCGGAGCCCATCAGCTGCTGGGCGTCGTTGATGACCAGGAGCTGCTTGCTGCCCATCGAGCCGTCCACCCAGCGCATGTCGTGCAGGTTCCGCAGGACGGCCCGCGCCTCGGGGGTGTCGATGGTGGCTTTCTCGCCGTCCGCGCTGACGACATCGCCGCCGTGTGAGTACAGCTCGGCCGTGAAGTGCCAGCCGCCCTGGTTCTGGGCGCTGTAGTCCGCGTAGCCGACCGTGCCACCGCCCAGCTTGGCGATCCTCTTGGCGTCGGCGCGGACCTCCTCCCAGGTCATCGGCGGCTTGTCGGGATCGAGTCCGGCCCGTTCGAAGAGCTTGCGGTTGTAGATCAGGCCCATCGAGTAGCCGGTGCGCGGGATGCCATAGATCTTGCCGTCGAGCGTGTAGATGTCGCGCAGCTGCTTGCTGAGGGTGGAGTAGCTCTTCAACTCCTTGATGTACGGGGTGAGATCGGCCGCCTGGTTGATGTCGACGACATGTCGGGCGTCGGTGAAGTACGTGTAGAAGACGTTCTCCATCTGGCCCCCGGCCAGCTTGGCGTCGAACGTCTTCGGGTCCTGGCAGGGGAACGCGTCATGCGCGACGACGTCGATGTCCGGGTTCCGCTTCTCGAAGGAGGCGATGTCCTCCTCGAAGAACCTGCGGTCGACCTTGGCGCTCTTGGGCGGCATGCAGTTGACCGTGATACGCGTCTTTCCGCCCGCCGATCCGCCGTCCGCCCCGCCGCAGGCGGTGAGGGCGAGGGAGAACGTGCCGAGCGCGATGAGAGTACGACGGAACCCGGTGCTTCTCATGGGTGGACCCCTCTGTACAGGAGCAGGGAAGCCCCACGGCCGCGAGCGGGGCGCCACACAACCGTGAGTGCGCCGCACACTCAAGCACCGACGACATCGGCCCGCAAGATGTCGCGTAGATTCTGTAATTATTCAACCGCGCTGCGAATCATGTGGATTGAGCCTGTCGACCGCCTCTCGGCCGTCTCCTGACCGCCTTCCCCGACCGCCTTCCCGGCCGCCTCTTCGGCCGTCCCTCGACGGTCCGCTGTCTCACGCCCGTGGCGCCTGGGCGGTGGAGCCGCGCACCACCAGCTCCGGCTCGAACAGCAGCTCCTCGGCCGGTACGGCCGCCCCGCCGATCCGCGCGTTCAGCACCTCCACCGCCGCCCTGCCCATGGCCTCGATGGGCTGGCGGACGGTGGTCAGCGGCGGCTCGGTGCAGTTCATGAACGCGGAGTCGTCGTAGCCGACCACGGACACCTGCGACGGCACGCCCAACCCCTTGCGGCGCGCGGCTCGTATCGCGCCCAGGGCCAGCGGGTCGCTGGCGCAGATGATCCCCGTGACGCCCCGGTCGATCAGCCGGGACGCCGCGGCGTGGCCGCCCTCGATCGAGAAGATCGCCCGGGCCACGAACTCCTCCGGAAGGTGGCCGGCGATCGCCCGCGCGGCGGCCAGCTTGCGTGCCGACGGCATGTGGTCACCGGGCCCGAGCACCAGCCCGATCCGCTCGTGGCCGAGGGAGGCCAGATGCCGCCACGCCTGCTCCACGGCCACGGCGTCGTCGCAGGAGACGCCCGGGAATCCGAGGTGCTCGATGGCCGCGTTGACCAGCACCACCGGGATGTTGCGCTCGGCGAGCTGCCGGTAGTGGTCGTGCGGCGCGTCGGCCTGCGCGTATAGCCCGCCCGCGAACACCACCCCCGAGACCTGCTGTTGCAGCAGCAGGGCCACGTAATCGGCCTCGGAGACCCCGCCCTTGGTCTGGGTGCACAGCACCGGAGTCAGTCCACGCTGGGCCAGCGCGCCGCCGATGACCTCGGCGAACGCCGGGAAGATGGGGTTCTGCAGCTCGGGCAGCACCAGCCCCACCAGCCGGGCCCGGTCGCCCCGCAGCTGCGTGGGCCGCTCGTAGCCGAGGACGTCCAGCGCGGACAGCACCGCCTGCCGGGTGGCTTCGGAGACCCCGGGCTTGCCGTTGAGGACCCGGCTGACCGTGGCCTCGCTGACACCGACCTTCTTCGCCACTTCAGCAAGTCGTCGCGTCATGCGCGCAAGCGTAGCGCAAGGATTGCAAGTCGCTTGCGTAAGAGGGGTGGAGAACGTGTGACTGGATGCCCTCGTCGCCGATGCTGCCGACGTCGGCGGGCTCGGCCGAGGGGGCATGCTCGGGATCGACCAGCCACTGCTGGGTCAGTCCGGCGTTCAGGGCGATGTGCACCGAACCGACCGCACGGGCCACCTCGCCCTCCTCCGCGCCCTCGATGCCGTGCAGATCGGCCGCCAGCGTCGTACGGGAGCGTTCGAGCGCCTTGATTGGGTCCGGGGCTGTGCTGTGCAACCGCTGTCCGTGCGAGCGCTGTCTGTGCGAGCGTGAATCTCAAGCGCCGAGTCGGCCGCCGGTCAGCCGTGCCAGCGGGCGGCGGCGACGAGCCGCGCGCCTGCGCAGGACGACCGCGGTGGTGGCGCCCGCCGCGGCGGCACCGGCACCGGCGACGGCTGCCAGGACCTTCCGTGCCTTGATCGCCATCCAGGCCGAACCCGCCGCCGCTGCCGCCTTCTTGGGCGCCTCGGCGGCCACGGTACGACCGGTGGCCACGGCCTTCCCGGCGGCCACTTGAGCCTTGTCGGCGGCGACATGAGCGGTGTGCGCCGCGGTCGTCGCCGCACCGGAAGCGGCGGTCTTCGCCGTGGTCTCCGCCGTGCCCGCGGTGTCCTTGGCCTTGTCCGCGGTCTCCTTGGCCTTGGTGGCGGTGGCCTTCGCGCTCGCGTTGGCACTCCGGGCGGTGGTGTGTGCGTTCTTCTTCTCGGTCATGTTCACCGCGTTACCACTCGACCCGACAGCAAACCCGCGCCCCGGGGCAATTGGCGCGGCGCGTCACCGGCTCGTGCGTCCGCCACGGCCGGGGCGATGTGCCCTTCTGGAGTGACCCGCCTCCGGGCGGCTTCGACGGCACCCTGACCGTGTGTGTGTTCGCCTGGGAGGAGCGGGCGAAGGAGTCCTCGGCGTTCATCGCGCACCGGCAGGCGCGCCGCCCCCGGATCATTCGGTGCCCGAGCCGCCCGAGCCGCCCGAACCAGCCGAACCACCCGAGCCGCGCCGCTGCTGGACCAGCACAAACCCTCCGGCCAGGGCGAACAGACAGACGCCGATGATGATGCCCACGGCGGGCCACGCGGATCCGCCGTCGGACGTCGCGGCCTTCGCGGGCTCCTTGCCGTCCGGGGTGGCGTCGGCGGCCGCGGCCTTGAGCTTCAGCACCGGCGCGGGATTCTCCGGCTCCGGGTCTCCGTCGCGGGCCACCTCGATCCATCGGGACACCTTGCCGCCCTCGTAGGTGTCCACGGTCTTGAAGGCCAGCGATGCGGCATCGGGCAACTGCCGTACGACGACGCTGTGTTCGGCGTTCTCGCCGGGTGCGAGCGCCGGTCCGCCGACGGTGTAGCCGTCATGGGTGGGCTTCAGCTTCCAGCCCTTCGGGGCCTGCTTCAGCTCCACATCGCCGGGGTCGATGCCCTTGGGTAACACGGTCCGGATCGCGGTGAAACCGGCCCCCTCGTCCTCCGCCTCCGACTCGAACGTCAGCGTGACGTCCTTCGCCAGGGCACGGGAGTCGGAGGCGGTCACCTCGGTGTGGGCCAGGGCGGGGGCCGCCGTGGCGAGGACGAGTGCCGAGCCGGCGACGGCCAGGGCGCCGATCCGCCGCGGCCGCGAGCGGGACGGCAGGCGATGTGCTTTCACGGTATCTCTCCTCGTCCAAGGGGCCGACACCCGAACCTCCTCACCGGTCACCCGGCGCGCTCACCAGGTGCGTTCACATTCCCCGGTACGTACGGCCCGGGCGCGACGTTCATCCTCGCCCCGGCCGGGAGCCCGCTTGCCCGCGGGGGAGCCGGACTGTGTCTCCGCCCAGATGCCGGGGCCGTTGCGGCGGGCGTAACCGCCGGGCACCACGATTCGACTCCGTCGAACATCACGATGTGGAGGTCTTCGGGGCCCGCGAGAGGCGGGCCGGAGAGTGTCAGGACAGCATGAGGGCCGCGTCCCAATGTGGTGGTGTGCCGGGGCGGTGGAGGGTGAGGGCCACTCCCGCGGCGCCTTCCAGGAACGTGGGGGCGTCAAGGGGCGCCGGATGCGTGCGGGTGGGGTAGCCGAAGGCCGTGTCCGGGGCGAAGTCCGCGCACAGGCGCTCGGTGAGGGCGTCCGCGTGGCTCGTCAGGGCCGGGTCCCGGAGGTCGGCCGCGATGACGCGGGTGATGTGGGCGAGACCGGCCAGGCCGTGGCACAGGCCCGGGTCCGTCAGGTCGGTGAGACCGCCGGGGCGGCGGTGGACCGCGTGCATGGCGTCCGCCGCCGAGCGCACCCACTCCTCCTCGCCCAGCGCCGAGCCGGCGAGCTGCATCGCCCGTGCCACGCCCGGTGCGCCGTAACACCAGCTGGGGCGGTGCGGGGGCCGCGGCGCACGGTGTTCGGCGAGTTCCTCCTGGGCCGGGAACAGCGCGGGCCAGTAGGGGCCGCTGTCGTCGGTCTGCCGCCAACTCATCAGCCAGTCGGCGATGCGCCGGATGGCGGTGTCCTGGTCCGGCACCTTGATGCCCCGGGTCCAGCACAGGGACAGCAGGGCCAGCGGGCCCGCGATGCCGTGGCCCAGGCCCAGGTCGATCTGGTCGCCGTCCGTCTCCCGGCCCGGCCAGGGTGTCGCCGTCCAGCCGGGCAGGGTGTGCCCATGGCGGCGGATCGGCTCGGTCAGGGCGGTGAGATAGCGCAGGACCTCACGGACCGGCTCCGGATCCGCCGGCTCGGTCAGGAAGTAGCGGGCCAGTCCGCTGGCGCCGCCGATCACGTCGAACCGCTCGCGTGGCGCCGGCTCCGTGCCGTCCGCCAGCCGGGTCTGCTCCAGGTCGAGGACGCGCCGGAGCCGGTCGCGCACGACGGTGTCCAGCTGGCCCAGCACGGTGGCGTAGTCGCCGGGTGCGCGCACGGCCGCCTTGATGGCGAACGCCAGCCCCGCCAGGCCGTCATAGAGGCCGTGGCCGCCGGATCCCGGGGCGGGACCGATCGTCTTCGCCGCGGCGGCCAGCCGGGCGTGGGCGATCGGCCTGAGCGCGGGGTCGTCCTTGCTGAGCTCGACGAACAGCAGGGCGGCACCCGCCGAACCGCCCGACAGCCCGATCGGCAGATCGGCCGGTGGGCTCCACGCCTGGGCCCGCCGCGCGATCTCCGCGACTACGTCCTCCCGGCTCGAACCGGCCGTCGTATTGCTCGCGAGTGTTTCCTCGCGCGGGACGCCGGCTGTGTTCATCGGTGGTTCCTCCTGAGGGCCCGCTCGGTGGCCGCCATGCCGCGGGCCACCGCGAGCGAGCGCAGCTCCGCGTCACGCCGGACACCTGCCAGCCGGTTGTGGTGCATGTGCAGAACGCTCGCCATGACGCCGCGTTGGGACGCCGCCGGATAGGCGCGAAGCGCTTGTGCCCGTGCGGCGCGGGCGCTCAGGCCCAGTGCTCCCTCGTCGAGGAGGCCGAGCGCCGTCGACCGGTGCGTACGGAAGAAGGGGTGGTGCTCGTCGTCACGTGGCATGGCGAGGAACCAGTCGGGCCAGTCCTCGCCATGGACCTGGCGCACCAGATCCACGTAGTGGGCGGCGACGAGGACGCCGACCGGAGTGGTGTCGGCCCCGGAGGCCAGGCGGGTCAACTGCTCGATGACGGTCACGCTGTCCCGGTGGAAGAACCGCTCCGCCGCGTCAAGGGCCTCCGGACCTCCGTAGCGGACGGTCTCGGGCTCGTAGGTGTCCACGACCATCCGCCCGGCCAGCCGCTGCCCGTGCAGATCGTCGACCCAGTCCAGGACGGTCGGGGCGATCCGCGACCACACCACGTCCCGGTCGCCGTGGAACCGCAGCCGCAGATGCGGCTCGGGGTCGGCGTAGCGGATGAAGAACCACCGGCCGCCGTCGTCCGGCAGGGCCGCGAGCAGCCGCGGCAGATGGTCGACCAGCACCTCCTCCTGCTGGGCGGTGGCGGTGTAGAGCTTGCCGTAGAACCAGGAGCGGTGACGGCGGTCGTCCATGTCGACGGGCCGCGGTGTCACGGCGCCCGGGGTGCCACTCGCCGGGCGGGACACCCTCTCCCCGGCGGTGCGCGCCGTGGCGTCGGCCGTCTGCTCGCCGGTGCGCGCCGTGGCGTCGGCCGCGTGGCCGGGCAGGACGGGGATGAGTACTTCGCTGCGGTATGCGTCGCCACGGCTGTCGCACAGCCAGTGCTCGCCGTGCTCGCCGTGCCCGCCGGCCTCGGGCGTCTCGTGCACCGCCAGTTCGCCACCCCGCGTCAGATCGCGCCGGAGCAGCGCCCGGTGCAGCGGTGCGGACAGGTCGAGCACCACCCGGCGGTCGCCGAACCCCACGCTCACCCGCCGGGGAACGTTCCAGCGGGCACGCCACGCGTCCAGCGCCCGGCCCCACGCCTCGTCGGTGGCGCTCGCATCGGTCAGCGCGGGGTCGGACAGCCGCCATCGCGCCGCGGCCAGGACCGTACGGCCGTAGCGGACCCTGGGCAGACAGGGGGCGTTGTCCAGCGCACCCCACGACCACACCGACCACACCGGCCGGCCCATCGCCGGGATCTCGCGCAGCAGCCGTGCGGCCGCCGGTGCCAGGGCGAAGTTCAGCACGGTGGCGGACTGCGGCACGATCTCCCGTCCGGTGGTCGTGTCCACCACGTACAGCCGCTCCTCGTCGGCGGCCAGGGCCACATCGGCGACGCCTTGCACGGTCACGCCGGACGGCGCGTCGGGGAAACAGCCGACCGACAGCCGCCGGTCCCAGAACGCGGGCACCCGGGCCACGTTCGCGGCCCCGCCCGACATCGGCTGGAAGTCCAGGAGCACCGGCTCGGCCTGGGGACGGCACGCCGACGCGGCGGCCTCCCGGGCCAGTTGGGCCACCGGTTCGGGGTCGTCGAGCAGATAGGCGAACCGGCCGAACATCCCGCCGGGAGTGACCGATCCGGTCGTCTGCGACAGGACGAGAGAGAACTTCCCGCGTGCGAGATCCGCGGTGGACGGTGCGGTCAGGTGGGCACACAGCTCCGCCGCGACCGGCGGTATCCGCCGCACCGTGCCGGACAGCCGCTCCAGCGCGGCGTCGTCCAGGACGATCTCCCGCTGTCCCGTGGCGATCGCGGACAGCGCCCACTCCGTCAGCACCTCGTCGCGGTCCGGGTTCCGGTCGGCGCCGTCGATCGGCAACTGCCGTTCGCTGGTGGGGTGTTCGTAACCGGCCGGTGTGCCCAGGCCGGTGTGCGGGTCCAGCACCTCCATGAGCGGCACCGCCTGCCCGGTGCCGTACCGCTCCACGAACGCCCCGTGGTACTCGGTCAGGTGCCGTACGGACTCGTTCTTGGCGGACGCCCGCCACAGCGCCGTCGCGGCGCGTTCCGCCTCCCGCAGCACCTCCCGCGGCAGTACGACGTCGGCGTCCATCCGCAAATCGACCTGGAGCGGCCGGTCGTGCCGGTACAGCGACCGCAACTCCCCGACCGCGGTCCGCCAGCGGGACACGCCCGCGCCGAGCGGTTCGGCCTGGCAGCCCTCCGCCAGCTTCGCCACCCTGGCGACGGTATCGGCCTTCTCGCTCTCCCCGGCGGACGTCAGCACGTCCCGGAGGTAGGCCAGTGGGTCGGTGCGGGTCAGTGGCGGACGCAGCTCGGTGAGCAGGAAACCCTGCTGTACGAGCCCGATGAGCAGCCCCTCCACGACCTCCCTCCCGACCGCCGGGTACGCCGTCGTCAACCGCTCGGCGATCTCACCGGCAGCGATGGGCCGTTGCGCGCACTCCAGCGCCAGCCCGACCGCGGGAGTGCCGCGTACGGAGACCTCCTCGGTGCGGGACGTCGGCGTATCGCCCTCGTCCGGGGCGGGGGCGAACGGCAGCACCCAGCGCTGTCCGCGCCGGAACGCCAGGCCGTTGGTGACCACGCGCAGCTTGCGCAGCAGCGCCGGTTCGCTCTCCCACGGCCGGATCAGCCCGAGCAGCCAGCCGCCGTCCGGCCGTACCGCGCCACGATGGGCGTCCCCCACCCGCGCCCGGCAGTCATCCGCGAAGGCGACCGGTGCGACCCCGGCCATCAGGCCGAACGGAGTGGGACGGCCGGCCGCACGCAGGACGTAGCGCGTCGTCCCCAACACCAGTTTGCGCAAGGCAGCGGGCTTCATCGGCGCCCCGCTGAACAGGGTGTGCAACGCGTGGTCGAGCGAGGGGCTGGAGATCGCCAGCGCCTCGCGGACCCGCTCGTCGGCGGTGAGCGCGGTGATGTAGCGCTCGACCTGCGCTCTGTCCCGCGGATCGAATTCCACGTCCGCCGCGACGGTCTTCTCGACCATGGTGTGCGGCAGCAACGGCATGCGGAGCATGCCGACTTCCAAGGCGCGGAACGATACGTTGTCGCCGGACGCAGACACGGCCATTCTTCCCCTCTGGAGGAGGTGGCGCAGAGCCGGTACGAGGCTCGGAGGCTTCGGGCCGGCCCTGCGCCCTTGGTGGAATCAGGAGCTGATGCCGGACATCAGCAGCCCGAGATCACCGAGCAGAGGCATGAGCTGGTCCAGGGGCCATTGGGGATCGAGACACTCTTCGCCGCGGTCGCCCCCTTACTGTCCTCCAGGTCACGCAGGCTGGAACGGATGTCCAGATCGAAGTCCGCGTTCGCGGAATCCATGGCGGCCTGGCCTTCGACACGCGTCGTCATAGCGACTCCTTTCGGGTTGAGGTGCATTGAGCTGTGCCCGAGGAGCGATCCAACATCTTCCCCCGGAATGGAACACAGCCATGTCAGTCTGTGGTGGCATCTGAGGGATAGTCCAACGTCAAACGCCCTATCTAGGGGCAACACCAGCGATATTGGTCATGATCATGTCGTCCCCTTCCGGAGTGATGGCGTTCCGCGGGTCGGCGTTCCGTGGCGCGGCGGGGAATTTCCGCGCGGGCGGCCGCACGACGGTGAACGCCACCGCGAAGGCCGCCACGATGAGCCCCGCTCCGACGGCGAAGGCCAGGTGGTAGCCGCTGGTCAGCGCCTCGGCCCGGCCCCTGCCCCGGGCGAGCAGGGTGTCCGTGCGGGAGGCGGCCAGGGTGGACAGCACCGCGACGCCCAGTGCCATGCCGATTTGCTGCGTGGTGTTGAACAGCCCGGAGACGAGCCCGGCCTCGCCCTCCTTCGCACCGGACATTCCGAGGCTGGTCAGCGCCGGGAGGGCCAGCCCGAAACCGGCGGCGAGCAGCATCACCGGGAGGAGGTCGGGGAGGTACCGGGCGTGCACGGGGACGCGGATGAGCAGTCCGAGGACCCCGGTCAGGAGCGCCAGCCCGGTGAGCAGCACCGCGCGGTCACCGAAGCGGGCGCTGAGCCGCGCCGAGACGCCGAGGGACACCGCGCCGATGGCGAGGGCGGCCGGGAGCATGGCCAGGCCGGTCCTGGTGGCGTCGTATCCCAGTACGTTGCGCAGATAGAGGGCGACCAGGATCTGGAACGAGAAGAGCGCGGCCACCATCAGGAACTGGACCAGATTGGCCCCCGCCACGCCGCGCGACCGCAGGATCCGCAGGGGCATCAGCGGGGTGCGGGCGGTGGCCTGGCGGACCAGGAACAGGGCGATCAGGAGGATCGAGACGGCGCCGAGGCCGAGTGTGTGCGCCGCCGTCCAGCCGTAGTCCGCCACCTTGACCACGGTGTAGATGCCCAGCATCAGCCCGGCCGTGACGAGCAGGGCGCCGAGGACATCGGCGCCGGCCGCGAGGCCCGGCCCGCGGTCGGCGGGCAGGACGGGCAGGGCGACCGCGAGCGTCAGCAGTCCGATCGGCAGATTGATCAGGAAGATCCAGTGCCAGCTGAGCGTGTCGGTGAGGAGGCCGCCGAGCACCTGGCCGATCGACGCTCCGGCGGCGCCGGTGAAGCTGAACACGGCGATCGCCTTTGACCGTTCGGCGGGTTCGGTGAAGAGCGTGACGAGGATGCCCAGGCTGACCGCGGAGGCCATCGCACTGCCGACCCCCTGGAAGAACCGGGCGGCGATCAGTGTCGCGGGGGTGGTGGCCACGGCCGCGAGCAGCGAGGCCGCCGTGAACACCGCGGTACCGGTCAGGAACACGCGCTTGCGGCCGATGTGATCGCCGATGCGGCCCCCGAGCAGCAGCAGACCGCCGAACGCGATCAGATAGGCGTTGACGACCCAGCTGAGCCCGGCGGGGGAGAACCGCAGATCGCTCTGGATGGCGGGCATGGCCACCGTAACGATGCTGCCGTCGAGGATCACCATCAGCATGCCGGTGGCGATGACCCCGAGGGCCAGTTGACGTGAAGGAGGGACGCGGGGGGATGTCGGGTCGGGAGAGGTGGCGGACATGCGGACACTCCTGTCAGTAGGCGCGACAGGAGTGACCGTAGCAGATAGTTTTGTTGCAGACTATTTGTTTCGGTTCTACTTGCCGGTCTCGACGGCCGCGTGACGGGCCGCGCGGGCGTCTCCGCTCTACTTCTCGCGCTGCCGCGCCCTCCGGGCCGGGCGGGGGCTCTCGGCGGGCGTGGCCAAATGCCCCTCGGACAGCCGGGTCAACGCCCTTATCAGCGCGGCGCGTTGGGTCTCGGGGAGCGCCGTCAGCGCCTCCCGGTGGACGCGGTCCACGATCTCCTGGCTCCGCTCGGCGACCCGCGCGCCCTCCTCGGTGACCGCGATGATCCGGGCCCGGCGATCGTGGGTCGAGGCGCGCCGCTCCGCGAGACCCGCCTCTTCCAGGGCGTCCACCGTCACCACCATCGTGGTCTTGTCCATGTCGCCGATCTCGGCGAGCTGCGCCTGGGTGCGCTCCTCCTCCAGGGCGTGGACCAGTACGCAGTGCATCCGCGGCGTCAGCCCGATCTCGGCGAGCGCGGCCGACATCTGGGTGCGCAGGACGTGGCTGGTGTGATCGAGGAGGAACGACAGGTCGGTTTCGGTCTTGGTGGGCGCCATGGCGGTCATATGGCCCAGGGTAACAATTCGATCCGTACTGGATTATCCGGAACAGTCCATCCGGGGGCCGGAGGGCCGAGGGGGCGGGGGCCGGGGGCAGGGTCAGTCGTTGCGGTAGAGGGCGGTGAGCAGTTCGACCGCGGTCTGGGTGGCGGGGTGCGGGTCGTCCCGCCACCAGGCGAGGCGCACCGCGATCGGCTCGGCGTCGCGGACCGGCCGGTAGGCGATTCCGGGCCTCGGGTACTGGTTGGCGGTGGACTCCGCCGTCATGCCGACGCAGCGGCCCGCGGAGATCACGGTGAGCCAGTCCTCCACGTCATGGGTCTCCTCCGTGGCCGGCCGGGAGTCGGGCGGCCACAGCTCCGCGGTGGTGGTGCCGGTCCTCCGGTCGACCAGCAGGGTGCGCCCGCTGAGGTCGGCCAGCCGGACCGAGCGGCGCCTGGCGAGCGGGTCGTCGGCGGCCACGGCACACAGCCGCCGCTCCAGCCCGACGATGGCGGAGTCGAAGCGGCGCTCGTCGAGCGGTCTGCGCACCACGGCCAGGTCGCAGGCGCCCTCCGTCAGCCCGGCGGAGGCGGAATTGACGCGGACGAGGTGCAACTCCGTCTCGGGATACGCCTGTGCCCAGCGGCGCTGGAAGGCGGGGGTGTGGCGGCCCAGCGCGGACCAGGCGTAGCCGACCCGCAGATGGGCGTGGCCCGATACCGCCTCCCGGATCAGGCCGTCCACCTCGGCCAGCACCCGCCGGGCGTGTGCCACCACGCGCAGCCCGGTGCCCGTCGGGGTCACCTCACGTGAGGTACGCCGCAACAGCCGTGTGCCCAGGGCGCGTTCGAGCGCGGCCAGGGTCCGGGACACGGCCGCCTGGGAGACGCCGAGCGCGATGGCGGCGTCGGTGAAGGTGCCCTCGTCGACGATGGCCACGAGGCAGCGCAGTTGCCGTAGCTCCACATCCATACGCCCATCGTATAGATGGCGCGTCGAACGCATTTTGCGTATGCGCGGGCCGAGCGGACGATCGACGCATGCGACTCGCCCCCGCGTCACGCACCCCGTCCATACGAGCGGCGGAAACCGCACACCGGACCGCGCCGACCCCTGCCGACTCCGCCTCGGGCCTTGAGCAACAGCCGACCCGGCGGCGGTTCGCCGGTGTGGCCACGATGATCGGCAGCGGGCTGTCCAACCAGACCGGCGCCGCGATCGGGTCCCATGCCTTCCCCGTCATCGGCCCGGTCGGGGTCGTCGCCGTCCGCCAGTACGTGGCCGCGATCGTCCTGCTGGCCGTCGGCAGGCCCCGGCTGCGGAGCTTCACCTGGTGGCAGTGGCGGCCGGTGGTGGGGCTCGCCGTGGTGTTCGGCACCATGAACCTGTCCCTGTACAGCGCCATCGACCGCATCGGCCTCGGGCTGGCGGTGACCCTGGAGTTCCTGGGCCCGCTGTGCATCGCGCTCGCCGGCTCACGGCGCCGCGTGGACGCCTGCTGTGCGCTGGTCGCGGCCGCCGCCGTGGTGACCCTCATGCGTCCACGGCCCTCGGCCGACTACCTGGGCATGGGGCTGGGGTTGCTGGCCGCCGTGTGCTGGGCGTCGTACATCCTGCTCAACCGCACCGTGGGGCGGCGAGTCCCCGGCGCCCAGGGGTCGGCGGCGGCCGCGGGGATCTCCGCGCTGATGTTCCTGCCGGTCGGGATCGCCGTCGCCGTCCACCAGCCGCCGACCGTGAGCGCCGCGGCGTACGCCATCGTCGCGGGCGTCCTCTCCTCGGCCGTGCCGTACCTCGCGGACCTGTTCACGCTGCGCCGCGTGCCCGCGCAGGCGTTCGGGCTCTTCATGAGCGTCAACCCCGTCCTCGCCGCACTGGTCGGCTGGGTCGGTCTGGGGCAGGGCCTGGGGTGGATGGAGTGGATCAGCGTGGGCGCCATCGTCGCGGCCAACGCGCTGAGCATCCTCACCCGGCGCGGATGACAGACCGGCGGCCGGCCCGGCGCCCCGGATGGCCTGGGGGCGGAGACTCGCTCCGCCCCCAGGCCACCGCTCAGCCCGCGGCCTCGAACAGCGCCTCCGCGGCGGCGATCGCCTCGGCCAGGGCGGTGGGCTCCGGCCGCAACCCCGCCACGATCGCATCGATGGCACGCAGGTCCGCCCGCTGGAGGAGCCGCTTCTCGTTGGTGACCCACTCACCGCGCGCCGCCAGCACCGCGTGTGCCGTCTGGAGGGCGGCGGTCGCCACCGCCCCCGCGACCTCGGTGGCCTGGCCACGTGCCACGTACGCGGCCGAGGCGTACCGCAGCGTCAAGGCCGCGCGCCCGCGCCACACCGGGGGCGCCGCCTCACGCAGCGCCTCCGGGTACTCGGGGCGGGGGAGGGTGCCCCGCAGCACCTGGTTCAGGGCGAGTTCGGCCACCACCAGATAGCTGGGGATGCCCGCGAGGTGGAACATCAGCGGCTCCCAGTGGAAGCGGCCGCGCCGCGACTCGGCGAGTTCGTGTTCCACCACCTCGAGGTCGCGGTAGTGGATGTCCACGCGCCGTCCGTCGATCGTCAGCCAGGCGCCCCCGTTGAAGACACCACCGCCCCACTCGCCGAGCTCGGAGACCGCACCCTCCCAGCCGACGGCCCGCAGGGCGGCCGGGTCGAAGCCGCCCCGGTAGTACAGGGCCAGGTCCCAGTCGCTCTCCGGGGTGTGGGTGCCCTGCGCACGCGAGCCCCCGAGGGTCACGGCGCGCACGGCGGGCAGGGCGGCGAGTCGCTCGGCGACATCGTCGAGGAACTTGTCGTCGGTCATACGGATCCGATCGTTGTGAAGTGGATGACGGGTGCCGCGGGCACACCGAACACACGCCACGCCGGAGCACGGGCTCGAACGGCGGCGTTCATACGGATCGGTGTGCGGGGTCATCACTCCATGACGTCGATCTTACCGCCCCCGCCAAGAAGCCCATGGCGGGGGAACACCGATGGACGGCGGGACGGGAACACCGGCGGACGGCGCGGGCGGTACGGGCCAGAGGCGGGTCAGCCCTTCACCAGGCCCAGGCGGAACAGGCTCTCCGCGGTGTCCAGGATGGTCGTCACCGGGTCGCGAGGGGCCCAGCCGAACACGGAACGCGCCTTCTCGGTGCGCAGGACCGGCACCCGCTCCGCCCCGCCGGCCGCTTCCCGCGCTCGTTCGTCGTCGAACTCCCGCGTGGGCACCCGGGCGGCGCGCTCGCCGAGGTGCTCCGCCAGCACCCGGGCGATCCACAGGAAGCTGACGGCCCGGTCGCCGCCGGCGAGGAAGCGCTGTCCGGCAGCGGCGGGATGTGTCATGGCCCGGAGGTGGAGGTCGGCGACGTCGCGTACGTCCACCATGCCGAAGTGCGCGCGGGGGACGGCCGACATCGCCCCCTCCAGCATCGCCCGGACGTGCTCCGTCGAAGCGGACAGCCGGGGCCCGAGCGCCGGACCGAAGATCCCGGTCGGGTTGATCACCGTCAGTTCGAGGCCGTCCCCCTCCTTCGCCACGAAGTCCCAGGCGGCCAGCTCAGCGATGGCCTTCGAGCGGATGTAGGGCGGGTTGTCGTCCTCGGGGTCGGTCCAGTCGCTCTCGTCGTACTCGTCACCGTCCTTGGGGCTGTATCCCACCGCGGCGAACGAGGACGTCATCACGACCCGCCGCACACCGTGGTCCCGTGCGGCCCTCAGCACACGAAGGGTGCCGTCGCGCGCGGGGACGATCAACTCGTCGGCGTTGTCCGGCTGGACGGAGGGGAAGGGTGACGCGATGTGGTGGACATGGGTACATCCCGCCATCGCGTCGTCCCAGCCGTCATCCGCGGTCAGGTCGGCGCCGACGATGTCGAGCCGCCCGCCGGGATCGACACCGGAGGCCGCGACGGCCGACCGGACGCTCGCGGCGGCGCTGGTGGCGGCGCTGGTGGCCGGGCCGTGTGAACGGACCGTGGTGCGGACCCGATGGCCGTTCCGCAGCAGGCCGCTGATCACATGGGTGCCGACGTAGCCACTGCCTCCGGTCACCAGGACGAGTTCGCCATCACCGGCGTCGGTACGGGAGTTGGCAACGGCGTCAGCGGACACGGGGGTCGTCTTGCCTTCCATGGGTCCTTCGGATTCCTTCCCAAGTGTGTTTCTCGCGCCGGTGTTCCTCACAGCGCGTCGATGACGTCCGTGAGCTCGTCGATCGCCCGGTGCTCCGCAACGGCGTCGGCGCGCTCCCGGGCGTCCCACATGTCCGCCTTGAGCCGCAGATAGCGCAGGCGGACCTCCATGAGCGCGATCTCCCGCTCCAGGCGGTCCGCGTTGCGCTGGAAGAGGTCACGCAGGGGAGCCGCACCCCCCGCGCCCTCGTCGAGGAGACTGAGGTAGGCACGCATGTCCCGCACGCTCATGCCGGTGGATCGCAGGCACCCCAGCGACTTGATGGTCTCCACCACGCGGGGGTGGTAGCGCCGGTGGCCGCTGTCCCGGTCGCGGTCCACCGCGGGGATCAGGCCGATCTTCTCGTAGTAGCGCAGTGTCGGCTCGGAGAGGCCGCTCAGCCTCGACACCTGCTGGATGGTCATCGGGGAGCCCCGGACCTCGGTCTCTGTCTCTGTCGCCGTCATATGACGAGCATCCGACACTTCAAGCGCTTGAGGTCAAGTGAGCGCTTGAGGTCCTTCAGGTCGGTCGAGCGCTCGAGATCAAGTGCGCCGATCGGCCTTCCGCGCCGCTCCGGAGACGGCGGGCGGGGGAGTGGGTGCGCCGGGGCGCTTCCCGGCCGTGGCGATGGGGATGTCGCGCATGAGGAGCAGCGCCCCGAGGGCGAGGAGTCCGGCGGCGCCGCCGCTCCAGGCGACGGTGGAGCCGATGGCCGTGGCGGTGGGCGCGGCCGCGCCGGAGTGGCCGATCAGGGACTGGGCGCAGGCCAGGCCGACCGCGCCACCGATCTGCTTGGTGAGCGCGGAGCCCGCGGTGGCGGTGCCCATGTCGGCACGTGGGACGGCGTTCTGGGTGGCGATGGTGAGCCCGCCCATGGCCGGTCCGGCGCCGAGCCCGACGAGCAGCAGCAGAACGGACGTCAGCGCGAGAGGGGTCGTGGCCCGCAGGGCGGCGAAGGCGGCGGTACCGCCGGTGAGCAGCCCCGCCCCGATCAGCAGGACCGGCTTGACGTGCCCGCTGCGCAGCACGGTGGCGGCGGTGAGCCGGTTGCCCAGGGCCATGCCGATGAGCAGGGGGAGCAGCAGCAGACCGGAGGCGGTGGCCGAGTGGCCGCGGACGTGCTGGAAGTACAGCGGCAGGAAGATCCCGACCGGCACCGCGGCGCCCTGGAAGAAGAAACCGGCGGCAGCGCTTCGTAGGTGTCGGGTCCGCTCACCGGGCCTCCTCTGGCGCCGTGAGCGCACCGTGCAGGAAGAGGTCCACGACTTCCTCGGTGGTCAGCGGGTCGGGGGCGCCCAGGCGCCCGGCCGACATCAGTGTCAACTGGAAGGCGTCGGCGAGCCGTTCCGGGGCGAGCCGCAGGCGGTCCCGGTCGGGTTCGAACAGCGCGGCCAGCGCGGCGCGCGGCCGGGCCAGGCTCGCCTCGCGGTCCGGGAGCCGCCCGTCCTTGCCGGGCTTGGGCGCCATGCGTTCCAGCCGCCCGGCCGCCGCGAGCGCTCCGGCGATCGCGCCGATGCGCGCCATGTGCCCGCGCACCACGTCGGCCGCCTCGGCGAGCCGGTCCGCCAGCGGCTGGTCCAGGGCGATCGACTCCAGGTGGGCCACGGTGTCATCGGGCCGCAGGGCCTCCGCCATACAGGCCGCGAGCAGGGCGTCCTTGTCCTCGAAGACCCGGAAGATGGTGCCTTCCCCGATGCCCGCGGCCCGGGCGATCTTCGCGGTCGTCACGGAGGCGCCGTATTCGACGACGAGGGGGAGCGCCGCGGCGACGATCATCGCGCGGCGCTGGTCGGGATCCATGGCCGGAGCGCGGCGACGAGACGGGGTGGCGGGGTTCTCTGCCTTCTCTGTCATGCGGGACACGGTACGGAGTGAGTACTCACTCCGTCAATGCGCATCAGCGCATCACGGAGGAGAGTGCTGGTGAGAACTCCGGTTTCGACGCCGCGGTCAGCGCGCGGCCAGCAGGGTCCGGCGCAGGGCGCGGCCCGCTTCGGACGGGGGATGGTTGCGCGAGGCGGCGAGGCCGAGGCCGTGCAGCGGCGGCGGATCGGCGAGATCGACCTGGGTGAGGCCGGGCTGCGAGGCGATGGCTTCCTCGGGCACGAAGGCGAGCCCGAGACGCCGCCGGACCATGGTCAGGGCGGTGGCGGTGTCGACGACCTCCAGTGCCACGGTGCGCTGGACCCCCGCGGCGCCGAAGAGGCTGTCGACGATGGTGCGGTCGCCCCACCCCGCGGGGAAGTCGATGAAGCGGCGTTCGGCGAGGTCGGCATAGGTCACGCCGTGGGCCTCGGCGAGGGGGTCGTCGGTGCGGCAGGCCAGCCCGAGACGTAACCGCGACACATCATCGATGATCATGCGCGCCGTCACCCTCGGACCACGCCCGGCGCGGTGGCTGCGCGACCGTCTGGCCCCGGCCGTGCTGGGTGTCGGCCGGGTGCGCGACACCATCGCCGGAGGCTTCACCGGTGTCACCCTGCGCTATCCGCGCGGACGGCGTCAGCACGCGCTCGTGGGCACCCGCGCCACCGAAGTCCCCCTCGCCGAGGGCAGGTTGACGGAACTGCAGCGGGCCGGCGGCTTTCTGCTGATCCGCCAGCGGGGCGCGTCGAGCGTCGACACCGAGGTGGCCCAGGCCGAGCGCACCGACTCCGGCCCCGCCCTGCTGGTCCGCCCCGACGGCTATGTCGCCTGGGCCGGACCCGGTGTCCGTACGAACGGTGCGTACGGTACGGACGGCCCCGGCGGCTGGCACTCCACGTGGCGGGCCTGGACCGGCCCGGCCGCCGAAGCGGTGCGCACCGGGCGCTGAACAGCAGGTGCGCAGACGGCGCCGGGCGGGCGGCCCGGCGCCGATGCCCTCATCCGTTTCCCACCGCCTGCCCGGCGGACAGGGAGTCGGGCAGGGCAGTGGCCGCCGGTTCCTCGGGCCGTCCCTTGCGGAAGGACCGGAGCAGCGATGGGCCGCCCCGGAAACACCACAGCGCGATGACCGGATCGCAGATCGCGCAGCCCAGCGACGAGCCATGGGCGAAGGGGACGATGGGGTTGCCCTTGATGTGATGCACGATGTCCCACGCGGTGTGCAGCAGCCAGCCGACGCCGATGAAGGTCCACGACTCCAGACCACGGTAGGCCACGTAGGTGGCGACCACGGTGAAGGCGAACTCCCAGCCGTCCAGGCCGCCGCCGCTGAGGTAGGCGGCGCCCGCCCCGCCGACCATGATCGCGTTGAAGCGCCGGCGGTGGGGTTCGCGGATCAGGGACATCAGCAGCGCGTAGAGGAGGCCGATGAAGACCGGAGCGATGTATTGGATCATTGCGGAAGAACTTCCTGCGGGTGACGGAACGTTGGCCGCCCGGCACGGCGAAACGCACCGTCCGCGCCACCTCCACGGACGGCTCGGTGGCGCGACCGGGAACCGGCGCGGCGACGGTTCACCACGCTAGATCCGCCCCCGGCCGCCCCACAGGGCCATTCCCGACACGTTCCAACGGATAATCGCCGGGCGGGCCGGATCATCGCCGGAACCGGGCCATCGCCGTGGCCACGGCCTCCGCCCGGCCGCCCTGCCCCGGTGGGCTCTATGCTGAGCGCGATGTCCGCACCTCAGGGCCAGGGCCCCACCTTCCGTGAACTCGTCGTCCAGGCGCTGTCCTCCGTCGAGCACGGCTACGATCTGCTGGCCCCGAAGTTCGACCACACCGCGTACCGGACCCCGGCCTCGGTGCTGACGTCCGTGACCGGCGCCCTGCGCCCGCTCGGGCCCTTCGACACCGGCCTCGACGTGTGCTGCGGAACCGGCGCGGGCATGGGCGTGTTGCGGCAGGTGTGCCGGGAGCGGATCACCGGCGTCGACTTCAGCGCGGGCATGCTGGCCGTGGCCCGGGACCGTACGCGGGCGGTGCCGGACGCCCCGCGCACGGACTGGGTACGCGCCGACGCGCGCGCCCTTCCGTTCGGGCCGGTCTTCGACCTGGCGGTGAGCTTCGGGGCGTTCGGCCACTTCCTGCCGCGGGAGCGGCCCGGGCTCTTCGCCCAGGTCCACTCCGTGCTCCGCCCGGGCGGCCGGTTCGCCTTCCCGATCGTGGCACCGGCCCGCCCGGGGTCCCGCCCGTACTGGTCACTCCTGGCGTTCGACACCGCGATGCGGGTGCGCAACGCGGTGTGGCGGCCGCGGTTCGTGATGTACTACCGGACTTTCCGGCTCGGGGATGTGTGGAAGGAGCTGATCGGGGCCGGGTTCGAGGTCGAGCTGCGTCCGCTGGAGGACCTCGGCCGCCGGGCGGAGGGCAGTCCGCGCTGCCGGCTGGTGGTGGCCACCCGGCCGGTGTGAGCGGGCCGCACGCCATGGAGCCGTTGCCCGGCAGGACGTCCAGGCCGTGCAGAACCGTTGCCCGGCACGATGTCCACGCCGCGCGCCAGGTGTCGTCCGGCACGGCGTCCAGGCCCTGCGCGACGCGCGGGAACGCCTCGGTGGCCATGTGCTCCTCGACCCCGACGGCTCCGACGGCCCCGACGACCCCCTACGCCCGCCGCCCGCCGTCGACCGACAGCGCGATCCCGGTGACGTAGGACGCCGCGTCCGAGCAGAGCCAGACCGCCGCGGCCGCGGCCTCCTGCGGGGTGGCCAGCCGGCCGAGCGGTGTGATGGCCTCCTGCATGGCGAGCATGTCGGTGCCGGCCACCACCCTTTCGAACCCGGGAGTGCGGGTCGGGCCGGGGCAGACGGCGTTGACCCGGATGTCGCGCGGCGCGTAGTCGACCGCGGCGACCTTGGTGAGCCCGACGATGCCGTGTTTGGCGGCCACGTAGGCGGGAGCGGTCGGGATCGCGTACAGGCCTCCGTTGGAGGCGATGTTGACGATCGCGCCGCCGCCTTCGAGCAGGGGCAGCTCGTACTTCATGCACAGGAAGGTGCCGGCCAGGTTGACGTGGACCACGCGCTCGAACTCGTCCAGGGGCATCTGGTCGAGCTGCCGGTGGTGCGAGGCCAGGCCGGCGTTGTTGACGGCGAAATCGAGCCCACCGTAGGCCGCGACCGTGCGCTCGACGGCCGCCCGGACGGAGTGTTCGTCGGCGATGTCGACGGGAACGGACAGTGCCTTCCCGCCGTCCTTCCTGATCATCTCGGTGGTCTCGGTCGCCGTGCTCTCGTCGATGTCGAGCACGGCGACCGCGGCGCCGGCCCGGGCGAACTCCAGCGCGGCCGCGCGGCCGATCCCACTGCCGGCGCCGGTGACCAGACCCACCTTTCCGGTCATGTCGCTCATACCAGCGGCTCGTGGTTCGCCCAGGCGACCTTGTACGGGTGCCGCGCCTGCCAGTGTTCGATGACCTCGTGCATGCCGGGCGCGGTGAACGCCTTCGCCAGCGCCTCGGTGTCGGCCACGGCCACTTGCACGATCGCGGTCGCGATCAGCGCCGGAATGGCCTCCTCGCCGGGGATGGGAAGGTGGCGCCGGGTCACGACCGACCGCACGAGACCGGAGTCGAGCATGACGCGTTCGATGTCCGTGAGGTATTGGTCGAGTTCGGTGTCGGGCAGCGGCTGATCGAAGGAAACGATCATCGTGTGGTAGATCATGCCTCGATTCTTGGGGGCGCACTCCACCGGTGTCCAAGACCGGTTGGGAATCCGGCGATAACCTGGAGGCATGATCGAACTGGAGACCCGCGAGCTCGAGTACTTCCTGGCGGTCGCCGACGAGCTGCACTTCGGCCGGGCCGCCGTCCGGCTCTCGATCGCCCAGCCGGCGCTGTCGAAGGCGATCCGGCGGATCGAGACCCGGCTCGGTGTCCCGCTGTTCCTCCGCTCCAGCCGGCGCGTCGAGCTCACTCCGGCCGGGGAGGCGTTGCGGGAGCACGGGCGGCATGCGCTCAACGCGGTCGGTGCCGCCGTCCGGAACGCCCGGCGCGCTGGAGACACCCAGGCACAGCTGCGGCTCGTGCTCAAGCCCGGTGGCGACGCCGGCCTGCTGTCCGGGATCCTGGCCGAGTACGCCCACACGCCCGACGCACGCCGGGTGGACATCCTGTTCAGCGGCCCCGCCGACCGCTCCGACATCCTGCGCGACGGCCGGGCCGACGTCGGCCTGCTCTATGCGCCGTTCGACGATCTCGACGGCCTGGCCCACGAGACGTTGCACACCGAGGACCGCGTGGTCATCGTCCCATCCGGGCACCGACTGGCCGGGCGCGCCGCGGTGCACATGTCCGACCTGGAGGGTGAGACGCTGCCGCCCTGGAAAGGGGTCCCCGGGGGCGACGGCACCGGGCCTGACGTCGCCGACGCGGTCCAGCTGCTGCACATGATCAGGGTGCGCCGGATGATCGGGGTGCTGCCCCGCTCGCTGGTCGAACCGGTCCCGGCCGACCTGGTCTGCGTCCCGGTGGCCGACGCGCCGCCCAGCCGCCTCGTGCTCGCCTGGAACGAGCGGGACCGCCGGCCGCTGGTCGCGTCGTTCGTGGCCGCCGCGCTCACCGCCCATGTCCGTACCGACACTTCCCGAGGGCCACACACGACGGCAACCGATGCGGCCGTGGCGACGACCTGAGGCTGACAACCCGTCAGCTACTCAAGGGAGTTCACAGTGCGCTCATTCCTCGCGCGCCTGGCCACCGTGCTGGCCGCCTTGGCCGCGCTGGTCGCCGCGCCCGGTGTCGCGACGGCCGCCCCGTCGCGGGTCGCCGACGACTGGAACCCGCCCGCGCACCTCGTCCAGCCGCTGGGCGAGGTGTGGAACCACGTCGAGTCGACCTATCCGGACCTCTACGGCTTCCGCAACTACGGCTGGGACCAGGTCATGGCCAACAGGGGAAGCGTCAACTACTGCGTCCGCTGGGAGTCGGACGCCCCGGTCAGCGCCGCGCTGCGCGACCAGATCCACGCCGCGCTGAAGAAGCAGTTCGCCAAGTGGATGGCGGCCATGGTGGAGAACGGCAAGGGCCACAACGCCTGGCCGTACACCAACGTGCCGGTCAACATCGTCGGCTGGGCGGTGAAGAACCGCTCGACGCTCCAGTGGACCGACAACTCGGTCGACATCTACGCCGGGAACCTCGACAGTGGCGGCGCCCCGCAGTGTTCCCCCGACTGCGGCCGCTTCTTCCACCAGGACGGCGACTACTCGCGCTGTCCCGGCGGTGCGGCCCGCCACTATGACCAGTCGCTGTGGCTGACGAAGGGGTTCCAGGGCGGGGCCGGCGGGGACTGGGGCCAGCGCGTGGGGCAGGAGTACTTCACCGGTGCGCTGGACCAGGAGAACATCCACATCTACCTGCATGAAGTCGGCCACACCTTCGGGCTCGACGACTTCTACGACTGGAGCCCGACCGGCCAGTGCTGCTTCCTCATGAAGGCGGGAAGCGCCACGCAGATCACGGAGTTCGACAAGTGGATGCTCCGTGACTTCTGGCGCCACCTGAAGAGCCGCTACGGCCTCTGAGCGCTTCCCCTGCCCGGCCGGGCAGGGGAAGTAGGCCCGCATGGTGTTCCTCCCGGCTTCCGCGGGGCGCCCTCCTGGGTGCCCCTTCCGGCAGACAGGGCACCACAATCCGCGGGGACTGGTTCCGAAGCGCCCGTCATCGGCGATCTACGAGGAAATCGGACCCACCCGGAACCAGTCGAACTCCGCCACGCCACCCGTGCGTCCGTCCGCCACGCCACCCGTGCCGTCGGCCGCCACATCGTCCATGCCCCCGGCCCCCACGCCACCCGTGCCGCCGGTCGCCGGACCGGTGGCGAAGAGTCCCAGCGTCGCCCCGATCCACTTGCCCGCCGTCGCCGGGAACGGCGCCCCGAGCGGCCTGAACCCCCGCCCGTCCACATCGGCCGCGAACTGGCACACCGCGCCCGGCCGCACACTCACCCGCAGCCGTACGGCCGAGCGCCCCCTCCGCGGCGGCACCGGCGCGACGGCGTCCACCTCGGTGGCGTCCTGCGCCGCCGTACGGCATACGAGGACGATCCGGTCACCGTCGTGGCACAGGCCCACCCAGGCGTAGGTCTCACCCAGGACCACCAGCCCGGCCCGGGACCCCGCCGTCGCGGTGGACAGGCTCATCGAGGTCGTCGCGGTGAACGACTCGGCGGGCAGCCGCTGGCCCAGCACGTTGGGCAGCAGCCGGAGGTCATGGGCGACCGGGCTCGGCCGGCAGACCAGCGCGAGCCGGCTCGGGAAGCGGCGCAGCGACCACCACGCCGGATCGGCGTTCGCCTGCCACATCCACTGCTTCCCCAGCTCCGCTCCGGTGAACTCGTCGCTGGTGGCGGGCGCGGTCACCTCCGTCGGCCCCTTCACCCGCGGCTTGGTGTGCACCAGCACCGGCGCGCCCCGGCCGCTGCCGTCGTCGGTGCCCATCACCGGCCAGCCATCGGTGCGCCACCGCATCGGCTGGAGGTGCACCACCCGTCCGTAGGCCCCACGGTCCTGGAAGTGCAGGAACCAGTCCTCACCGCTCCCGGTGGTCACCCATGCCCCCTGGTGCGGCCCGTTGACGGGGGTGTCGCCCTGCGCGAGGACGATGCGGTCCTCGTACGGGCCCCAGATGGAGCGGGAGCGGAACGCCGACTGCCAGCCGTTGGTGACGCCTCCGGCCGGAGCGAAGATCCAGTACCAGCCGTCCCGCTTGTAGAGTTTCGGGCCCTCCAGCGTGGTGTAGCCGGGGAGGTCGTCGCCGTTGATCACGATCCGGCCCTCGTCGAGCAGAGCGGTCCCGTCCGGGCTCATCCGGTGCAGGGTGAGCCGGTTGTTGATGCCGCTGCGGCTCTTCGCCCACGCGTGGACCAGATATGCCTGCCCGTCGTCGTCCCACAGCGGACACGGGTCGATCAGCCCCTTGCCCGGCTTGACCGGACGCGGTGTGCTCCACGGTCCTCGCGGGTCGGTGGCGGTCACCATGAAGATCCCGAAGTCGGGGTCGGGGTAGAAGATCCAGAACTTGCCGTCGTGATGGCGCAGGGCCGGGGCCCACACCCCTTCGCCGTGCCTGGGCTCGCTGAAGTGGTCCTTGGGCAGCAGCTCGGTCAGGGCGTGTCCGATGACGGTCCAGTTGACCAGGTCGACCGACCGCAGCACGGGCAGTCCGGGAACGCGGTTGAAGGTGGAGGCCACCAGATAGAAGTACGGGCCCACCCGGATCGCGTCGGGGTCGGACCAGTCGGCGTTGAGCACCGGGTTCTGATAGCGCCCGTCGCCCAGGTCGGCCACCCACGGCAGGTCCGCCCGGGCCGATTCCAACCCACCTCGGGTCACCGCGTCATCTGCCCCAAGTGGCCCGTCGGGCCGTGGTGTTGTTGCCGAAGCCGGGGTGGCGCCGCCGATGGCGCCGAGCACCGTCGATCCGGCGACCGCGCCGAGGCCGGTCCGTAACACCTGCCTGCGACCGTGTTCGCTCACTGTTCCCTCCGGGGCGGCTCATGGGTGTGGTGCGTCCGTCGGTAAGCGCTTGCTGCCGGAGTCTGTCAGCGGGTCGCGGCGTGGGCAAGACGGGGTGGGAATCCACCACAGGACGATGGGGCCGCCCCGGCAACCTCCTGGTGCGCGGTGACGACAGTCGCACGGCAGGAGCCGTCGAGCAGTGGGAGTGAGGGGCCATGGAAGCCGAACGTCGAGGGGTGGGACACGGCAGGCGTCGTGTGCTGGGGGTGGCCGTCGGAGCTCTGGCCTTGGCCGGTGCGGTCGCCCAGCCGGGGCAGGGGGCGTTCGCCGAGGGCGGGCGGGGGCCGGCCGCCGCGTCCTGGAGGGCCGATGTCGCCGACGGTTTCGCGTCGGTCGACGCACTCGGGCAGAACGGTACGTACGGGGGCCGGGACGGCCGTACGGTCACCGTGCGCACGCTCGCCGACCTCGAGAAGTACGCGACCGCATCCGAGCCGTACGTCATCGTCGTGGCCGCGGCGATCACCATGGACCCCAAGGGCAAGGAGATCAAGGTCGCCTCGGACAAGACGATCGTGGGCTCGGGCACGTCGGGCCAGATCGTGGGCGGTGGCTTCTTCCTGGGCCAGGGCGTGCACAACGTCATCCTCAGGAATCTGACGATCCGCGACTCCTACGAGGGCACGTGGAACGACAAGGAGCACGACTGGGACGCCATCCAGATGGACGGCGCCCACCACGTGTGGATCGATCACAACGATCTGCGCCATATGGCCGACGGGCTGATCGACAGCCGTAAGGACACCACCTGTCTCACGGTGTCCTGGAACCGGCTCCAGCAGAACAACAAGAGCTTCGGCATCGGCTGGACGGAGAACACCACGGCCGACATCACGATCCACCACAACTGGTTCCGCGAGAGCGAGCAGCGCAACCCGTCCGCCGACAACATCGCCCATGCGCATCTGTACAACAACTACCTGCAGGACGACCCCGGCACGGACATCAACTCCTCCTACGGCAACTACGCCCGGGGGAACACCAAGATGGTGCTGGAGAACAGCTACTTCCAGGGCTTCAAGAACCCCGTCATCAAGGACAGCACCGCCACCCTGGTCCAGCGCGGCAACGTCTTCGTCAACACCTCCGGCCGCAACGAGAGCGGTGGCACCGCGTTCGACCCGAAGGCGTACTACTCCTACTCCCTCGACCCCGCCGACCGGGTGCCGTCCATCGTGAGCTCCGGCTCGGGCCCCACCTCGGCCATCGGCGCCACCGGCTGACGCGGCGCCGCCCTCACGGGGCGTCGGGGGCGCCGGAGCCGTCGTAGCCGGGGAGGGCCAGCGCCGAATGCGTTTCCCGGCCTGCGCTGTTGAGCACGGCGGCCGGATCGCGCAGCGCCTTGTTGCGCCGGGCCAGGTCCTCGGTGGTGCGAGGGGAGAGGCCGGCGCTTCCCTCGCCGGCGAGGGCCTGGTTCCGCTCGGCGAACGACCGCAGGGTGCGCTCGTACCCCGCGAAGGCGTCGTCGTGGCGGGCGTGTGCGGCCAGTTCGCCGGCGAGGACGTACGCGCCGACCAGCGCCAGACTCGAGCCCTGGCCGGAGAAGAACGACGGCGCGTAGGCGGCGTCGCCGACCAGCCCGACCCGGCCCGTGGACCACCGTGGCATATGGATCTGGCTGACCACGTCGAAGAAGAGGTCGTCGCTGTCGCGCATGGCGGCGACCATGCGCGGGACCTCCCAGCCGTACCCGGAGAACACCTCGGCCACGAGGTCGCGCTGGGCGGTGGGGTCGCGGAAGGCGTCGAAGGGCGGTTCGGGGCGCAGGAAGCTGAGGAAGGCGTGGACCCGGTCGTCGTCGCGGGGCGCGTAGAGGACGGCGGTCCGGCCCGGGACGTTCCAGGTGAGCCCCTCGTGTGCGAGCCCCAGGTGGTTGGGCATGGTGAATCCGGCGAAGCAGTGGTCGAGGTAGCGGTGGTAGCGCTCCTCGGGGCCGAACGCCAGGCTCCTGGTGTGCGAGTGGATGCCATCGGCGCCGATGACCAGGTCGAAGGTGCGCCGGGCGCCGCCGCGGAAGGTCACGTCCACCCCGCCGTCGTGGTCGTGGAGGGTGGCGATGGAGTCGTTGAAGAGGATGTCGACGTCGTCCCGGATCGCGCCGTAGAGGATCTCGGCCAGCTCTCCGCGCGGGATTTCGATGTCATGGCCTTCCTCGCCGCCGGAGATGGCCTCGGGCCGGACGGCGGCGATCGGATCGCCTTGCTCGTCGAGGAAGGAGATCCGGCGGATGCCGACGTGGGCGTCCCGGAGCCGGGGGAGCACCCCCATCCGCCGGACGACCTCGACCGCGGTGCCGCGGATGTCGATGGGGTAGCCGCCACCGCGCAGTGCGGCCGCCTTCTCGACGAGGGTGACCGCGAAGCCGTACCGGCGGAGCCAGTAGGCCAGCGCGGGACCGGCGATGCTGGCGCCGGAGACCAGGACCGTACGCCACGGTGCGGTGTTCATGGCGCCCCGTCTGACGCAGCTCAGCGGCGCCCTGAACCGAGGCCGGGCGACCGAGCGCGCCATGGAGGCCGCCGGCGTATCCGTGGACCGCCCCGGGATGTCGGTGCTGGTCGCCCTGCATCTGGCGGGCACCCCACTGCGCGTGGGGGAGATCGCCGCGCGGCTGCAGGTGGTCGGGCCCCATGTCACCCGGCAGGTCAACGAGTTGGCGCGGCGGGGGCTGGTCCGCCGGGTCACCGATCCGGACGATCAGCGGGCCCGGCTCATCGAGCCGACCGCCGAGGGAGCGGCGGCCACCGACCGCTATATGCGGACCGTCCTCGGATGGTTCAGCGACGCCCTCGCCGGCTGGAGCCCCGATGACCGCGAGGTGTTCGGCCGCCTTCTCGCACGCTTCGTCGACGACCTCACCGCCCACCTCAACGCCTTCGGCGACGATCGGCCCGCATGAGCTGATACCGGGGCGGTCCGCGCTGCCCGCGCGGCCTATGGGAAACGGCCTAGGGGAAAGGGGGAAGGACGGGGCGAAGGTAGGCGTCGATGGCCGCCTGATCGTGGCTGCGGATGGCGATGTGCCCGTCGGGGCGGACCAGGACGCACTCGCCGTCGGTGGCGGCGTACGCCCGCCGGGCGTGGCCGCCGGTGTCGGTGATCTCGCCACCGACATCGCCACCGATCTCGCCGTCGATGGCCACGGCGCGGACCGCGGGGTGCGGTGGCCGGGGCCGTACCCCGAATCCGTAGAGCGTCCAGTGGCCGCCGCGCTGGAGGTCGAACAGCCGCACCCGCCGCCCGTCGGCCCGGTGGCAGGGAGCGTCGGGTGCGCGGTCCCCGGCGCTCGGCCCCTCCGCCTCCGCGGGCCCGGCGGGGGCGAGGGGCCCACCACGGTAGGTGTGACCCGTCTGCAGCATCCGCTCGGTGTCCTCGCCGTGCTCGCCGACGCCCTGTCCCATGAGGCGGGAGGACAGGCCGAGCACGGCCGCCGCCACCGGAAGCCGCTCGGCCTGGTAGGTGTCCAGGAGTGACTCGTCGGCGCCGTGGAGCACGGCGGCCAGCTTCCAGCCGATATTGACGGCGTCCTGGATGCCGGTGTTCATACCCTGGCCGCCGGCGGGGGAGTGGACGTGTGCGGCGTCCCCGGCGAGGAAGACCCGGCCCACGCGGTAGCGGTCGACCATACGGACGTTCAGCCGCCAGCGCGAGAGCCATGTGGCCTCGCGCAGCCGCACCGCGTCCGGCCCGATCAGCGTGTCCACGATGCGCTGGAAGGTCTCGAGGGTCGGTTCGCCGGTGTCGCCGGGGGCGATGGGCGCCTGGATCTGGAAGGTGTCGGTGGCCGGCAGCGGACACAGCGCGACCGAACCGCCCTGGGGGTCCTGCCAGATGTGCCAGTGGTCGCGGTCCAGGCCGTCCAGCCGGACATCGCCGAGCAGCATCCGCTCGTCCTCGTCGGTCTCGCCGAGGAACGCGACGTCCAGCAGGCGGCGGACCGTCCCCGAGCCGCCGTCGGCGCCGATCGCATAGCGGGCCGTGGCGCGCGCACCGTCGGCGAACACCACCTCGACATGGCCGGTGTGCCGCACCAGATCGGCGACCGGGCTGTTCCACTCCACCTCGGTGCCCAGCTGGTCCAGGCGCTCGCGCAAGGTCTCCTCCACCCGCCACTGCGGGATCAGCAGGGTGCGGGCGTACGGGCTGTCGGGCGTCGGCTCGGCGCCGCCGCTGAGGTCCACGTCCCGGAAGGTGCCGTCGGCGTCGTGGAACCGGACCGGCATGCGGAAGCGGCCGAGGGTGATCAGGCGCCCCGCCACCCCGAGGTTGTCCAGGACTTCCAGGGTGCGAGGTTGCAGCCCCTTGCCGCGCGAGCCGTTGAAGGGGGCCGCCGCACTGTCGGCGACGCGGACGCTGACACCGCGTCGGGCGAGTTCGCAGGCGGCGGTGAGGCCGGTCGGACCGGCGCCCACGACCAGCACATCGCAGTCGGTGGCGGGGGTGGTGGTGTCCATGGTGGCGCTCCAGATGTCGGGACGGCGCGGGGCCGAGGAGGGCACGAGGTAGGTCGCGTACGTCGTACGTGAGGAGTACGGCGTACGCTAGCGTACGATCACTGCCCATGGTGAACTGGGAGAAGGTCGCGCAACCGGCGAAGGCGGCACGAGCCGCGCTGTCCTACGAGGCCATCGCGGTCGCCGCGATCGAGGTCGCGGACGCCCAAGGGCTCGACGCGGTGACCATGCGGAAGGTCGCCGAGCACATCGGCGCGGGCGCCATGTCCCTCTATCGCTATGTCGACAGCCGTGACGACCTGATCACCCTCATGGTCGACCGGGTCAGCGCCGAGGCCATCGCCCCGCCCCCGACCGGCGACTGGCGTGCCGATCTCACCGAAGCGGCCCACCGGATCCGCCAGGTGACCCTGCGCCATCCCTGGCTGGCCCGACACGCTCTCAATGCCGAGGACTTCGGGCCGGGCACGCTGGCGATGACCGAGTCCACCCTGGCCCTTCTGGACGGCCATGGGCTGGACACCGGCGACATGCTCGACGCCTGGCGGACCCTGCTCGCCTTCGTCCAGGGCCATGCCTTCGCCGAGGCCCGCCGGCACGAGGCCCGACAGCGCCTGGCCGACGGGAGCGAGACCGGGCCCGGGCCCTCGTTCCTGGACCAGGCCGCCGAGAGCGGTGAGTACCCGCTCTCCGCGCGCGCCCTGCTGGAGGCCGTTCGGCACACCGATCCGCAGGACGCCTTCGACCGCCGCCTGGGACATGTACTCGACGGCCTGGCCCAGGCGTTCTTCGAGCGCGGCCGGCGGTAGCCGCGGGGCCTCTTACCGAGGCGCTCCGCCCGTCTCGACCAGCTCGGCCAGCTTGTCCAGGGCCATGCGCTGCCCCAGCTCGTTGTCGGCGGCCGGTACGGCGTCGGGGATTCCCTCGTGCAGGAGGTGGACGTCCGTGCCGCCGCCCTCCGCGTCGGTGAGCGTGGTCGTCATCGTCATCGTGGAGCGCAGCGCGGGGTCCGCGCTCTCGAACTCGAGCACCTCGACCACCCGCTCATCCGGCACCAGCCGGGTGAAGCGGCCGTGGTGGGTGTCCGTATGGCCACCCGACTTGCCGGTGCTCGCCGGGTCGTCGTAGACGAGGGAGATGCGGAAGGTGCCCCCTTCACGGGCGTCGAACTCATGCACCCGGCTGGTCATGCCCTCGGGCACCCGCCAGGCCGCGACGGCGCTCGCGTCGAGGAGCGCGCGGTAGACGGCGGAGCGGGGGGCGTTCACCCGCCGGGAGAGACGCATGGCGTACATGCGCTCAACCTAGCGGCCGGACGGCGGGTATATGAACCGATGGCACCGGAGTCGTCGCCCCGGATGTGCGGGGGCGGCGGAGGTCTAGCGTCCGGAAAGACCTCCGCCGCCGGGACACCCCGTCCACGGAGCGTTGTCGAGGGGTGCCGTTCCGGGGGAGTGGGGTCAGCGCTTGACCTTGCGGGTCGCCCGCAGCCACTCCTTGTTCATCGCGGTGATGGAGAACAGCGGGATGCCCTTGGGGCAGGCCGTGGCGCACTCACCGGTGAGGGTGCAGCCGCCGAAGCCCTCGGCGTCCATCTGGGCCACCATGTCCAGCACCCGCGTCTCCCGCTCCGGAGAGCCCTGGGGCAGCACATTGAGATGGTTGACCTTGGCCGAGGTGAACAGCATCGCCGCGCCATTGGGGCACGCCGCCACGCAGGCGCCGCAGCCGATGCACTCGGCATGCTCGAACGCGTAGTCCGCGTCCGCCTTGGGCACCGGAGTGGCGTGTGCCTCCGGAGCGGACCCGGTCGGGGCGGTGATGTAGCCACCGGCCTGGATCACCCGGTCGAACGCGGAGCGGTCCACCACCAGGTCCTTGATGACCGGGAAGGCGGAGGCGCGCCACGGCTCGATGTCGATGGTGTCGCCGTCCTGGAAGGACCGCATGTGGAGCTGGCAGGTGGTGGTGCGCTCCGGGCCGTGGGCATCACC
Organism: Streptomyces sp. 5-10; assembly: GCF_014712245.1. Lineage (NCBI taxonomy): Bacteria > Bacillati > Actinomycetota > Actinomycetes > Kitasatosporales > Streptomycetaceae > Streptomyces > Streptomyces sp. 5-10. The sequence continues at coordinate 128,194 of NZ_JACVYG010000005.1, forward strand.
GTTGATCACCAGGCTGCACGCACCGCAGATGCCCTCACGGCAGTCGTGGTCGAAGGCCACCGGCTCCTCCCCCTTGACGATGAGCTCCTCGTTGAGGACGTCGAGCATCTCCAGGAAGGACATGTCCTGGGAGACGCCGTCGAGCTCGTAGGTGGCCATGGCACCGGGGGTGTCGGGGTTCTTCTGGCGCCAGACGCGCAGGGTGAGCTTCATGCGTAGCTCCGCTGGGTGGGGTGAACGTACTCGAAGGTCAGCTGCTCCTTGTGGAGCACGGGGGCGGCGCCGGTGCCGGTGAACTCCCAGGCGGCGGCGTAGGAGAACTCTTCGTCCCGGCGGGCCGCCTCACCGTCGGGGGTCTGGGACTCCTCGCGGAAGTGGCCGCCGCAGGACTCGGCCCGGTGCAGGGCGTCCAGGCACATCAGCTCGGCCAGCTCCAGATAGTCCACGATCCGGTTGGCCTTCTCCAGCGACTGGTTGAACTCCTCGCCGGTGCCCGGCACCTTGATCCGCCGCCAGAACTCCTCGCGGATCTGCGGGATGCGGTCCAGCGCCTTGCGCAGCCCCTCCTCGGTGCGGGCCATGCCACAGAACTCCCAGACCAGCTCGCCGATCTCGCGGTGGAAGGAGTCGGGAGTGCGGTCGCCGTCCACGGCCAGCAGCCTGGCCAGCCGGTCCTCGGTCTCCCGCACGGCCTCCACGGCCGCCGGGTGCGCGGCGTCGACCTCGTCCTTGTGCGGGTTGCGGGCCAGGTAGTCGTTGATGGTCGACGGCAGCACGAAGTAGCCGTCGGCCAGGCCCTGCATCAGCGCGGAGGCGCCGAGCCGGTTGGCGCCGTGGTCGGAGAAGTTGGCCTCGCCGATCGCGAACAGCCCCGGCACGGTGGTCTGCAGGTCGTAGTCGACCCACAGCCCGCCCATCGTGTAGTGGATCGCGGGGTAGATGCGCATCGGGACCTCGTACGGGTTCTCCGCCGTGATCCGCTCGTACATGTCGAAGAGGTTGCCGTACTTCTCCTCGACCGCCTTGCGGCCCATCCGGGCGATGGCGTCGGCGAAGTCCAGATAGACGCCCTGGCCGCCGGGGCCGACGCCACGGCCCTCGTCGCAGACGTTCTTCGCGGCCCGGGAGGCGATGTCGCGCGGCACCAGATTGCCGAACGACGGATAGATCCGCTCCAGGTAGTAGTCGCGCTCGTCCTCGGGGATCTCGGCGGGCGGACGGGTGTCGCCCTTCGCCTTGGGCACCCAGATCCGGCCGTCGTTGCGCAGCGACTCGCTCATCAGGGTCAGCTTGGACTGGTGGTCCCCGGAGCGCGGGATGCAGGTCGGGTGGATCTGGGTGAAGCAGGGGTTGGCGAAGTACGCGCCGCGCCGGTGCGCCCGCCAGATGGCGGTGGCGTTGGAGTTCATGGCGTTCGTCGACAGATAGAAGACGTTGCCGTAGCCGCCGCTGGCCAGCACCACCGCGTCGGCGAAGTACGTGGAGATCCGGCCGGTCACCAGATCGCGGGCGACGATGCCACGCGCCCGACCGTCGACCACGATCAGGTCCAGCATCTCGGTGCGCGCGTGCATCTCCACGTTGCCCGCCGCGATCTGGCGGGACAGCGCCTGGTAGGCGCCGAGCAGCAGCTGCTGGCCCGTCTGGCCGCGGGCGTAGAAGGTGCGGGAGACCTGCACACCGCCGAAGGAGCGGGTGTCCAGCAGACCGCCGTACTCGCGGGCGAAGGGCACGCCCTGGGCCACGCACTGGTCGATGATCTCCACCGAGATCTGCGCCAGGCGGTGGACATTGGACTCGCGGGCGCGGAAGTCGCCGCCCTTGACGGTGTCGTAGAACAGCCGGTGGATCGAGTCGCCGTCGTTGCGGTAGTTCTTCGCCGCGTTGATCCCGCCCTGGGCGGCGATGGAGTGGGCCCGGCGCGGCGAGTCCTGGTAGCAGAACTGGACCACGTGGTAGCCCTGCTCGGCCAGGGTGGCGCCGGCGGCGCCACCGGCCAGCCCGGTGCCCACCACGATGATGGTGTGCTTGCGGCGGTTGGCGGGGTTGACCAGCTTGGCCTGGAAGCGGCGGGTGTCCCAGCGCTCGTTGACCGGCCCGGAGGGGGCCCGGTCGTCCTGGATCGGCTCGCCGACGGTGTACTCGGTGTATTCGCTGTACGAGGTCATGGTCAGCTCACCACTCCGGTCATGACACCGACGGGTATGGAGATGAACCCGGCGGTGAGAACGATCGCCAGGGCGTTGGCGATGGCCTTGAGGGCACGGTCACGGGTGTGGTTGCCCGCGCCGAGGGTCTGCGCGGCGCTCCAGAAGCCGTGCCGGACGTGCATGCCCATGGCCAGCATCGCCACGATGTAGATGACGTTCCCGTACCAGGTGGAGAAGGTGTCCACCACGTTCTGGTACGGATGGCCCTCCTGGAATCCGCCGGAGTGCGTGGTGCCGGTGGTGAGGTCCAGGATGTGCCAGACGATGAACAGGCCCAGGATCACCCCGCCCCAGCGCATGGTCCGGGTGGCATAGCTCATCCGTGGCTTGGTGTGGACGTACTTCTGCGGGCGGGCCTTGATGTCGCGCCGGCTCAGCTGGTAGGCGGACACGGCGTGCAGGATCACCGCGGCCAGGAGGACGATACGGGCGATCCACAGCCCCCACTCATGGTGCAGAACGGGGGCTCCCATGACACGCAGCCAGTGTCCGTAGGCGTTGAACTCCCCGGGACCGAAGAAGATCTTCATGTTCCCGAGCAGGTGGGCGCAGAGATAACCGATCATGATCAGACCGGTCACGCCCATGACGATCTTCTTGCCGAGGGTCGATTGCCAGAAATTGAGCGCCATGGACGGCCGCCGCTCCGCCCGCGTCGGACGCTGCTCCGGCCGCGTTGTCAATGCCATGAACACGACGGTAGAACCGGGCGGGTCAAAAGGGCCAAGATATGATTCTGATCATCTCGATAGGCGATGCCTATCGAGGGCCGCTCGGATCCGGCCACGCTTGACATCGTCGTCCGCGCGGCCAGGGAAATCCGGTCAGCGGAAACCCTCGTGGGTGATGGCGAGCGCCTGGCGGAGAAGGTCCACGACGTCGTGCTCGCGGCGTTCGAGAGCCGTCTGCCCGACGACGCGGAAGGCGGCAAGGAGGGTCGCGGCGAGGACCTGGGCCCGCAGGGGCGTGTCCGGCCCGGCGGGGAGGCGCTCCTCGACGGCCACGGCGAGATCGCGCTCGGCGGCGGCGTAGGTGGCGACCAGCTCGGGCAGCAGCGCCGGGTGCAGGCGCAGGGTCCGGTAGCGCTCCTCCTGCTCCGGGTCGTCCGCGAACTCGGTGGCGTGCCGCTCGGCGGCACCGATGACCGCCGCCATCAGGGATTCCCGCGCCGGGCGGGCGCGGATCAGCTCGACCAGCCGGACCGTGCGCGCCCGGTCGTGGTGCAGCAGCGCCTGCTCCTTGCTGGCGAAGTAGTTGGAGAAGGTGCGCCGGGAGACGGTGGCGGCATCGGCGATGGCCTCCACCGTGAGGCTCTCGACGCCGTGCTCGGCGGCGAGGCGTACGGCGGCGTCGTGCAGCGACTGGCGGGTCGCCGCCTTCTTGCGCTCGCGCAGGCCGGTAGTCATCGCGGATGAGCATACGGGAGAAGGCTGATTCTTGCCCACTGGGAAAGGTTGCGCACTGGGAACGTTTCTGTGAGGCTGAGCCCGCGCCGCCGATCAGCGGTCGGCCGAGCGGCCGTGGCCGGTCAGTCGCCAGTCGACCAGCTGGCCGACCAGCCGCCGGTCGACGCTCCCGGATGCCATCCGAGCTCCGGACGGCATCCCAGCCCGCACACCTTCCGACGCCAGAGGCCCGAGGACCCCCTATGCCCACCCCCCATCGCCCGCCCACCGCCACCACCTCCACGGACACCGAGGAGCTGGGATTCGACCCGGACGCCCTGCGGGCGAAGTACCGGGCCGAGCGCGACCGCCGGATCCGCCCCGACGGCAACAAGCAGTACCGGCGCATCGCCGGGGAGTTCGGCTCGTACGCCCAGGACCCGTATGTGAAGCCGGGGTTCACCCGGGAGCCGCTGAACGACCGGGTCGAGGTGCTGATCATCGGGGGCGGATTCGGCGGTCTGCTCGCCGGTGCGCGGCTGCGGCAGGCCGGTGTGCGGGAGATCCGGATGATCGAGCAGGGCGGTGACTTCGGCGGGACCTGGTACTGGAACCGCTATCCGGGCATCCAGTGCGACATCGAGTCCTACGTCTATATGCCCCTGCTCGAGGAGGTCGGCTACGTACCACGGTGGCGCTACGCACCCGGCGAGGAGATCAGGCAGCACGCGCGGGCGATCGGGCGCCACTTCGACCTCTACCGCGATGTCTGCTTCCAGACCCAGGTGACCGAACTCCACTGGGACGACACCGAGTTGGTGTGGACCGTGCACACCGACCGGGACGACCGCATCCGGGCGCGCTATGTGGTCATCTCCAGCGGAACACTCAGCCAGGCGAAGCTCCCCGGCATTCCCGGGATCGAGACGTTCCAGGGGCGTACGTTCCACACGAGCCGCTGGGACTACGACTACACCGGCGGTGACGCGACCGGTGGTCTGCACAAACTGGCCGACAAGCGCGTGGCCCTCATCGGCACCGGCGCGACCGCCATCCAGGCCGTGCCACACCTGGGACGGGACGCCGAGCACCTGTATGTGTTCCAGCGCACGCCATCCTCGGTCGATGTGCGCGGCAACCGCCCCACCGATGAGGGGTGGGCCGCATCGCTCACCCCCGGCTGGCAGCGGCGCCGCAGGGACAACTTCCTCGCCATCGTCACCGGCGGCCAGGTGGATGAGGACCTGGTGGACGACGGCTGGACGAGCACCGCCCGGCTGCAGCAGAAGCTCATCCCGACCGACAGCTACGCGGACCTCCCGGCCCAGGAGCGCGAACGCCTCTACGAGCTCGCCGACTTCCAGAAGATGAACGGGATCCGCGACCGAGTGGACTCCATCGTCGAGAACACGGCGACGGCCGAGGCGCTCAAGCCCTGGTACCGCTATATGTGCAAGCGCCCCACGTTCAGCGACACCTATCTGGACACCTTCAACCGGCCCAATGTCACGCTGGTGGACACGGCCGACCACGGGGGAGTCGAGCGCATCACCGAGAACGCGGTCGTGGTGGGCGGCGTCGAGTACGAGGTCGACTGCGTCATCTTCGCCACCGGTTTCGAGGTCGGCCGCTCCGGGGTCACCTCCGGGTTCCTCCCGGTGTACGGCCGGGGCGGCGTCACCCTGACCGAAGCCTGGAAGAACGGCCCGAGGACGCTCCACGGGTTCTACAGCCACGGCTTCCCGAACCTCTTCCAGCTCGGCCCGCTGCAGAACGCCAGCGCCGTCAACTATGTGCACATCCTCGATGAGCAGGCCGTTCATGTGGCGGAGGTGCTCGCCGAGGCGCGCAAGCGCGGGGCCCGGTATGTCGAGCCGACCGCCGAGGCCGAGTCGGCGTGGCGCGCCACGATCCGTGAGAAGGCGGCGGACCTGTACGCCTTCCATGCCGAGTGCACCCCCGGCTACTACAACAACGAGGGCATGCCGAGGGAGCGCAGCGAGTCCTTCGGCGACGGGCCGATCGCCTTCCACGAACTGCTCAGGCACTGGCGCGCAAACGGCGGCATGGACGACGTCCTGGTCGTCTGACAGACGATGTGTGCCACTTACGTACAAGGAGCGACCATGCACCCCAGCCGATTCGACGACACCGGCCGTACGCAGGCCACGAGCGACCGCCTTCAGGTGCGACGACTCACCCGGGCGAACCGGCTGTGGGGTTCCAACGGCGTCACCTTCGGCCCCGACGGGCGGCTGTACGTGGCGCAGTTCCTCGCCGGACAGATCAGCGCCGTGGACCCGGCCTCGGGTGACATCGAGGTGGTGGTGCCGCTCGACGGTCCGGTGGAGGCGCCGGACGACCTGGCCTTCGGGGCGGACGGCTCGATGTACATCGCCGATCTGACCCCCGGCCGGGTGTGGCGGCGCGGCTCCGAGGGCGCGTACACGCTCGTCTCCGACCAGGTGTCGGTGCCCAACGGCATCACCTGCGTCGGCGACCGCCTCTTCGTCAACGAGATGAAGATGAACGGCCGCCTGATGGAACTGTTCCCGGACGGCGGCGACCCGGCCGTGCTGACCGACGGCCTGGCCCTGGGCAACGCGATGCAACTCGGCCCGGACGGCTGTCTGTACTACCCGCAGATGATGCGTAACCAGGTCTGGCGCATCCCGCCCGACGGCGGGGTGCCCGAGCTGGTGGCCGAGGAGGTGGACGACCCGGTCGCGGTGCGGTTCGACCGGGGCGGCGTCCTCGTCGTCCTGTCCCGTGGCAGGGCCGGACTGGTGACCCGCATCGATCTGAACACCGGGGCCCGGTCGGTCGTCGCCACCGGTGTCGTGGGGCTGGACAACGCCGCGTTCGACCACGAGAACCGGATGTTCGTGTCCAGCTTCGCCAGTGGCGGGATCGCGGAGGTGCACACCGACGGCCGGACCCGGGTGGTGGTCCCGCAGGGGTTCGACGGGCCCTTCGGCATCACGGTCGACCTCGGTGGCACGGTGTACGCGGCCGACCACTTCCGCCTGGCGAGCCCGGATGACACCGGCCACGACGGGCAGGAGCCCGGTGTCGTCACCCATGAGCTGATGTACGCCGTGCACAACGTCACCGCCGACGACGGTCTGCTGCACCTCACCTCCCAACTCGGCGATGTGCGCACCCACGACCCCGAGAACCGGACCACGCGGATGCGCGCGACCGGGCTGGACCAGCCCACCGGAATAGCCGTCGCGCCGGACGGGGCCCTCGTGGTCGCCGAGACCGGTGCCGGCCGCATCCTGCGCATCGATGACACCGACACCCTCAGTGTGCTCGTCGAGGGACTCGACCACCCCCTGGACGTCGCCTACGACGGCCGAGGGCGCTGCTACGTCAGCGACGACCGGCGCGGCGCGGTGCTCCGGCTGGAGGACGGCGAGGCTGTGGTCATCGCGGACGGGCTCGGCGAACCGCAGGGGCTGGCGGTGCGGGGCGACGAGTTGTTCACGGTGGAGGTCGCGCACCGGCGGCTGCGGGCGATCTCGCTCACCACGGGTGGGAGCAGGATCGAGGCCGAGGACCTGGCGGTCGGCCTGCCGCCCGGCATCACCCGCACCGAACCCGAGCCGATTCCCGGAGTCCCCGGCCGCCCGCGCCAGTTCGCCGGGCTCGCCGTCGCACCGGACGGGGCCCTCCTCGTATCGGCCAACGGGGAGGGGAGTGTGCTGCGTCTGGACGCGCGAGCCGAGTGAGCCGCCGCGGCTCCAGGATCCCATCCCGGGTGATTTTCCCTCCTTCGTGTGGTCTTCCAGTTGCATCCCCCCATGTGCCGGTCCGTTCCTGAACACTGGACGGACAGGGGAGGCACGCCGAGGAGGGGGATATGGCGGGCAACACGGTTCTGTTCGCGGTGCGGGAGCACCCCGGGGACGACACGGTCGGAGCGGAGCAGCTGCGCAGGATCCGCAAGGAGCTGGAAGCCGGCGGTTTGGTGGTGCGGTGGGCCGGCACCGGAGCCGATGCCCGGACGGTGTTGCGCACCGAGGCCGGTCTGGCCGCCGCGCTGGTGGACTGGGGGCTCGACTCGCGCGGCGGCGCGGACGGCGGACCGGGCGGTCCACCGCGCCACGAGCCGGACGGCGAACCGGGCGGCGAGCCAGGTGGAGAGCCGGGTGGCGCCGCGGTGCTGCGCCAGGCCGGCCGGCGGTTCCAGAATCTGCCGGTCTTCCTGATCGCGGCCGATGAGGGCCTTGAAGAACTGCCGCTGTGGGTGTCGGAGACCGTGGTCGGCTATGTCTGGCCGACGGAGGACACCGCCGCCTTCATCGCCGGACGGATCTCCAGCGCCGCCCGCGCCTACCGCGAGGCCGTTCTGCCGCCGTTCTTCAAGGCGCTGCGCCGCTTCGACGACACCCATGAGTACTCGTGGCACACCCCGGCCCACTCCGGCGGCGTCGCCTTTCTGAAGTCACCGGTGGGCCGGGCCTTCCACGACTACTTCGGGGAGCGGCTCTTCCGCAGCGATCTGTCGATCTCGGTCGAGGCGCTCGGTTCGCTGTTCGAGCACACGGGCCCGATCGGCGACGCGGAGCGGAACGCCGCCCGGGTCTTCGGCGCCGACCTCACCTATTTCGTCCTTCACGGCGACTCCACCTGTGACCGCCTGGTCGGCCACTTCAGCGTCACCCGGGACGAGATCGCCCTGGTGGACCGGAACTGTCACAAGTCGGTGCTGCACGGTCTGGTCGTCTCCGGCGCCCGGCCGGTCTATCTGATCCCCACCCGCAATGGCTACGGACTGTCCGGGCCGCTGCCCCCGGACGAGATCCAGGCGGGCACGGTGGCCGCCCGGATCGCGGGAAACCCGCTGACGCGCGGCGCGCTCTCCGCCGAGGCCCAGTACGCGGTCTTCACCAACTCCACCTATGACGGGCTGTGTTACGACGCCGTGCAGGCCGCCCGAGGGCTCGCGGCCAGCACCCCACGGGTCCACTTCGACGAGGCATGGTTCGCCTACGCCCGTTTCCACCCCCTCTACGCCGGGCGCTATGGCATGTCGGTGGGGCCCGACACCTTCCCCGGCCCGGACCGGCCCACCGTCTTCGCCACCCAGTCCACCCACAAGCTGCTGGCCGCGCTCTCGCAGAGCGCCATGGTGCACATCAAGCCCGCGCCCCGGGCCCCGGTGGAGCACGACCGGTTCAACGAGGCGTTCATGATGCACGGCACCACCTCGCCGCTGTATCCGATGATCGCCTCCCTGGATGTCGCCACCGCGATGATGGACGGGCCACAGGGCCACTGGCTGATCGACGAGGCGGTGGCCGAGGCGGTCCGCTTCCGCCAGTCGGTGGTGCGCATCGGGCGCCGTATCAAGGCCGCCGGGGACCGCCCCACCTGGTTCTTCGGAATCTGGCAGCCGGAGACGGTGACCGACCCGGCCAGCGGTGAGCGACTGCCCTTCGACGAGGCCCCGGCCGAGCTGCTGCGCACGGACCCCTCGTGCTGGGAGCTGGAACCGGATGCCGAGTGGCACGGTTTCCCGGGGCTCAGCCAGGGCTACTGCATGCTCGATCCGCTCAAGGTGACCGTGACCTGTCCGGGAATCGACGCAAGTGGACGGATGGCCGATTGGGGCATCCCCGCGCGGGTCCTCACCACCTATCTGGCGACTCGGCACGTGGTGGTCGAGAAGACGGACAGCTACACCACCCTGGTCCTGTTCTCCATGGGCATCACCAAGGGCAAATGGGGGACGCTGCTGGACGCCCTGATGGACTTCAAGGCCCTCTACGACGAGGACGCACCGCTGGACCGCGTCCTGCCCGACCTGGTCGCCGCGTACCCCGGCCGCTACACCGGCCGGACCCTGCGTGAGCTGTGCCAGGAGATGCACGACCAGCTGCGTGAGGTGAGCCTGGTCCAGCTGCTGGACACCGCCTTCCAGGAGCTCCCGGAGCCGGTCGTCCCGCCACAGCTCTGCTACCAGCGACTCATCCGTGGCGGCACGGAGCGGGTGGGGCTTTCCGAGGCGGCGGGACGGGTGGCTGCGGCCATGGTCACCGTCACTCCACCCGGTATTCCGGTGCTGATGCCCGGCGAGGGCATCGGCACGCCCGACGGCCCACTGCTGCGTTATCTGACCGCGCTGGAGACGTTCGACCGGCGCTTTCCCGGATTCCGCAGCGAGACCCATGGCGTGACCCTCGACCCGGAAACCGGCGACTACCTGATCGAGTGTCTGTCCCGGGGCGAGGAGGTTCCCCGAGCGGCCCTGGGCGATGCGCGCGAGCTCGCTGTCCCGGCTCCGGCGGCGGCTCCGGCCACCGCCCCGGCGGAGCGCCCCTGAGTCCGTCGGCCGGGCCCGCCGCCAGAGCGGCGGGCCCGCCCCGACGGACTCAGGACAGGTCGACCCACACCTTTCCCGACGCGGTGTACGCGGCGGTGAACGCCTCTTGGACGTTGTCGAGGGGGTAGCCGTCGCTGACCACCGCGCCGAGCCGGGGTGGGGTCTGGGACTCCAGCGCGCTGACGGTCTGTGCGAAGTCCACCGGATGGTCGTAGATCATGCTGCCGATGAGGGTGATCTGCCCCGCCACCAGATCGCGCGGCGAGACCCCGAGCGGGGCGGTGTTCATCCCGATCAGCACGGCCGTGCCGTGTTTGGCGAGCCGTCGCAGCCCCTGCTCGACGACGCCGGGGGCTCCGGAGGTCTCGAAGAGACAGGGGAGCCCGTCCGCGTTCGGTGGCAGGGGCGTCGCGCCGAGGGAGCACGCGCGGTCCAGCCGGGCCTCGTTGGGCTCCTGGACGAACACCGCCACCCCATGGCCGACCAGCGCCTGGCACAGCAGCAGACCCTGGGAACCGGCCCCGATCACCAGGCAGCTCTGCCCGGGTGCGATCCCCGAGCGCCGCATCGCCGCCCGTGCCACCGTCGCGGGTTCCACACAGACCAGGTCCTCGAGGGGCAGATGCGGAGCGACCGGCCATACGAACGCGGCCGGGGCCACCACGTAGTCGCTCAGCAGACCGGGGACCGTCAGTCCCACGGCGGCCCGGCCCTCACAGGCCGACGTCCGCCCGGCGTGGCAGGGTTCGCACGTCAGACAGCAGTAGTCCGGTTCGATGACCACGTCCTGGCCGATGCGCAGACCGCTGACCGCACGGCCCAGCTCGACGATCCGCCCCGCCCCCTCGTGACCCAGGACCCAGGGCAGGCTCGGTGGTCGCCGGCGTCCCGCGTGCACCGCGAGGTCGGAGCCGCACAGCCCCGTGCCCCGCATGCGGATCAGCACATCCCCCGGTCCGCAGGACGGCTCCGGCACGGACACCACGGACAGCGCACCCGGCTCCGTCAGCACGGCGGCCCTCAAGAGAACGCCTGCTTTCCGATGGGACGCGCCGTCGGCATCATGCCAAGAGCGTGCCACACATGATCCGCGCGGCGGTAGACCACGCCACCTGCCCCGCACCACCTGCCCACCTGACCGAGTCCCTGGCCACCGCACACCTCGTACGCGTACGCTGTGTGCGCAATCGCCCTACCCGACTGTGGAGTTGGAACGGCCATGTACACGGGCATCGGCACGGCGCCGGTGCCACCGGCCGGGGAGGACCCGCGACGCCGTGCTGTAGGGCTGTGCGTTCCGGCTGATCCGGCGGGACGGCCATCTCGTGTCGCAGAACCAAGACCCTGGACCACGACTGGTGTACCACCTACCGCTTCACCACCGAACCCAGAACCTATGACGCCTGGGCCGGTGTCGGTGAGGGCAACGGTCCGGCCATCCTGGCGGCGATGCGCCGGCGCAGGCGCGCCATCGACAAGGGGCAGGTCTTCCTCACCAACAACATGTTCACGATCGTGGAGGACGGCCATGAGAAGGTCACCCTCCTCGTCGATCCGGAACAGCGCGCCCAGGTGCTCGACACGTACTGGGGCGCTCGCGACTGACGGAACCAGTGCCGCCACCTCCGTCCCGGCCCGTAGCCCGTCCGGCCGGACCCGGCCCATGGCCCGTCCCCGCCAACGGTCCCGACCAGCCCGCCGCCGACGACCAGCAGATGAGAGTGATGATGCGGCACGGGTGGCCGAGCGGATCGCCACGCTGGATCTGCTCTCCGACGGGCGTGTGGACTTCGGCACGGGCGAGTCCACCACCCCCACCGAGCTGGGCGCATTCGGAGTGGAGCGTTCCGCCAAACGGGACCAGTGGGCGCAGGCGGTGGACGCCGTCGCCCGTATGTTCGTCGAGGAGCTCTTCGCCGGGTGCGGGCGCGTACGTGTCCGCTCCGGTCCGCGATGTGCTGCCCAACCACGGCAGAAACCACATCCGCCGATGTGGATGGCCTGCGGAAACCGGGACGCGATCCGCATCGCGGCCACCAAGGTCGTCTCCCGCTACGAAGAGGTCCGGGCGGCGCTTCCCCGGCCTTCGGCTGGGCGTTCCCGCCTCCGAGATCGGCCACAGCGAGAACCCGTTCATCCGCTCGCTGACCGCGTTCCCCGTCGAGTTCGAGGCTCAGCAGCCCGCGGGCGCGGGGTGATCGCGGGACGGCGCCGGATCGGCCAGGCCGGTGACCCGCATCGTGATGTTCAGCCGGCCGGACTTCAGTCCGGTGGCCGGGTCGCCGGTTCCCGGCAGGATCTTGGGGACGGCGTGGTAGGCGTAGCGGGAGGGGCCGCCGAAGACGAACAGATCCCCGGAGGCGAGTTCGAGGTCGGTGTACGGCTTGGTGCGGGTCTCGGTGTTGCCGAAGCGGAAGACACAGCTGTCGCCGATGGTGAGCGAGACCACCGGGGCGGATGATCGCTCGTCCTTGTCCTGGTGCATGCCCAGTTTCGCCTGGGCGTCGTAGAAGTTGATGAGTGCGGTGTCAGGGGTGTAACCCTCACCGGCCGTTTCGTCGTCGTATGCGTCGGCCAGGGCGCGACGGCCCAACTCGACCATCCAGCCCGGGAATTCGGCCACCCGCGCGCCGTTCACATCGTCGGCGGTGCGGGTGTACGCATAGGGCTGCCAGTGCCAGCCGATGCACACCGTCCGCACCGACATGACGCCCCCGCGCGGCAGCTTGGTGTGCCGGATCGGGACCGGACCGGTGGCCCAGCCCCGGCAGGCGATGACCAGCTCCCGCTGCTGCTCGAGGGTGAGCCAGCCCGGCACATGGACGGCGCCGGGGGCCACCTCGAGGCGTGGGCGGGGGATCAGGGCGTTCATACGGGGGATTCTCCGCGGACGAGGACTGGATGAGGGACATCACGTGGCGTCGTGGAAGACCAGCCCCAGCGCGTGGCGCCGCCCCGACCGCACCGTGCTGACCCCATGCCGCATGCCCCCGGCCGACCAGCCGCGCTTGGTGGCCACGGGACGGTCACGGGTGGTGAAGATCAGGCCGTGGCCCTGCTGGAGGACGGTCGTGGTGCCTCGGGACTGGGCCCGGGGCCGCTGCTCGACCAGCAGGAACTCCCCGCCGGTGTAGTCCGTGCCGTAGGCGTCCAGCCCGATCACCACCTGGAGCGGGAACAGCATGTCGCCGAACACATCCCGGTGCAGGGCGTTCCAGTCGCCGGGGCCGTAGCGCAGCAGGATCTGCGCGGAGCGGCCCTGCCCGGCCTCATGGCACATGGCCAGCCACTTCTCGAGGCTGTCCGGCCAGGGCGCCGGGCGGCCGAGCCGCTCCGCCCAGTCACGGGCAATGGTCAGCAGCCGCGGATAGAGCGCGGCGCGCAACTCGGCGACCGGTTCCGGCAGGTCATGCGTGAAGTAGCGGTACTGACCGGAGCCGAAGCGGTGGCGGGCCATGTCGATCGTGCTCCGGAACTGCTCGTCCCGCTCATAGAGCCCGGCGATGCGGGCGCACTGCGCGGGCGTCAGCAGCCGTGGCGTGAGCGCGCACCCGTAGGTGTCCAGCTCCTCGGCCAGCTGTGTCCAGTCGGCCCCGGCCACGCGCTGGTGGAGGCGTGCGGTATCGGTCGTGGTGCTCATCGGTGTGCTCCGGGTTCTCCGGGATCCGGGAAGGGTGCGGTACGGGCCCCGGCCGCGGGTGCGAGGCCCGTGGCTCAGGCCGTCTGGAGTGCGCCTTCGTGGACGAGGAGCCGCTCCTTGCGTTCCAGCCCGCCCGCATAGCCGGTCAGCGCGCCACTGGCGCCGATGACACGGTGGCAGGGTCGGACCACCAGCAGCGGATTGCGGCCGATCGCGGTGCCGACGGAGCGGACCGCCGTACGCGGGGCGCCGATCTGCCGGGCGATGTCGCCGTAGCTGACGGTGGTGCCGTACGGAATGGACTCCAGCGCCTGCCAGACCCTGCGCTGGAAGTCCGTACCGCCTTCGACGCACTCGATGTCGAAGCGGGTGAGCTCGCCGCCGAAGTAGGCGCGCAGCTGGGAGACGATCTCGGTGAACGCCTCGGCGTCCTCGCTCCAGCCGTCCTGGACGACGGCTCCGCCCTTCTGCCCGGGCACGGACAGGGAAACGAGCGCGGTACCCCCCGCCGCGGTGGCGGACCTCTCGCCCACCAGTAGCAGCTCGCCGAGCGGGCTGTCGATCGTCGTGTGGACCGTCATGGCCGTGGTCCCTCTCTTCTTCTCGCCGTTCTGTCTTGCGCTGCTCCCAGCATGCGTCTTTCGGACACGGAAAGCTGGCGGAATTCGGACATGGCGCTTCGGGCGCCCCTTCCGTTGCTCCCGCCCGATGACGCGGGTGGCGGTGGTGAACCACGTGCTCCGCTGCAGGGTGTGGAACCAGGTTCGCTCCCCGTTGACCGAGTCGTAGATGGCCGTTGCCAGCCACAGGACGAGGATGGCCGTCCCGGCGTAGGCGTAGGCACGCATCAGACGGCCGAAGGTGGGCCGCTCATTCCATGAAGCCCACCCGTGGAACAGCCTGCAACGTGGCCCGGTGCGCCCCGTGCCCTCGCGTCAGCGGATGCCGATTCGCCCGTTCGAGAAGTGGCCGAGTGCCTGGTCGATGTCGCTGAGGGGCTCGCGGAGGGCGTAGATGGCGAAGCGCAGCCGCGTTCGGCCCTTCCAGGTGCGGCGCATGCGCGTGCGGGTCTCGGGCTGGTCCAGTCCGCTGACGCCGGGGGTGGTGGCGGATACGCCGGGGGTGAGGTCGACCCGGACCGCGCTGAGGCCCTGGCCCGTGACCCGCATCCGGTCGATCGCGGACCAGGGGAGGACGACGGGCTCGGGGGCGGCGTCGATGGTGCAGCGCAGGCCCTCGGGGGAGAGGCGCATGGCCACGGGGGATACGTCCTTCACCGCCCAGGTCCGCTTCAGGCGCCGTAGGGCGGCGAACCGGCGCCTGGCGTCGTAGAGGAGGAGCGCCGCAGGCCAGGCGAACACCAGGACCCAGAGCTGGGAGGCGCTGGGGCCGAGGGCGATAAGGAGGAGGACCACGGCCGCGACGATGACGGCGGCACCGGCCACGCCGGCCCACGCGGCCACCGGCAGGGTGCGCAGCAGGGAGGCCCGCACACGGGACACCGCCTCGGGGTCGGACGTCACGATGTACTCCTGGCGGCCCTGTCCCTGGTGCATGATCACAGTCTCGATCACCGGGTGGGGAAAGCCAAGCCCCTCCCCGCTGGTTGTCTGCCGGGCTCGCCAACTCATGGCTTGGCTGCGTGGAGTTGGTGCTCGGCGGTCGTTGCCGGGGCGTGCGTGGTCTGCTGCGCTCAGCGGTCGTCCAGGGCCGTCTCGGCCCAGATGACCTTGCCGTGCGGGGTGTAGCGGGTGCCCCAGCGCTGGGCGAACTGGGCGACGAGGAACAGTCCGCGCCCGCCCTCGTCGGTGGTCGCGGCGCGGCGCATATGGGGTGCGGTGCTGCTGCCGTCGGAGACCTCGCAGATCAGGCCGCGGCCCCGCAGCAGCCGTAGGTGTACGGGAGGGGCGCCGTATCGCAGGGCGTTGGTGATCAGTTCGCTGATGACCAGTTCGGCGGTGTACACGGTGTCCGCCAGGCCCCATTCCCGTAGTGTCCGGGCACAGGCGTCGCGTAGCGGGGCGACGGCCGCCAGGTCGAACGGCATATCCCACTCGGACACGTTCTCCGGGGCGAGCAGGCGGGTGCGGGCCACCAGCAGGGCGACATCGTCGCTCGGGCGGGAGGGAAGCACGGTCTGGAACAGGCTCCGGCAGGTCTCGTCCGGGTCGAGGCCCGGCTCGGCCGCGAGGGTGCGGCGCAGCAGGTCCAGGCCGGTGCCGGTGGTCCGGCCGTGGCCTTCGAGGAGACCGTTGGTGTACAGCACCAGGCGGCTTGCGGCGGGCAGCGCGAGGGCGACCGCCTCAAAGGGGCCCCCGCCCAGGCCCAGGGGCGGCGAGACCGGCACCGCGGGGATGTCCACGGTGCCGTCGGGGCGGGTCAGGGCGAGGCCCGGATCGCCGGCCCGGGCCACGGTGCAATGGCCCGACACCGAGTCGTGGATCGCGTACAGGCAGCTGGCGCCCGTGATGCGGATGCCGTGCGCGTCGGCGTCATGCTCCAGATCGAGACGGGCGACCAACTCGTCCATATGGGAGAGGAGCTCATCCGGTGGCACGTCCAGAGCCGAGAAGTTCTGCACCGCGGTGCGCAGCCGGCCCATCGTGGCCGCGGCGTGCAGGCCCTGCCCGGCCACCTTCCCGACGACCAGCGCGACCCGGGCGCCGGGAAGAGGGATCACATCGAACCAGCTTCCGCCCGTCCCGTCCGGCGCGGGCAGATAGTGGGCCGCCACCTCCACGGCGTCCTGATCGGGCAGACCGCTGGGAAGGAGGGTGCGCTGGAGGGCGGTGACCATGGCGTGTTCGCGGGCGTAGCGGCGGGCGTTGTCGACGCACGCGGCGGTGCGCACGGCCAGCTCCCCGGCGATCGCCAGGTCCGCTTCGTCGAACGGCGCACGGTGCCGGGTCCGCCAGAAGGTGGCCAGGCCCAGGGTGACACCGCGGAACCGCAGGGGGACGGTGATCAGCGAGTGGATCCCGTGGTCGAGCAGGCGCCGGGCCTCGCCGGCCGGCCACTCGCCGGTACCGGCCGGATCGGCCCGGAGGAGGACGGCGGCTCCGGTCCGCACGGCCCGGCTCTGCGGTGTGGAGGGGGCGTAGACGACCCGCTCGCCCACATGGAAGAGGGGAGCTTCGGCGGGTGCCCCGCCGACGGCGGTCCGGTGCGGTGCCAGGAGCTCGTACGGCGGCTTGGGCTCCTCGCCGCGCAGTACGGGGTCCAGCAGTTCGACGGCGACGATATCGGCGAACCGGGGGACGGCCACGTCCACCAGCTCCTCGGCGGTGCCCGTCAGGCCCAGGGCGGAGCTGATCCGTACACCGGCGTCGGACAGCAGCTTCAGCCGCTCGCTCGTCTCCACCGCCCGGTCGGAGAGCACCCGCAGCGCGGTGGTGTCCCGCAGCGTCACCACGCTTCCGGCGGGGGCGCCCGCACGGCCCGTGGACCGTACGTTCACCGACAGTAGCCGCTCCCCGCACGGGTGCACCTCGTCCGTGACGCGCCGTCCCGACATCAGCAGCTCGGTCAGGTGGGGCTCGAGGCCGAGCGCGCCGACGTGGCGCCCCTCCGCGTCCGGAGCCAGCCGGAGGAGCTCCCGGGCCTCGTCGTTGACCAGCAGCAGCCGCTTGTCCGCCGTCAGGACCAGCACCCCTTCGCGGACCGAGTGCAACACCGCGTCATGGTGTTCGTACATCCGCGTCATCTGCGCGGCGCCCAGGCCGTGGGTCTGCCGCCGCACCCGCCTGTTCAGCAGCGCCGCCCCGCCCGTGGCCAGGGTCAGCGTCCCGGCGCCGCTGCCGAGCAGCATCGGCAACCGGCGGTCCACCTCGCTGTTCACGCTATGGATCTTGACCCCGACCGACACGCCGCCGAGGAAGGTGCCGTCGGCCCTGGTGACGGGGACCGCCGAGACGACGGACGGGCCCTGGCTGGCCCGGAAGGTCTGCGTGATCGTCTTTCCGTGTAGCTCGTCCCGCACCAGCCCGGCGGGTCCGACGATCCGCTTGCCGATCAAGCGCGTCTCGGGGTGGGTGAGGCGGATGCCACGCGTGTCGAACACGACGACGCTGTCGACGCCGGAGCCCTTCCGTGTCGCCTCCGCCCGCGACTTCAGCTCGGATGTCGGTTTGTCGCCGCTCATGGCCCGGGCCATGCCGGGGGCGTGCGCGAAGGTCTCGGCGACCGCGAGCGACCGCCGACGGGCGTCGACCGTGCTGTGGGCCCGGGCATCCGCGGCGACGGCCGCCACCGCGGCGGCCACCAGAACCAGGATCAGCAGAAGCTGCAGGAGGAACGCCTGCCCGGCGACGCTGCGCAGATGCGGCAGGGGCCCCAGCCACCTGCGGGCCGGACGGGCATGTCTGCTCATAACGGCATTTATAACACTCCCCTCGTCGCATTCGGCGGGGGAGTCCGCGGCATCGTTTGATCGATCAGTGTGCTGATCAAGGGTGGGTCCGCGAGGGCGCGGGGAGGTGGGTTACGCGTCCGCCCGGCCACGGGCACAATGAGGCGGCTGGACCAACTACCGCCCCTTTCCAGGAGGTTCGGGTGAGAACAGCACGCCGCACCAGAAGACGTGGTCGGTTCCGGACGATCGCCGCGGTGTCCGGTCTGTTCGTCACGGCAGCCCTCGCCACGGTCGGCACGAGTGCGGCCGCTTCCTCCGTGCCCACCGCCACGTCCCCTCCCGCGTTATCGTCCACGTCCCCTTCCGTGTCCGCTGCCGCCGCGGCCGTGGAGTCCCTGGATGCCTCGGGCACCGCCTGGACCGTGGACGAGCGCACCGGAACGCTGCGCGTCCTCGTCGGCTCCACGGTTCGGGGCGCCGACCTGGCCAGGATCGACCGCACCGCCGAGCGCTTCGGTGGCGCCGTCACCGTCGAGCGGCTCGACGGCCCGCTGCGGACCCTCCTCTCGGGTGGCGACGGGATCTACTCCTCCACGGGGGTGCGCTGCTCCGCGGGGGTCAATGTGCAGAGCGGCGCCACGTATTACTTCGTCACCGCCGGCCACTGCACCGATGGCAACGCCACCTGGTACACCGGCTCCGGTGCGACCACCCCGGTCGGCCCGACCACCGGCACCAGCTTCCCGGGCAATGACTACGGCGTCGTCCGGTACACCAATACGGCCGTTCCGCACCCCGGGACCGTGGGGACCGTCGACATCACCGGGACCGCCACCGCCCACGTCGGCCAGCAGGTCTGCCGCCGGGGTGGCACGACCGGTGTCCGGTGCGGTGTGGTCACCGCGCTCAACGCGACCATCAACTACGGCGGCGGTGACATCGTCTACGGACTGATCCAGACCAATATCTGCGCCGAGCCGGGCGACAGCGGTGGTCCGCTCTACGCGGGCGACAAGATTATCGGCATTCTCTCGGGCGGCTCCGGGGACTGCACCTCCGGAGGCACCACCTACTACCAGCCGATCCAGGAGGTGCTGAGCGCCTACGGCCTCACCGTCTACTGACGCGGCCCATCGGCTGTGGTGGCTCGGTGATGCGTCACCTGGCCGGGACCGCCCGCCGGCGGTCCCGGCCCCGCTGGGTGTGAGTGGTGCGGGCGCACTGAGGGGCGCCTGCCGCACACCGCCCGCCGTACGCCACGGGCCGCCTGCCGTACGCCGCGGGCCGCCTGCCGCGCGTCACAGGCCGTGGCGGCGGTCACCCAACACCGCTTCGCAGACCCGCGATTCCACCTCCGCGGAGAACGCCGCCTCGTCGCGGGCCCGGGCCGCGGCGACGGCCTGTCGGGTCTCCTCGGCGACCAGATCCGCGTTGATATGGGCGGCCGCGGTCGCTCCCGCCGCCGCGGCGGCACCCACTTGGGCGGACAGATCGGTGACATTGCCCGCGACCCACACCCCGGGCACATCGGTGCGCCCGGTCGCGTCGGACGGGATGTGCTCACCGGCGCCACTCGGATGTTCCACCGGTCGCAGCCCGAGCGCCGCCAGGAAGCCGGTGCGCGCCACCATCCGGGGCGCGACGGCCAGCGCCTCGCGCTCGACCAGGCTGCCGTCGCGCAGGCGCACACCGACGAGACGGTCCTCGGCGATCTCCAGGGACGCCACCTCGGCGTCCATCACGCGGACGCCACGGGCGGCCAGCCGCTCCGCCTCCTCGCCGGTCGGCACCGGCAAGGTGTGGGAGAAGAAGGTGACGTCGTCGCTCCACTGCCGGAAGAGCAGCGCCTGGTGCACCGACAGCGGCCCGCTGCCCAGTACGCCGATGGGCCGGTCGCGGATCTCCCAGCCGTGGCAGTACGGACAGTGCAGCACATCCCGGCCCCACCGGGACCGCAGCCCGGGGACGTCCGGCAACTCGTCGACCAGCCCGGTGGCCAGCAGCAGCCGGAGTGCGCGGACGGTCCGGCCGTCGGTCAGGGTCACCTGGAACCCGGGCTCCTCCCGGGCCACGGCGCCCACCTCGCCGGACACCACCTGACCGCCGTAGCCGCGGACCTCGGCCCGGCCCCGCTCCACCAGCTCGGCCGGGGGGATCCCGTCCCGGGCCAGCAGTCCGTGCACCCCCGAGGCCGGGGCGTTGCGCGGGGCGCCCGCGTCGATCACCGCCACCGAGCGCCGCGCCCGGGCCAGCGTCAGCGCCCCGCTCAGCCCCGCGGCGCCGCCGCCGATCACCACCACGTCGTAGGTGTTCTCCAGCACATCGGTCACCTTGACCACCTCCACGGCCCACCATGCGAGCCTGCTCCGGAGACAGGCAAACCGCCTTGCCGAGATGGCAAATAGCGGTCGGCGGCTCAGTGGACATGGACGACTCCTGGTTCGGGGGCAACGGCGGGGGCGGCCGCATGGCCGACCGCGCCGGTTGAGTCGTCGGCGGAACACGCGGACGCGTTCCGGGCATCTTCTGTGAGCCGGCCCACAGGGGCCAGGCGGAGGCGATTCACGGGCCACGCTTGTCACCCGCGTGATGAACATTGAGCCACCGTCACGCCCGCCGGCCACGGCTGGCACCATGGCTGCCATGTCCGCCCGGCCACCGTTCCGCCTCGCACGAGCCGCCGTGTTCGCGGCGGTGTGCGTCGTGGTGACGGCGCTCGGACACGTGCTGATGTCCGGTGACACCCTGCCGGTGTGGGCCGTGGCCGCCGCGTTCGCCGGGACGACGGCCGCCGCGTGGTGGATCACCGGGCGCGAGCGCGGTGCGTTGGTCGTGACCGGTGCGACGCTGGTCGCGCAACTCGGCCTGCACATGGCGTTCCGGTTCGCGGAGGCGACAGTCGCCCCCGTGGCGGGAAGCGCCACGGGCGACGGGAAGCCCGGCATGCGGGACATGGACGCCGGACCAATGAGCGCCGCCGCCATGGGCCATATGCACCACGGCGCTGACGCGATGTCCGCCGCCACGCCGTCCATGGGCCATCTGCCCTGGCCCTGGGCGGGGCCGGGCGGGCCGGGCATGGCCACGGCCCACCTTCTCGCCGCGCTGATCTGCGGGTTGTGGCTGTGGCGCGGTGAGCGCGCCGCGTTCCGGCTCGGCCGCGCGCTCGCGGCCCTGCTGTTCGTCCCGCTCGTTCTCGCCCTGCGCGTTCTGGGTGCGGGCGCCACTCCGCTGCCCGCGTGGCCGTCCGCCCCGGCCATCGCCCGCCGGTTGCGCGGAGTCCTGCTACGGCACGTCATCCTCCGCAGAGGGCCACCGGCGCGGTTCGCCGCCTGCTGAACCGCCCGTCCTTCCCCTGCCCTGGTGTGGGGTCCCGCCCCGCCGTGGGGTCCTGACCCGACCTGGGGCACCGCCCCGATCCGGGGCGGACGCCGGTGACGGGCGGAGTACCGGCGCCTGCCCGGCGTCGGCCCCATCCGTCGGCACCGCCGGCCCCGCGCCGCCCCGCCGCGCCTCGCGCGTCGGTGGCGCCTGCCGGTATGCCGTTCATCACCGCCTTCCGAAGGACGTTTGACGATGCCTTCCCCCACGCTGTCCGCCACACCGAGGAGAGCCGTGCAATCCGCTGCCGTGCAGCCCGCTGCCGTGCACGGGCACGGCTCGGCCACCGCGGCGAACGACCGCCAGGTCACCGAATGGGCGCTGGCCGCCCGTGACGGCGACCGCGACGCGGTCGACCACTTCATCCGCGCCACCTACCGCGATGTGCGCCGCTTCGTGCTCCATCTCAGCGCCGATCCCCACGGCTGTGAGGACCTTGCCCAGGAAACGTATCTGCGGGCGCTGACCGGGCTGTCGCGTTTCGCGGGCCGCTCGTCGGCCCGCACGTGGCTGCTGTCGATCGCCCGCCGTGTGGTCGTCGACCGCTACCGCATGGCCGCCGCCCGCCCCCGCACGCTGGACGCCGACGACTGGCAGGAGGTGGCCGAACGGGCGCAGCCCGTCGGGCTCCCCGGGTTCGACGAGGGGGTGGCGCTGATGGATCTGCTGGCGGCGCTCGCCCCGGCGCGCCGTGAGATGTTCCTCCTCACCAAGGTGCTGGGCCTGCCGTACGCGGACGCCGCCACCGCCACCGGCTGCCCCATCGGCACCGTACGTTCCCGCGTGGCCCGCGCCCGCGAGGACATCAACGCACTGCTGGCCGCGGCCGAGAAGGCCGCGGAACCGGTGCGGTTGGCGGGCTGAGCCCGCGCGATGGTGCGGGGCGCGGCGGGCGGCAGGTCTCAGCGGCTGCCCGCCGCGCCCTGTACGTCACCGCTCGCCCGGCTGGTGCGTAACGCGAGCCCTACAGGACGCGAGCCCTACAGGACGCGGGCCAGCCGGGCGCACCGGCGGCAGGCGCGGGCCGAGGGAGCGACGACCGCGTGTGATACGGCGGCGAAGGCCCCGGCCAGAGCGAGCAGCGGCCAGTCCGTGGCCAGGAGGGACGCGACGGTGAGCGTGAGCGTGGCGACCCCGATGGCCACGCCCGCCGCGGTACCGGCCCAGGCGATCGCCAGGGGCAGTCGGGGCGGCACGGGCAGTCGACGGGTCAGGTGCCGGTGGCGGCCAGTGCCAGCGCGGCGAGCAGCGACTCCCGGAGCACGTCGTCCGCCGCCCGGGTGGGTGTGCTTCCGCCGCGGATGTGCGCCGCCACCGTCTCCGTGAGGCCGTCGCGTATCTCCTCGATCATCCGCGCCTTGGCGCGCGCCGGACCGTGCAGGGCGGCCGTCAGGTCGGCGATGTACTTCTTCACGGGATCGGCTTCGAGGGGATCGGCCGTGTCGGGACAGGCGTCGACGGGACCGGTCTGCCGACCGTGGGCGCTCATATCGTGGACCGGGGCTCTGCCCCCGGGTGCAGAACGGAGCCGATCGCCATGGTGAACTCCCGCCATGCGGTGTGACGTTCGTCCCCGCGTGACGCCACGCCGGGGCAGTCGTTCCGGAGGGCGGTCGAGTTCCCGGAAGGTACGAGCCGGGGCCCGGGCCCTGTGCGGGGACCCGGACCCCGGGCGGAGGCATCGGTCGGTCGGACGGGCCTATGGAACCGTCAGCGACAGCAGTTCGGACGGCTTGTGCAGGATCACATCGGGCTCCGCCGCGAGCAGGGTCTTCTCGTCGGTCTCGCCCCACATCGCGGCCACGGCGGTGATCCCGGCCCCGCGCGCGCTGGCCAGGTCGGTCACCGCGTCCCCGACCATCACGGTGCGGTCGGGGTCCGCGCCCATGATGTCCATCGCCTTCAGCACGATGTCCGGCGCGGGCTTGGGCCGGGCCACCTCGTCGGAGCCGAGGATCACCTCGAACTGCCCCTGGATGCCGAGGGTGTCGAGCAGCGAACGCGCCCGTGGTCCGCTCTTCCCGGTGGCCACGGCGAGCCGGATGCCGCGGTGGCGCAGCTCCGACAGCAGCTCGGGCACACCGTCGAACATCTCCACCAGGTGGGCGAGCCGGTAGCTCTCGCGGACGAACGGGCCCTCCATCTCCAGCGGCAGACCCATGATCCGCATGATGTCGGGGAAGTAGCGGCCCAGATGGCGGTTGTACTCCTCGAAGGGTGGCTCACCGTCGCCGACGACCTCGGCGTAGGCGAGGGTGAACGCCTCGCGCATCACCGCGAAGCTGTTGACGAGGACACCGTCGAGGTCGAAGACCACCGAGGTGACCGGGGCGATACCCGCGCCGGAGAGCGGGCCGCCGTGACTGATCGGATGGCTGGTCATTGAGCACTCCCGTAGTGCGGGCAGGGCCGGAACGGCGGACCGCCGGTCCGGGTCTCGGACGCGGTCCGGAGAACGCGGTCCGGAGAACGCGGACCGGACATCGCGGTCCGTGGAACGGAAATGACGACGGCGGAGCCGAGGAGGCGGTGAGGCGGCGGCCGGTGCCGGCGCGGTTCACACCGGTGCCGACTCCCGGACCTCCCGGGGGATCCTGGCCGAGGTGTAGACCCGTTCGATGGCGCCGATGGTCCGGCGGACCTCCTCGATCACCCGCCCCCGCCCCGCCGGATCGCGCAGCTGCGCGGGAAGCATGTCGAGCTGCCGGTCGTACTCGGTGCCGATCGGTTCGGTGGGTACGGCCACCGGGCGGGTCGTACCGTCGACGGTGCGGGTGAGGGTGGACTTCTCGAGGCGGTTCGGGCTGAACCCGAAGGTGCAGCGCAAGGTCGCGCTGCCGCCGCTGCCGTCGATCGTGACCCGGGTGGTGTCCAGCGCCTCGTGCGAGGCCCAGCTCGCGTGCAGCACGACCGAACGGCCGTCGTCGGTGATGAGGAATCCGCGCGCGGTGTCCTCGACATCGGTGGCGCCCGGGAGCGCCGGGCCGCCGTCGTCGCCGCGCCACGCGGCCCGCGAGGACCGCTGGGCGATGAAGTCGGCGGACACGGTGCCGATGGCGTGCCGGAACGCGGCGGTGCCCAGCAGCGGAACCGCGATGTCGAACAGATGCCAGCCCAGGTCGACCAGCGCCCCGCCGCCCGCGAGCGACCGCTGGGTGAACCAGCCGCCCCGGTCGGGTACGCCGCGCGCCCGCACCCAGGCGAGTTCGACATGGCGGATGTGGCCCAGCCGGGCGGCGATCCGGTACAGCCCGCGCACATCGGCGCGGTAGCGCGCCGCGCTGCCGGCCAGCAGCACCGCGCCACCGGAGCGCTCCGCGGCGGCCAGCCGCTCGGCCTCCTCCGAGGTCAGGCACACCGGCTTCTCCAGGAACACCGGAATGCCCTTGGTCAGCAGCTCGCCGGCGACCGCGCAGTGCAGATGGTTGGGGACCGCGACGACCGCCAGATCCACCTCGGCGGGGTCCAGGTCGTGGACCGCCGCCAGCAGCGGTAACCGGTCCGCGCCCTCCGGCTCGGCCTCCGCCACGGCCGCGCGGCCGCGCTCGTCGGGATCCACCGCGGCGGTCACGGTGAAGGCGGGGTTGCGGCGGAGCCGGGGCAGCCAGATCGAGCGGGCCGCCCACCCCAGCCCCACCACGGCCGTCCGGATCGGCCTCTCGCCGATGTCCGGGGCGCTCATGCGTTCGCGAGCACGTCGGCGACGACGGCGGCCACTTCGTGCATCTGCTCCTCGCTGCCCAGCAGCACCCGGTGGTGCAGCCATACGCAGTCGCGGGTGAGCGCCTCGGAGTGCGGGCAGCGGCGGGCGAGCTCGTCCACCGTCAGATCCGGCGCCGCGACCTCCCAGAAGGCGTCCGTGCGGTAGATCGCGCGGAAGGCGACGAACGCGGGCACCCCGCGCTCGATGAGCATGTCGACGACCTTGGCGCGGCGCTCCTCGCTGATGCCCGGCACCCGGAACATCGCCATGTAGTGCGGGTTGCGGTCGCCGCGGTCGTCGCGCGACTGCGGTACGACACCGGGGATCTCGGCGAGCAGCCGGTTCAGCACCGGCCAGCGCTGCTCACGCGTGGTGATCTGGCCCTCCAGACGGGCGAGTTGGGCGCGCAGCACCGCGGCGGAGAACTCGTTCAGCCGGAAGTTGGAGCCCGAGGTGCGGTGGAAGTAGCCGCGGTCGGTGCGCGGACGTCCACAGCTGTGCCGGACGAAGCCCTTCTCGTACATCTCGGCGTCGGGGAAGAGCACGGCGCCGCCCTCACCGGCGGTCATCAGCTTGCCGTTCTGGAAGCTGAACGCCGCGACCGAGCCCAGCTCGCCGACCCTCTTGCCGCGCCATCGCGCCCCGTGGGCGTGGGCCGCGTCCTGGATCAGCGGCACCCCCGAGTCGGCGGACAGCTTGTCCAGCGCGTCCATGTCGCACATCTGCCCCGCCATGTGCACCGGCATGATCGCGCGGGTCTTCGGGCCGATGGCCGCCTCGACCGCCGACGGATCGATGCAGTACGTGTCCGGATCCACGTCCACGGGAACGGCCACCGCGCCCAGCCGCTGCGCGGCCTGCGAGGAGGAGATGAAGGTGAACGCGGGAACGATCACCTCGGAGCCGGCGCCGACGCCGAGCACCTCGAGGGCGAGCTCCAGCGCGTGCGTCCCGTTGGTGACCGCCAGGGCGTGCTCGCTGCCATGGGCCGCGGCGAACTCCGCCTCGAAGGCATCGACCTCACCGCCCCCGATGCGCCACCATTGCCCCTGCTCCAGGGCCCGGATCAGGGCCTCGCGCTCCTCGTCGCCGTAACTCGGCCATGCGGGCAGCTCGGATCCCAGTCGCACATCATTGCTCATGATTTCCCTACTCCCTTAATGCGTTATGGAGGCAGGTCCGCGGCGGACGCATTAGCACGCTAACCGGACGGCGGGCGAAACGTCATTCCCCCTCAGCGCCCCCCTATAGCCCCCTTAAAAACGCGGTCGACCAAACTCCCGCACCGAGGCCAAGGGCGCCGTGCTATAAATGGCACTTCCGTGATGAGCCGCTGTAATTCAGCCGACCCCACATGGTGAGGTGCGCAGTGAGCAGGCTGTTGTTGGTGAACGGGCCGAATCTCGGCATCCTGGGGAAGCGCCAGCCCGAGATCTATGGCACGGATACGCTGCAGGACATCGAGCGCTGGGTCGGAGAAGAGGTCGCGGAGCGCGGC
The DNA here is from genome assembly GCF_014712245.1 of Streptomyces sp. 5-10. NCBI lineage: Bacteria > Bacillati > Actinomycetota > Actinomycetes > Kitasatosporales > Streptomycetaceae > Streptomyces > Streptomyces sp. 5-10. The sequence continues at coordinate 154,693 of NZ_JACVYG010000005.1, forward strand.
TGGAAAGTGGATTCCTACCAGTTCGACGGCGAAGCGGAGATCATCCAAACCATTCAGGGGAACTACGACACGGTCGGCGCCATCATCAATCCGGCCGCCCTCATGATGGCCGGATGGGGCCTTAGGGACGCACTGGCCAACTATCCGCGGCCTTGGATAGAAGTGCATCTGTCGAATGTCTGGGCCCGCGAGCAGTTCCGCCATGAGTCGGTGACCGGACCGCTGGCCACGGGGGTCATCTTCGGGCTCGGCGCCGTGGGCTATCGGCTCGCCGCACGCGCCCTGCTCGAAAAGGTGCCGGACTGAGCGCCCACCCCTCCGTCACCCCTCACCGCGAAGGCTGACGAGCCGGGAGGCGACCATCAGTCATCTGGGAATCGACGTGGGCGGCACCAAAGTGGCGCTGCGCCTCGAACGCGACGACCTGGGCATCCGCGAATCCTCCTTCCGCTGGCCAGAGCCCGACGGTACGGGCGCCATCACGTCCGGCGGCGCCACCCGCGACCTGGAGCTCCTGGCGCGGCACATCAGGGAGCTGTGCGCGGGCCACCCCGGGCGGCTCACCGGCGTCGGGGTCGCGCTGCCCGCCACCCTCGACGCCACCGGCACGGTCACCGCCTGGCCCGGCCGCCCCGGCTGGGCCGGAGTGGACCTGCGGGCCGCGCTGTCCGCGCTCTTCGGCGAGGCCGAGGTGCGCTGCGCGGACGACGGAGATCTGGCCGCCCTCGCCGAAGCGCACCAGGCGGGCTGCCCCGACCTGCTCTACCTCGGCGTCGGCACCGGGATCGGCGGTGGCATCGTGCTGAACGGGCGACCCGTCCCCGGCGTGGGCCGCGGCTCCTGCGAGGTCGGCCACCTGATCGTGGACCGCGACGGCCCGCTGTGCGACTGCGGACGGCGCGGCTGCGTCCAGGCGGTGGCCTCGGGCCCGGCGACCCTGCGCCGCGCGGCCCGGCGGCGGGGCGAGGAGGTGGCCTTCACCGCGCTGCGCGAGGCCGTGCGGGACGGACAGCAGTGGGCCGTGGCGGCGCTGCGGGAGAGCGGCCGGGCCCTGGCCGCGGCCGTGACCGGGGTGTGCGAGCTGGTCCATCCCTCGCTCGTGCTGATTGGCGGAGGGTTCGCCGCGGCGATGCCGGAGCTCGTGGCGATGGTGGCCGAGCGCACGACGGCGCTGGAGCGGCCGGGGCATCCGCTGCCACCGGTCCGGCCTGCGACACTGGGTGGGCTGTCGTCACTGCACGGCGCCGTTCTGCTGGCCAGGGGGTTGCCGGACTGATCCGGCCGCCCCTTGACCCTCACACCGTGTCAGGCGCTGAACTCGGAGCCATCATGTTCACCATCGGAGACTTCGCCCGGCACGGCCGTGTCTCGGTCCGGATGCTGCGCCACTACGACGCCACCGGACTGCTGCGCCCGGCCCATGTCGACCCCGCCACCGGATACCGCCACTACGCGGCCGCCCAGCTCAGCCGGCTGAACCGGATCATCGCGCTGAAAGAGCTCGGCTTCACCCTCCAGCAGGTGCGGGACATCGTGGACGACAAGGTCGGCACCGAGGAGCTGCGCGGCATGCTGCGGCTGCGGCGGGCCGAGCTGGAGGCCACGGTGGCCGCCGCGGCGGCACGGCTGGTGCAGGTCGAGGCGAGGCTCCGGTCGATCGAGAGCGAGGGGCACATGCCCACGAACGACGTCGTCATCAAGACCCTCCCCGCGGTGCGGGTGGCGGAGCTCACCGCGACCGCCGCCGGGTTCGACCCCCAGGACATCAGCCCGGTCATCACACCCCTCTACAAGGAGCTGTTCCGGCGCCTCGACGCGGCGGGCATCACCCCGACGGGCCCCGGTGTCGCGTACTACGAGGACGCCCCGGAAGGCGGTGGCGCCGTGACCGTCCACGCCGCCGTCCAGGTCTCCGCCCCGCTCCGGGACGGTGCGGACCTGCGGATCCTCGATCTGCCGCCCGTCGACCAGGCCGCGACCATCGTCCACCGCGGCCCGATGGACGCCGTGGTGCCCACGGCCCAGGCCCTGGCCCATTGGATCGACGGCAACGGCTACCGGTCGGCCGGCTACCCCCGCGAGATCAACCTGGAGTGCCCGGAGAACCGCGACGAGTGGGTCACGGAACTCCAGGCACCGGTGGTCCAGATCTGACGACGGGCCGCGACGGTACGGCGGGCCCGGCCGTGCGAAGGGCGGCCACCGGACCGGTGGCCGCTCGGCAGGCGGGCCCCCGGCAGGTGGCCGCTCAGCCGGACGAAGCGGTCAGGAAGCCGGACGAGGAGGTCAGGAAGCCGGTGAGCGGTTCCTTCCGCGGAGGCGGCCCGCCCTGGGCGGTTCGGTGCGCGGGTCCACCCCCAGTTGCTTCAGCTGCTCGAAGTCGGCCGTGTCCATCTTCTCCAGTATCTCCAACTGCCGTGCCAACGCGTCGGTTTGACCATCGACATCGTCATGCCGTCTGAGCGCGGCCGCCGTGGTGATGTGGAAGCGGGCCAGGGCCACCTTCAGACTGCGGCTCTCCAGGATCATCCGGTAGCGGGTCTCCTCCGCCAGCGCGTCCTGCACCGATCGGACCGGCCGGGCGAAGAACAACGTGACGATCTGCCCCACCCCGAGCGCGCCGAGGACGGCGGGGCTCTGCCACCCGATACGGTCCGGCAGGAAGACGCCGACGAGCGACAGCAGAAGCGCGCTGGCCAGCAGACAAGTGCCCAGCCCCAGAAGGAACTTGCTGGCGAAGCCCACGGTGTGCTGCGCTCGCCGGAGGCGTTCGGCGGTCTGGATGCGATAGTCCCGCATCCTGGCGTCCTCGTAGGACAGGATGCCCTGCTTGTCCTGGATGTACGAGGAGTAGCCCACGAACTCCGCGTCCCCGCCACGCGACAGCCGCCGGTCGTCGTCCGGCCGCGAGCCCAGGAAACGGGCCAGTTCCGCCAGACCGGTCATCACCTCGGTGCGCAGCACACGCTGGCAGAAGTCCAGGGCCGTCAGATGGCGCTCCAGGGTCCTGCTGGCGGTGAGCGCGTCGGAGACGACGAGCTGCCGCACATCGTAACGGGAGCGGATACCGGTCAGCAGCAGCTGGACCTTGATGTCGGTGAGCACACCGATCACCACGACATGTGTGGTCTCCTGTTGTCCCTCGCCCAGCAGACCGTCCAGCAGCGTCGTCAGCGGCGCCGGTTCGCTGAGGTCGGGGCGTCCGCCGGAGCTGTGCTGGAAGTCGAAGAGGGTGTTGGACCGCACATGGTGGACACGGAGTTTCCCGCCCCAGCCGTTCTCGGCGTCCGCGGGCGCGCGCAGATCCGGGGCCAGCACGTCCGTGAGCCCGTCGACGTACGCCGCCCCCCAGGTGTCGGCCTCGCAGTGCGCCCCGTACTGCCTGCGTTCCAGGTCGTAGGTCTCTCCCGGGACATGCCAGTCACGGATGTTGATCAGATGCAGGACCCCGTCCCCGTGTCCGCGCATCCGGGAGCCCACGGTGGCGTCGAGGAAGCGGGCCAGTGGCGAACGGCGCAGCTCCGCCTCGGACAGAACGCGGCGGTGGCCCTCCGCGCGGAGGGACGCACCGCTCTCGCTGTCCAGCAGCAGCTTGGAGACCGCGCTGTCCGGCAGGGACAACTGGCAGTCCAGGTTCAGGAAGAAGTCGTTCTGCAGACACTGTGTGATGAGTACGTACTGCGACGGTGCCGTCGGCTCCATCGCCACCCCCCGTGGGTCTCCGTATGCCCTTTCGGCGTGCCGCACGCCCTCAGTGCGGCAGCAGTGGCCACTGACTGGACAGCCGCATGGCGGCCTCCGTGACCGCCGGATCGCCGGACTCCATGGCCACGCCGTCCAGGTAGGCGTGGGCCGCCGCTTCGTACAGCTCGTCGACCGCGTAGAGCCGCGCCTCATGGGCCGCGCGGCGGGCGCCCGCGCGGGCGCCCACGGTGGCCTCGGCCTCCCTGGCGCGCTCGGAGCCGGCGAGATCCGTCTCGATGTCCTGCTCCAGCTTCCGCAGCCGCTCGGCCGTGGTCCGGTACGCCGCCAGATACGGGTGCTCCTCGCCCAGCCCGATCAGGAAGGCGATGCCACCGGAGAGCAGCAGCAGCGCGACGAACATCCAGGACACGCTGTGCGGGTCCAGGTGCAGGGACTCGATGAGGCTCGGTGGGTCGCTCACGCTGTCCCCGACAGCCGCTTTCACATCGGGCGGCAGATCCAGCGGAGGCTCCTCCCGGAACGCCACCTTGGCCCGCAGATCCCCCAACGCCCAGGCGCCGTACGCCCAGATGCCCAGCAGGGCGAGGGCGGGCACGGACGACAGCCGGACCGCGCCGGTGGCGGAGCGGCGCCGCAGGATCCAGCCCGCGATATGCGGGGCGAGGATCATCGCCACCGCCACGGCCACCATGAGGCTGTAGGAGAGCAGATCGGCGAACCGCCCGACACCGTGCAGATTCTCGAACACCGAGTAGTAGACGGGCAGTTCCACCACGATCAGGGCGGCCAGCACCCCGAACTTCATCCAGCGCGGCATACCGGGGCGCGCCGCCGCGCCCTCCCACGCCGCCCTGGTGGCCAGGGCCCGCTCGGCCGCGTCCGCCTCCGCCACCGGATCGTGGTCGGACACCGCCTGCCAGCGGGTGTGGCCGCCGGTGCTCTCCGGCTCGTCCTCGCGCCGCGTGGCGCCCGGCCGCTCGGGACCGGTGGCGCCGCCTGCGTCGGTGGGCATACGGGCGCGCAGCCACCGGCGCTCGAAACCGCCCCGTACGGTGTCGCGGAAGGTCTGCCACCGATCGGCCCGCCGCGCCAGCCGGTCCAGCTGGTCGGTGGTCACCGCCTGCTGCTGCTCCAGGGCGGCCCGCCGCCGGCCCGCCCGCTCCAGCCGCTCTCCGGCGGCGGTGGCGGCCGCCCGCACCCGGCTCGCCTCCAGCGCGCCGTCCTCCTCGGCCCGCGCCTGCTCCTCGGCGAGCCGGTGTCTGACCTTGTTGCGCAGACTGGCCAGCTCGGCGAAGTAGGGCACCCGGTCGGGGCTGGCCAGCACCCACGGGTCGAAGACCTTGCGCGTGGCCGCCGAGGCGCCCTGTTTGCGCGCCCGGTCCAGCAGCCAGGCGCTGTCACCGGCCCGGATGAGATCCGAGGCGACGGGCTCGGGCTGCGGCAGCGCCCCGTCGGGGAACCGCCGCGCGGCCGTCCGCCCCCCGCGGCGCCCGCGGTCGGCGTCGGCCCTGCGGCGGCGCAGCCTCAGCCGCCGCGGTGCCTCGTCGTCACCGGCGATAGGTGGTGTGGACATGTGCCTTCACCCTCCCCTCCAGAAGCTCCGTCCAGAAGGAGTTGAACTGCTCGTACCGGGAGGTGTCGGTGCCGTACTTCATGCCGTAGCCCACCGGGTAGATGTCGGCGCCGGACAGCTCCGGTTTGCCGTGCGACTTCAGGAAACCGTCGATGACGGTCCGGCGGCTCGCGGCGGTGGACAGGTCCTGCCGCCCCAGCCGGAAGTCGGTGTCGCCCTGGTCGAAGTCGCTCACCACCAGGACGTCGAACGAGGCGTCGTCGCCCGACGGCTTGGACAGCGCGATGCGCGACAGCCCCCCGAGCACATCGGAGCCGGGCTCCTGCTCCTGGGCGCAGCGCAGCAGCTTCAGGGCGTTGGAGAGGGCCACCGCGCGCATGGTGGTGCGGGTCCGCTCGCGGTCGGCGGTCTTCGAGGTGTTCGGATCCAGGTCCAGCGGGCTGACCTGGCACTTGGACGCCTCGGACACCTTGGTGATCGGGGCGAAGGACGTCTTGCGGCACTTCTTGTCCGCCAGGAACGTCTGGAGGGTCGCCTTGAGCTTGGCCTCCGCGTCGAAGCCGGTGCGGGAGGCGTCCGCCGAGCCGGAGCCGTCGACCACGACGCCACACGTCTGGAAGTAGCGTGACGGCTCGTCGGAGCCGCAGGCGGTGCCGGCCGCCGCCAGGGCGAGCACCAGCGTGGCGGTGAGCGCGCGCCGCCGGTTCCGGCGCCGCCGGGCGCCCGGGCGCTCCGGAGCGGGGCTGTGGCCGGTGGGGCTGTGGCCGGTGGGGCTGTGGACGGTCTGGACGGTCATCGCGCGGTCCTCCCGTCGACGCGGTCGGTGTTCTGCCGTTCGAGTATGTGCAGCGCCCGTGAGGTGGCCGTCCGGGCGCTGTCGTCGTCGGCCAGCAGCCAGACGTCCGGCTGGTACCAGGACCGGTCCAGCTCCACCCGGCCGGGCAGCCAGTCCCCGGGCGGGCGCCTGGGGAGCCGGGAGAGCTGGGGGTGGGTCTCGCGCACCGCGTCCCAGTAGCAGGCCAGTCGCTGATTGGCCTGGTCGACGACGGCCTGTGCTTGCGACCGGCACCGGTCCACGCTGGTGCGCCACTGACCCATCCAGTGGCCGTACCGCGCGAGCGCCGCGGGCCGGGGGTCTTCGCGCACGTCGTACTGGGTGACCACGCGCACCGACTCCGCGCGCAACCTGCTGAGCAGGGCATGCTCCCGCCCGATGAGGGCGGCGCGCATCTGCTCGGTGGCCCGGCGGACGCCGGTGCGCACCTCCATCACATACGGGGTGATCAGCAGCTCGGGAGCCGGTGGCTCGATGGGCGGCGATGGCATCTTGTCCCGCTGCTCCTCGGGCGGCGCCGGGAGCGGGATGCGGGGGACGCCGTGGGCGCCGTCGCGCCTGCCCCGCCATCGGGCCGCGAAGCGGGCGGTACGGCCGAGCCTTCCCCGGCGCACCACCCCGTTGACACTGTCGGTTGTGATCATGGAAATGGATCCCCCGATTTCCCCGGTGCGGAAATTCCCGCTCCGGACAGCCGCATTGCGGACAGTGGAATTCCGCTTTCTCTCGCAAAGGGCTCGCAGTCGATGTGGATGACGATGGCGGTGTCGTTGTCGATTCGATTCCCTGTCAGACCGTATCGATGAGGTCGTACCCGGGAATGCTCCCCATAGGACACGATCCTGAAAACGCCCGGAAGTCGACCGGAGAACGCCCTCGTTGATGCCTGACGCCGGGTCATACTGGAACGGTTCCGGGGCCATGCCTCTTCGATCATGAATCTCGGAACACGACCTCGGGGGAATGGGAGATGGGTCGGTGGAGAACGTTCCAGAGTGCGCGGAGCCCAGCCTCCGGATCAGTCAGACGCACTTTCCGGTGGAGACCCTGGGCCCGGGGCGACGCCTGGGCATCTGGTCCCAGGGGTGCGGGCTGGCCTGCGCGGGCTGTATGTCCCGGCACACCTGGGATCCGCTGGGCGGCGCCTCCCGTACGGTGTCGTCCCTGCTCGGGCTGTGGCGCGAGGCGTTGGCCCGGGGCGCCGACGGGCTGACGGTCAGCGGCGGCGAGCCGCTTGACCAGCCCGCCGCTCTGGAGGCACTGCTGGCCGGGGCGGTGCGGGCCCGTGCGGAGGCGGTGGCACCGGGCGGCCCGGCGGCGGGCCGCGAGATCGACATCCTCCTGTACACGGGATACGAGGAGGAGGAAGTGGAAGCCGACGCGGCGCGCTCCGCCGCCGTCCGCCACGCCGATGTGCTGGTGACCGGACGCTTCCGGGTGGCCGAGCCCACCGCCCTGGTGTGGCGCGGCTCGGCGAACCAGCGCATGCGGCCGCGTACGGCGCGGGGGTGGGCGCGTTACGAGGAGCACCTGGCCCGGACGGAGAGCGGGCCGCGTCTGCAGATGGTCGAGGGGGACGGCGATGTGCGGCTCTACGGAGTGCCGCGGCGCGGCGAACTGGCCGCGCTGGAGCGTCGGTTGCGCCGGGCGGGGATCGCCCTCACCGGTGCGAGCTGGCGCCCCTGAGCGGGGGCGGCCGCCCGGTCGGCATGGCGTGAGGTGGGTCGGTGGGCGCTGTGTGCCTCCGGCCGGTGGGCATGGCGCGCGGTGGCACGGCGCGAGGTGGGTCGGTGGACACGCCGTGCCCCCGGCGGGGGGTCGGCATGGGGCGCGGCGAGCCCGGCGGCTGTGGCCAGGGCCGCAGCGGGCCGGGTGGTGGTGGCCGGGGCGGTTGCGGGCCGGGTGGTTGTGGCCCCGGGAGCTGTGGACCGAGCAGTTGTGGGCCGGGTGGTTGTGGCCGGGGCGGTTGTGCGCCGAGCGGCTGAGGCCGGAGCGGTTGTGGCCCCGGGAGCTGGGGTCCAAGCCGCGGCGGGCCGGGCCGCTGGGGCACCGGCAGTCGTGGTTCGGGCGGCCGTGGCGCCCGCCGCTGTGCTCACAGCGCGCCGACGGCCTCGGCGATCTCCCGGCTGCGCACCACCAGGTGCACCCGCCAGCGGGCGTCCCGGGCGAGCTCGTCGCGGATCGCCCAGCGCAGCCAGGTCGCGCTGACCGCCGGTGTCAGTCCGCCCCGGCCCGCGCCGAGCAGCGGAAAGCAGATGGAGGACAGGGCGGGCTCGTAGCGGTCGCGCTCGGCCCGGGCGAGCGCGAAGCACGCGCCGACCGCGCGGGCGATGCTCTCCGGGCGGACCTCGTACGTATCGTCCAGCGGTGTGGCCACCGCCGCGTGGTAGATCCGCCGGACGCCGCGCGCGGCGAGCGCTCCCGGCGAGGTGGGCACCACCGTGCCCGGCCGGATCGGCAGCCCCGGGCGGCCGTGGGCGCGCAGCCACGCGGCCAGTTCGCGGGCGAGCACATCGTCGACGATCTCCCCGGCGGGGTCGCGTACGGCGGCGGCCAGGCGCAGCGCGCCGGAGACGGTGGGGCGGAAGGTCTTGGACATCTCCAGGTAGACGTTCTCCGAGGAGACCAGCACCTCGATGTCCCGCAGCAGTTCGATGGGCGAGACATGCAGGGTGAGCGTGCTCCGCGCGTCGACCGGCACGCTGTCGACCCGCAGCGGAGGCTCCTGGCCGATCCGGCTCACGGAGGGGCCGCGGCCGCTGCGCGCGAGTGTGCTCTGCCCGGCCGCGCTCGGTCCGCCGGGGAGCTGGGCCCCGGCGCCCGGTCCTGGTCTCCGCCCCGTCGAGCCCTGTCCGCCGGAGAGGGCCGGCGGCTCGCGCAGGATGGTCAGTACCGCCTCGGCGAGCTGCTGGATGACCTGCGTTTCCTGGTGCTTGCGGAACCGCTCGGGGGTGACTCCGTACACGGCGGCGGCCACCTTGCGGCGGTCATGGGCGGGCGCGCCCCGGCGGTCGGGGAGCAGCCCGAAGGTGTGGGCCGCGGCCTGGCCCAGCAGATCCCGCTCGCCGAGGCGCCGTACCGCCTCCTTGAGCAGCGCCTCGATACCGGCCGGGGCGTCGTCGGAGCCATCGCAGAAGCCGCCCGCCACGGCTGCGGCGCGCAGCGCCGGCCGATCGATGCTGCGCAGATCTGGCAGTCCGGGTCTGCGTATGCCTTTGAGTTCTTCCAGGAGTTGATCGTATGTGGGCAAATTTGACTCAAATGGCTCCTGACTCATGGTTACCAGGCTAGCGACCGGCCGAGAAAGAGGAAATCGGTGTCCCGGCGGCCGTTCCCTGCCGGGCTTAGTACCGCCGGTAATTCACCCGTGCTGGAACAGATTTCCGATATCCGGGGTTCCGCTTTCTTGATCCACGGCCCGGCGGCCCCCGGCCGCCGTCGTCGTCGCCACCATGAATCCGACAACGCCCGCCCGTTCACGAGGTGACCTTTGTGACCCATCCGCACGAGCAACCGCCCCCCACGGAATACGAGGACGACGAGGAGTACGGGGTCCCCGGGGAGCCCGAAGATCGGCGGCGCGCGCACGACGCCGGGCCGCCGCCCACCGAACACGAGGAGCCGCCCCCGTCGGCGGCCGCCACGTCGGCCGGGCCCACCGAGGACGAGATCCCCTCGGCGGCGTCCGCGCAGGCCGCGGACGGGGGTCGCGACCTGCGCGGGGACACCGGAGCGCTGCCCGTCTCGCTGCGCGGCCGGTTCCGCCTGAGGGCCGTGCTGCGCCGCCCCGACCATCCGCACCAGGCGGCCGTCTACCGCGTCGAGGACGACCGCGGCAGCCACATCCTCAAGTGGTACCACCGCGGCCACGCCCCGGACCGCCGGGTGTGGGAGCTGCTGCGGGACCGGCCGCGCCGCCACCTCACCCACTTCACCGAGACCAGCGACACCGGGGCCGACGGCCACCCGTACGACCTGGCACCGTCCTACGGCGAGACCGACCTGGCCGGATATCTGAGGGACAATCCCGGCCCGGCCGACCCCGTGCTCATCCACAGCGTCGTACGGCAGCTGCACGAGGCCCTCACCACCCTGCACGAACTGAACATCGTGCACCGGGACCTCAGCCCCGCCAACGTCGTGCTCGGCAGCCTCGACCCGGCCGCCCCGGACCTCGTCCTCGTGGACTTCGCCGTCTCCGCCCATGAACCCGGCGAGCGCTACACCCGGGACGAGCGCTGGGTCGGCACCGCCCTCTACATGTCCCCGCAGGCGTCGCTGCGCCACCAGCTGATCCATCCGCCCGCCGACTGGTGGTCGCTCGGCATGATCGTCGCCGAGATGGCCGGCGGGCGCCACCCCATCCGGTTCACCGACAACGACTTCGTCCGGGAGGAGATCAGCTCCCGCGCCCCGGATCTGTCCCTGGTCACCGACCACCGGCTGCGGCTGCTGTGCCGGGGGCTGCTCACCCGCGACCCCGACCACCGCTGGGGCACCGACGAGGTGGCGCAGTGGCTGGTGGGCGGTGCGCCGCCGGTCGCCCCCTGGGAGACGGGCGCGGCCCCCGGCGCCTCGGATCCGGCGGACCAGCCGGACATCGAGCCGTTCGCCTTCCTCGACGAGCGCTACACCCGGCCGAAGCAGCTGGCCCGGGCGTTCAGCGAGAACTGGCGGCCCGCCCGGCAGCTCCTCTCCCGGCGGCGTGGCCGCGGTGAATTCACCCGCTGGCTACGGCAGTTCGAGGGCGCACCCGGCCGCGACGCCGAGGAGCTGACGGCGCTGCTCGGCCTCCTGGAGCCGCACCACGCCGCCGCGCCGCCGCGTGAGCCCAAGCCGGCCACGATGGTGCGGCTGATCTCCTGGCTCGGCCCCACCCTCGACGCCTCCTACCGCGGGGTGCCGCTGGACCACGCGGGGCTGGGCGATCTGCTGCGGGAGGCCGGGCGCGGCGATGAGTTCGCCCTCTCCGTCGTGGAGGACCTGCGGGACCACACCATCCTGCCGCTGCTGGACGCACGGCCCGGCGGCGAAGGACTCGCCGAGGTGCAGCAGCGCTGGCTGACGGCCCGCTCCCGCTGGCAGCACACCGTGGACGAGGCGCTCCAGGCGTCGCCCTGGCTGCGCGACCGCCGCGCCGAGGTGCGCGCCGCCACCCGGCTCGACCGCTCCCGGCTGGCCGCCCTCCTCTCGCTCGCCGCGGCCCCCACCGCGCACCGGCGCAGGCTCCAGGAGCGGACCGCCCGTATCCAGGCGGCGTTCCCGCAGCCGGTGGCCTGGTACGGCCGGTTGCTGCGCGACCCCGACGACCTGGTGCGGATGCAACTGGCCGAGTGGCTGGCCGGGTTCGCCGAGCAGGAGTCCACACAGGCGCAGGGCCGGGTGAACGACGAGCGCGCCCTCCTCCGCCAGGAGCGCGACCTGGACGTGGCCACGCTGTGGGTGCGCAGACAGGACATGCTGCCCACGCTCGGCTGGGCCCTCGGCGGAGCCGTCGGCCTCGTCTTCCCGTGGCCCCTGGTGCTCGCTCTGAGCGATCTGGCGGGATGGCCCGGTCAGCGCGCGGTGCTGACGGCATGGATGCTGACCGCCCCGGCGACCGCCGCCGTGCTGGCGCTGGAGCTGTGGACGGCGTACCGCATCGGCAGCCCCGGCTACCACCCCGACCGTTCCCTGGCCGGGCTGCTGATCGACCGTGCGCGGCCCGTGGCCCGGTTCATCCGCCGCCCCGGCTCGCGCTTCCCCGTCCAGGGCCTGCTGCTCCTCCCGGCCATCGCCCTGTTGTGGGCCACCGTGGCCTATGCCCCCTGGGCGTGGCCGATCGCCACGGTGGCCGCTCTTCTCTGGTGGACCTGGCACCGGACGCGGTGCTGGCGCCGCTATGTGGCGGAGCTGCGCGGCCGGGACGGCCGGGTCCGCCCCGGCCGGCCGAGGGTGGCCGCCCCGCCGACGTCAGGGAGTGTCACATGAGTTCAGGACAGGCGATCCCCAGCATCGGCGAAGTGATGCCGGATGTGTCCTTCCCCCAGCCTCCGGCCGCCGATACCCTCCAGCACACCGTTCAGAACACGGTGCAGGACACCGTCCAGAACACCGGGGTGCCGCACCACACGGTCCAGGGCACCGGCCTGTCGGACCACATCGGCACCGGCGTCGGCCAGCACATCGGCGACGCCGTGCAGCACGCCGGCGGCCATGCGCTGCACGCCGCCATGGACCAGTTGCACGACCTGATGGTGCCCGCCCTGATCGGCCTCGGCTCGCTCAGCGGGGCGCTGCTCGTCGGCCGCGCCACCATGGCCGGGGCGCAGGTGCTCGCGGCCGCCGCCCTCCGCGCCGCCGAGTACCAGGACGAGCTGCGACAGCGGCAGTTGGACGCCCGGCAGGCCGCCGAGTGCTGGCGGGACGCCGCCTTCGCCGCCGTCCGGGCCAACGCCCGCATCGACACCCTGCGCGCGCGCATCCGGCGGGCCGCCACGGCCGCCGGGCCCGACGGGCCGCCGGAACCGCCCGACCTGCCGCCGCCGCTGGCCCTGACCGGCATGAGCCTGGACGAGGTGTGGCGAAGGCTGGCCGACACCGACCGCCGGCTGCGCCACGCGGAGGCCGCGTACGCACGCGCCACCATGGAGGCCGCCGCCCGTCCGGTGGCCGGAGCACACCCCGCGGACACCGGCTGGCACGCCACCCTGCGCGCCCGCCGCGTCAAGGCGTTGGAGGCGTACGAGGGGGCCGCCACCGAAACCGAGGCGCGCGATGCGCTGCCGCAGCCGCCGCCCGCCGCCACCGCGGCGCCGAGTGAGGAGGAGGCGCTGCGGCTGGGCGCGGACCTGCTGGCCATGCTGCCGCGGAATGTGGCGGTGGCCGACTACCGGCTGGTGGAGGAGAAGGTCACCGTCGCCGCGGAAGTGGCCGCCCAGCGGCCCGCCGCGGCCAAGCGCCATCTGCGGGAGGCCGCCCGGTTCGCCGAGCGGGTCACGCGCGAGGCCGAGCGGCGGCAGGAGACCGAGGAGTGGGCCGCCCAGCAGCTCGCCTTCCTCCGCGCCGACCACCCCGGCACCCCCGTTCCGCTGCCCGACGCCGGGGCGGAGATCGCCGTCCTGGAGCGCTTCCTGCACCAGGGCGGAACGCTGGAGGAGGCCCAGCGCGCCCGCGTCGCGGCCCGCGTCGGAGAGCGGGTCGACGCGTATCAGCGGATGTACGCCGCGGAGGTGATCCGCGCGGCGGTCCAGCGGTCGGAGCCCGATTCGGCCGGATACGCCACCTCCGGAGCGGTGCAGTTCATCGACTGGGCCCCGCCGGGCTGGGGGGACGAGCACTGGCTGCGCATCAGCGTGGACGCCGGCGGCACCGCCCGGGTCGCCACCATGCACCGCGAGCGCGACCCCGCCGAGGAGACCGACGACGACCTGGACCTCGACTGGCAGCGGTGCGTCGAGGCCCCCGACCATCTGCGCGAGCTGCGCAAGCTGGCCGAACGGGCCGGGCTCAGCGTGCCGTTCGAGTTCGACGAGCCACCCGCGCGGCCGGTCCCGCGCACGGCGGCCCGGCCCGCCCATGACCACCGCACCGGACCCAAGGTCCGCTACCGTGACCAGGAGACGTGAGTATGACCGAGGCAGCCACCTCACCGGGCCGCGCGGACCGCAGCCTCCCGGCCTTCGCCGAGGAGCTGGTCGGCACGCTCAGCGTCCACTCCCAGTACGTCCTGCACGGCAGCATCCGGGACATCCACCTCGTCCGCCACGACAAGGACCCCGACGAGGGCGGCCCCGAGCGGACCTACGACGCCCACCACACCCTCACCGAGGTGCTGTGGAACGCCCTGTGGCAGGAGGGGTACGAGGCGCTGATCCGCTTCGACATCGCCGACGGCTTCACCGTCGTCGCGGGCCCGGCGGCCAAGGAGGTCCGCGAGCTGCTGCACGGGCGGGACGCGGCCAGACCCGGGCGCGCCCGCCGTGCCGACACCCCCGTCCACCTGGCCGACGCGGAGCGGATTCTGGGTGACATCATCACCGGCTGGAAGCAGCAAGGGCGGCAGCCGAAGACACCGGACGGTCGGCCCCGCACGGACACCGCTCAGCGCCAACGGCCCTACCGGGTGGTGGTGTTGATCGACTACGCCGCCCGGATCCCCACCGATGTCACCCGGCTCAGCGACGCGGAGCGGGACTTCTTCCTCAACTGCCTGAAGCTGGCCGAGGACGCACGGCCGATCTCCTCGCCGGACAGCGGACGGCGGCTGTTCAACCCCGTGATCTGGCTCGCCGACGGGGAGCGCGATCTGCCCACCTGGCTGGTGGCGGGCAGCGAACGGGTCCGTACCATCGGCATCCCACTGCCCGACCTGGGCAGCAGACGGCGCATGGCCGAGCTGCTGGCCGAGGAGCACACCGCCGCGTCCGCGTCGGCGCCCGCGGACAGCGGGGACAACGAGGACAGCGGGGACAGCGGGGACGACGGGCCGGTGCGGCTCGACAAGCGACGGCCGCCGGACGAGCACGACCTGGACACCTTCGCCCGCGCCACCGCCGGGCTGACCCTGCGCGCGATGCGGGAGAGCGCCCGGATGGCGCTCGACCGCGGGCTGTCGTTCGCCGAGATGCGGGACGCGGTCCGGGTCTACCAGCTCGGCGTCAAGGACAACCCGTGGCAGGCGGATTACATCCGCGAGCAGATCAAGAAGGGCGAAGCGGACCTGCGGGCGCGGGTGAAGGGCCAGGAGAAGGCGGTCGGCAAGACCCTCGACATCCTCAAGCGCGCCGCGCTCGGCCTCTCCGGCGCCCAGGCGTCCCACCCCGGCAGCCGGCCGCGCGGTGTGCTGTTCTTCGCCGGGCCGACCGGCACCGGCAAGACCGAGCTGGCCAAGTCGGTGGCCAAGCTGCTGTTCGGCACCGAGGACGCCTGTCTGCGCTTCGACATGAGCGAGTTCTCCGCACCGCATTCGGTGGACCGGCTGCTCGGCGCACCGCCGGGATACGTGGGTTACGAGGCGGGTGGCGAGCTGACCACGGCGGTGCGCAACGACCCCTTCCGGGTCGTGCTGTTCGACGAGATCGACAAGGCCGACAAGGGGGTGCTGGACAAGTTCCTCCAGGTGCTCGAGGACGGCCGGCTCACCGACGGGCAGGGGGTCACCACGTACTTCAGCGAATGCGTGCTGATCTTCACCTCCAACCTCGGGGTCAGGAAGCGGACCGGCGAGGGTGGCCGCGAAGGGCGGGTGGCCGAGCCCGGCATGCCGTACCACCAGCTGGAGGAGATCATCCTGGCCAATGTGAAGGAACACTTCGTCGAGGAGATCGGCCGCCCGGAGCTGATGAACCGGCTCGGCGGCAATGTGGTGGTCTTCGACTACATCGACGCCAAGGTGGCCGCCGAGATCTTCGACTCCCAGGTGGGCAACATCCAGCGGGTGCTGCGCGAGGATCAGGGGGTGCATCTGCGCCTCTCCGACGAGGCGCACCGGGCGCTGTCCTCCTACTGCACGGCGGATGTCGACAACGGCGGCCGGGGCATCGGCATGCTGCTGGAGACACATCTGATCAACCCGCTGGCACGGGCGCTGTTCGACCAGGAGCGACTGGCGGGCACGGCGGTCACCGTCACCGGTGTGCGGCCCGCCGCGGACGGGACGGTGGCGCTGGACCTGCGGGTGGTACGCGCCGGGGCCGCGGGTCCCGGCCCCGGCGGTGGCCGATGAGCGGTGGCGCCGCTCCGGCGGGCTGGTGGCGCGAGCCGGACGACGAGGAGGGGGAAGCACCGGCGGAAGTGGCCGAACCGGCGGAAGCGGCGGACCCGGCGGGAGCGGACGCGGCGGAGAAGGCGGACGAGGCGGACGCGGCGCGGGAGCCGGAGGCGCGGGCCGAATCCCCGTCCCGGCCCGCGCCGACCCCGGCCGGGGTCGAGGTGTCCGCGCCCTGCTGGAACTGCCGTAAGCCGGTGGCCCCCCGGGACACCCGCTGCGCGTCCTGCGGCCGTGCGCGCACCCATGCGCTGCTGGTCTGCACCGAGCCCTGTCTGGAGCTCCGGCACGGCCCGGGACCTCCGCTGCGCCTGGGCCGCCACCCGGACTGGGCGCCGCGGACGGCCGCCGCGTTCGACGGCTGGAACAAGGTCTCCCGGCGTCATGCCTCGATCACGGTGGAGCCGGACGGCACCGCCTGGGTCGAGGAGCCCGAGGAGGGCACCCGCAACGGCACGTATCTGAACGGCGCCCGGATCGCGGCGGGTGTGCGCACCCCCGTCCACGACGGCGACCAGCTGCGGCTCGGACTGCGGGTCAGCTTCGCCGTACGGCTGTACGGACCGGGGCCCGGCACCGACTGAGCGAGCCGGTGCCGGGCGGGGTCGCGGGGCGGACCCCCGTGCCGCCCCGCGCGCTCATGTCCGCATACCGGGCGGAATGATGACCGCCCGCAGCGGTGCCAGCAGCTGGTTGGCCTCGCCCGCCCCCTCGAACGTGCCCAGGTTGTGGGCCTGGCCGGGCACCGCCTTCAGCGGCTCCTCGCCGCAGCGGTCGCCGAACAGCACCAGGGCGGGGTGCGGGCGGTGCCGCCGGGACTGCCACACCAGCCCTTGCGCGTCCGGCACCTGGCGCCGGATCTCCCGCGCCCAGGCGCGGGTCTGCGCGTAGTCGTCCGTCTCCAGCAGCCAGGAGGTCTGGAACACCGCGGCCAGGTCCTCCTCCTCGACCAGCCGCACCAGGACCAGGTCCTCGGTCACCCGCACCTTGGACAGCGAGCGGGTGGCCGCCCGCGCCCACGGCACCTGACGCCGCCCCTCCGGCCCGGTGAACTCCATGTCCCGCAGCATCACCTCGGCGAGGGTGGTGGTCGGCTCCACGGCCGCGTAGAGATACGGGTACCGGTCCTCGGCGGTGGCGTCGAAGCGGTTGCCGCCGAAGAAGGAGTGCGCGGGCTTCGGGTTGAACTCGGTGCAGGCGTAGGCGGTTTCATGGCACCGCCACAGCTCGGTGCCCGCGCTCAGGACGAACAGGTTCGGGCTCATGCGCGCGCCCTCGGGGGGCGCCTGCCTCACCATCCGCCGTCTCCGACCAGCGCGGCGGCGGCCTCGGTCAGCCGTGCGTCCGGCACCCGCCCCACCAGGGCGGCGGGCGCGTCGCGCAGCCAGGCGTTGCCGCCGAGCCACCAGTCGGCGGCGCCCCACGGGTCCTGGTCCGACAGCAGCATTCTGTTGATCCGCTGCACCACCGGCCGTGGCTCACCGGTGTCCGGGTCGAACTGGAAGTCCGGGTAGCGATCGCCGCGTTCGGGGTCCGACAGGCGGATGAGTCCGGCCCCGGTGGGATCCTCGGCGGCGGTGCCGGTGAGCTGCTCCGGGCCCCGCGCGGGGGCGGTGAGCAGCCGCTGCCGTACGGCCCCGGCGATCTCGGCGCTCTCGGGATCCAGCGTCGGCCAGTCCACGGAGTCCAGCAGCCGGATCAGCTCGGCCAGCCGGTCGGTGTCCGGCAGGACGGCGGAGGGCGCGGCGCCCCCGGACCGGAACTGGTCCAGTTTTCTGCGCAGTTCCATCTCGCGGGGGAGGGGCAGCAGCGCCAGCCGCACCTGCCGCACCGCACCGCGCACGGCCCTGGCGTCGTCTCCGGCGGCCCGCAGCCGCAGCACACTGTCCTGGAAGCCGCTGAACTGCGCGGCGGTGAGCGAGGCGCGGATCTCCGGCAGATGCCGGCGCAGCAGCTCCAGGAGATCGTCGGTGGTCATGGCTGTCGTCCTTCCACGGGTGCGTGGGGAGCGGGGTTGCCCTGGTGGATGAAACCGGCCCAGGAGACGGCCCGGGCCAGGCCGCCCGCGTCGCTCTGCGTCTCGGCCAGCAGGAGCCCGGTCAGCCCGGGGACGGGACGGCGGTCGTGGTCGAGCATCCACAGCTGGGCGGCGCGCAGGGCGTCCGGTGGGGCCAGCCCGGCGACGGTCAGGTGGTGGTGGAAGACCACCATCAGCGCGGCCGAGGCGCTGTCCGAGACCTTCCACCGCGAACCGACCACATCCGTGGCGCCACGGGCCAGCAGGGCGGTGGTCGGGGTCAGCGCCTCGTCGTGGTCACGGCTGCTGAGGTCCGTCTCGCAGGCGCTGAGCACGATCAGCGGCCCGGTGGCGGCCCGTTCCCCGGCGGGTACGTCGAGGATGCGCGTCACCGTCAGCCTGCCCAGGTCCGGAGTGTCCGCGGGGTCCGGGGCCGCCGCGGACTCAGGGTCGGCCAGGTGGAGGGCCGAGTCGGTGGGCCGCAGCCCGGCCAGGCCGTGCACCACCAGATGCAGCAGCGAGGCGGCGGGCGCGGCCGGGTCTCCGGGGAGGTGGGAGAGCACGTCATCGGGCGTGCCCGGCGCGTTCGCGGG
Source organism: Streptomyces sp. 5-10 (assembly GCF_014712245.1). NCBI lineage: Bacteria > Bacillati > Actinomycetota > Actinomycetes > Kitasatosporales > Streptomycetaceae > Streptomyces > Streptomyces sp. 5-10. The sequence goes on from NZ_JACVYG010000005.1 coordinate 173,164, forward strand.
CGCGTCCTCGTGCCAGCCGTAGAGCAGGGCCTCGGTGTAGTAGGCGGTGCGGAGCGCCGTCACCTCGTCCTGCGCCCACGTCAGATCCCCGCTGGGGTCGGCCACCAGCACCGCGCGCTCGCTCGCGGGCACCCGGCCGCGCCGGGCGGCCCGCAGGAACTCACCGCCGGACGCGGCGTACGAGATGACCGCGACCTCGCAGGCGTACGCGTACGGGCGCCGTGCGTCGGCCCGTGGCCCGGGGAGGCGGGCGGCGTGCCAGGGAACGGCGCCCAGGTTGCCGCACGGCACGAGGACGAGCCGGACCGGCGCGTCGGGTTGCCCGGGCCCGTCCTGCGCTTTGCCGGGCCCGTCGTTCGCTTTCTCGCGCCCGTCGTGTGCTTTGCCGGGCCCGTCGTTCGCCTTCTCGCGCTCGTCCCGCGCTTCCCCGTGCCCGCCCGCCGCCCGGGCGTCCAGTGCGTCCAGGATGGGGGCGAGGACGGCCGGGCCCGCCCAGTCGCACAGCCCCTCCAGCGCCGCCTCCCAGCCGCGATGGGCCTCGGCGTGGGCGTCCATGCCCTGCTCGGACACGGCGGACCGCCGGGCACCCGCGTCCAGATAACGCTCCAGCGGCTCGCGGCCGAGCGCGCCCAGCCCCGGCAGCGGCAGCGCCATCGGCTCGCCGGTGCTCCGCACCAGGACGGCCACGCCACCGGCGGTGCCCTGCCCGGGCACCAGATACACCAGGGCGTCGGCGCCGGTGGCGCGCAGCCCGTCCCGCAACTCCTCGATGCCGGGTGCGCCGAGCAGTCCGCGCAGCGCCTCGGAGCCGCCCTCCGGCCGCCGCAGCGCCTCCAGCGCGCGGCGGCGCAGGGTGCTGGGGATGGCGAGGCCCGGGGCGGGCCCGGTCGGCATCACTCGCGCGAGCGCGCTGCGGACCTCCTCCGGGGTGCCGCCGCCGAGACCGGTCGCGAGTCCGCCGCCGAGACCGGTCGCGAGCCCACCACCAACTCCGGTCGCGAGCCCACCACCAAGGCCGGTCCCCAGTCCGCCACCGGTCGGCGCGGCACCGGGCGGAAGGTCCCGTACGGCGGTCCGCCACTGCTCGGCCAGCTCCGCCTCGCCCCGGGCGGCCAGCTGCTCCGGGACCCCGGCGGCCGCGGCCGCGGCGCGCAGCACCAGGCCCCGCCCGTTCTCCAGCGACGTCACGGCCTCCTCGATCCGGCCGTCCACGGCGGCCCAGTGGGCGGCGAGCAGCCCGCGGCTGGCCCCCGCCCTGGCCACCTCGAGGCCGTGCTCGGCGCCGAGTTGCAGCAGGACGTCCTCGGCGAGCACCCGCAGCGACTCCTGCGCCGTCGAGACGGCGGCACCGAGGTCGTCACGCGCCCGGTCGCCGCGCAGCCGGTACGCCTCGGCCAGCTCCCAGAGCACCTTCTGCCGGATGTCCGGGCTGGTGCGCTCCGTGAGGTCCCGGCGGGCCTGCTCCAGCTCGCCGACCGCTTCCTCCAGGACGGACGGGTCGTCGGTCGAGCGGTGGATGGCCAGCAGCGCGTACACGATGGCCTGCCGGATGCGCACATGCTGGTCGGCGGCCGAGGCGGGGCCCTCCAGGGCCCCGCGGGCCCGGGTCACCGCCTCGGAGACCCGGGCCAGGTCCGGTTCGATCAGGGAGGAGAGGGCCAGCGCGGGCGCCCAGCACGCGTCCATCAGGGGCCGCGCGAACACGGGAACCCTCGGATGGCCCGCCGCCTCCTCCAGATACGCGACGGCCGTACGCAGGGCGGTGACCCCGCCGTCCAGCGTTGCCAGGCTCAACTGGGCCTGGCCGAGCAGGAAGAGGACCAGGAACTGCCACTCGCCGCCCTCGGTCTCCTCCAGCAGGTCGAGCAGCTCGTCCAGCAGCTCCTCGAGCCGTTCGGTGTCCTCCTCGGCGAGGGCTTCGGTGATGCGCAGCTGAAGGTGCATGCACTGGTTGCAGATCCGCAGCCCCGCGGCGCCGGGCCCGGTGGCGTGTGCCGAGTCGAACACCGCGGAGGCGGGGCCGAAGAGCGCGTCGAGACGGGCCCGCGCCTGATCGCGGTCGGTGAGGTTGCCGCCGAGGGTGTTGGCCGCGGCCAGCAGCCCGGGCGAGATGAGCCCGGCCATCCAGCCCAACCGTCCGGACCCCTCCCCGGCCGCCGCGTCGATCAACTCGGCCGCCTCGGCCAGCCGCTCGGCGTCACCCGTGCGCACACCCTGCGCCATGCGGCTCATCGCGGCGCGCATCGCGGTCTCCGCCTCTTCACCGGCCGGTCCCTTGCTCACCTCCTCGACCAGGGTGGTCAAATCCTCCGCCCGGATGGTGCCGGGCACTTCGAGCTCCAGCAGGAGGGCGGCCTCCGCGAAGGTGAGAGCGGTCTCCTCCTCGGTGGGCTCCTTCATCGCCTCGGCCTTACCGCCTTCGTCCGCCTCCCCGGCCCTGGAGAACTCGGCGACCAGCCCGCTCAGGGCCCGCATCAGCTCGGAGTTGCGGCCCGGCAGCCGCTGCGCCATCTGCTCGGCCAGGTCGGCCATCTGCCCGATGTCCCGTGAGCGCACGACGGCGGGCACCCGCTCGAGGACGCCGGCCGCCCAGACCAGGGATTCGGCGGCGTCTTCGGGGAGGGTTGGTGCCAGGTCGGTCACCAGACCGCGCAGCTCGGTCAGATCGGCGGTGAGCTCAGGGTCGCCCAACACCACTCGGCGCCCCAGGTCGAAGGAGTCCAGGAGGCGGGGCAGCGTGCCGTCCCACCCGGCCATCATGCCGGGCGTCATCAGCAACCGCATCAGGTGGAAGGCGGAGGCACGTTCGTCCCGTGGGTCGAGCGCCCCGGAGGCGCGGGCAGCCCGCAGCACCCGCAGGCCCCTGCTCCGGTCGTCGTCCGTGGGATCGCGCCCATAGCGCTCGGCGTACAGGCCGCCGAGCCGGGCGCGTACGGTGCACAGCAGCGCGTCCCCGTCCGGCACGGCCGTCGCCAACTCCGCTTCCGCCGCCTCGAGTTCGGCGATGCGGTGGTCGAGCAGGGCGGGGGAGGCGCCGCCGGACGAGCCCTCGGCCGCCGGGCCCTGCGGCGAGGGCGGGGCGATCCACGCCAGCGCGTCGGCCGCGGCCCGTTCGGCGCGGTCGCGTAATGCCGCGAGATCCCTGGCGTGCATGAAACGTCCCCCTTCGTCATGCCTCTCCCATCATCCGCCCGTCCGCGCGAGCACAGGAGTCCTTTGATCGCTCTTTCCGGAAACCGACCAGAAGACGTCCGCGAATCGCCCGGTCGATACGCGGGTCCGGCGCCGCGCGAAAACTCCCGCGGTGCCTGCGCGCTCTTCTTCGTACGGTTTCCTTAGAATCGCTCGCATGTCTGATCTGGTGACTGATGAGCTGATTGACCTGCAAAAATCCGCCGATGCAGAGCGTCAGCGGGTGTCCGGCCTGGACGGCGAGGAGCGCCGGGACCAGTGGGAGCGGTGGCGCGCGGCGGCGGAGCGGGTGCAGGCGGCGATCACGGAGCACGCCGCGTCGGCCGGGCTGAGCAGATTCGAGGTTGAGCGGGCGGTGAAGAAGGTCGTGAGACATCCGGAGGATTCATCCGCGGCGTAGTCGCTCCCGGGGCGAGGGCGGCGCGGATGGCTCCCGGGCCGCCCTCGAACCGATCCCGGGCCGCCTCTCGCGCCGCCCCCCGGGCGACTCTCGGCCGCTTCCGGACCGTCCTCACGCCAGGCACGTGCCCCCGGCACAACCCCGCCCACCTGCGGCGAAGGGGAAAACGGACATGAGGTGAATCACGTGACATCCCATCACGCCCGGTGAGACACCTTTATCAATGCGTGACCAAATGTGTGGGTGGCGTGGACGATCGCGCCCTACCCTCGCCGGTGACGCAACGTTTCTGCACGGGATCCCCGCGGTGAAAAGGGTGGGACGTTACATGTACGGCACGATCGACGGGTTCAACTACGGGGCCGCCACCCCGCTGGCGGCCTACCTCATGGCCTGTCTCGGCGGGGCCCTGGGCTTACGCTGCACGGCCCGGTCGGTGCGTACCCAGCGCTCCTGGAAGGCGGGCTGGCTCGCGCTCGGATCCGCGTCGATCGGCTCGGGCATCTGGACGATGCACTTCATCGCCATGATGGGGTTCCATGTGAAGGAGACCCCGATCGGCTTCGACATACCGATCACCATTCTCAGCCTCGTCGTGGCGATCGTCGTCGTCGGCATCGGCGTCTTCATGGTCGGCTACCGGGGCACTTCCCCGGGGGTGCTGCTCTCGGCCGGTGTGTTCACCGGACTCGGCGTCGCGGGCATGCACTACATCGGGATGTCCGCGATGCGCATGCAGGGGCACCTGGAGTACTCCGTGCCGACCGTCCTGCTCTCCGTCCTGATCGCGGTCGTGGCCGCGACCGCCGCCCTCTGGGCCGCCGTGACCATCCACGGCTTCCGCGCCAGCCTGGCCTCGAGCCTGGTGATGGGGGTCGCCGTGACCGGGATGCACTACACGGGCATGGCCGCGGTCAGCGTGCGGCTGGACGATGTGCTCAGCGCCTCCGTGGGCGGTGAGGCGCCCGCTTCGCTCATCCTGCCCATGCTGATCGGCCCGGTGATCTTCCTGGTGATCGCGGGGACCATCATCATGTTCGATCCGCTGCTCGTCCTGGGCGAGGGGGAGTGGAACGAGAAGAAGGAGGACAGCGCGCGCACCCCGCCGCCACCGCCCCGGCCGGTCTGGCCGAGTTGGCCCCCGGAGGAGGAGCCCGCCCGGGCCCGGACGAGCCGCCCGGCCCCGCGCCACGGCCGCCAGGAGTACCGCGAGTGGTGAACCCACGACCGTTCCGGAGTACGACGAGGCGGCCGTGACCCGCGCGCGGATACGGACACCGATCCGCCGCCACGGCCACCCCGTCGCACTCCGTGCGCCCTAACGGAACCGGTGCGTTCCCGACCAGCCGGGATCCCCGTGCGTGGCGAAGCGCACCCACGCGCCGTGCATCTCCGCGGCCAGTGACGCCGGGACGTCCGGTCCGAGCAGCCCGTTCGCCGTACGGAGCGCGGGCAGCTCGGTGTGGTCGAAGACGAACGGGAGCTCCACGGCGTGGCACGCGCCGAACGGCCCGCCCCGCCAGTCGAAGTCGTAGGTGAACGCCTTGTCGTAGCGGGACACCAGCCGCTCACGGGCGTCGCGGAACACCGCGTCGATGGCCGCGCTCTGCTCCGGCCGCTGGTAGAGCAGCGACTCCTGGGTGTTCGTGCCCACCAGCAGATCCACCGGATGCGGCGGTGGCGCGTCGTCGAGCCCGTCGAGCACCACACCGAGCGGCGACAGCCTCGGCCCCATCCCGGGCACCTCGGCGAGCGCGGACACCAGCCGCTCGTCGGGGATGCCGGCGAACGCCTCGGCCGTCGCCGGAACGCCCAGCCGGTCGGCCAGGGCCCGGGTCGTCTCCGCCGCCTCCGCGCCGGTCAGGGCGTGGAGCCCGCCACTCTGGCTGATCGCGCCCCGGAACAGCCCGGCGGCCTCGGGGGTCACCAGCAGCGCGCTGACGATCATCCCTCCCGCCGACTGCCCGAAGACCGTGACCCGGTCCGGGTCCCCGCCGTAGTCCGCGATGTGCTCACGCACCCATCGCAGCGCCGCGAGCACGTCCAGCAGACCACGATTGCGCGGGGCGTCCGGCAGGTCGAGCCAACCCAGCGCGCCGAGGCGGTAGTTGAGGGTGACCAGGACCACGCCGTCGCGGGCGAAGGGCGTCCCGTCGTACACCGGCGCCTGGCCGGTGCCGGAGAGGAACGCGCCGCCGTGCACGAAGACCATCACCGGGGCGTCTCCGTCGGTCCGGGGCGTCCAGACGTTGAGCGTCAGATAGTCCTCGCCACGCACCCAGCCCGGGCCCATCAGCGGACTCAGATCCGCCGGGAACCGCCGCTCGGGTGCCGGAGCCGTCGGCCCGGGCCCGTCGGCGCCGGGTGCGCCGTGTAGGTCAGGCGCGCCGGGTGCACCGGGTACGCCCGATACGGGGGTCGGCGCGGCGAATCGCGCGGCGCCGGTCGGCCCGGCCGCGTACGGGATGTTCCGGAACACGCTCACCGCCATGCCGCCCACTCCTTCACCGCGAACCGCTCGCCGTCCCGCCGCACTTCGGCCGCGCTCGCACCGGGGAAGTGCGCGGGGAACACCAACGCACCCTCGTCCGCGGCCTCGCCCAGCACCCGGCGCCGCGAGAGCCGCGCCCGGGGCTCGTCCTCGTCGAAGCAGGGGCAGGCGTCCGGCTCCACGATCTGCAGCGGGCTGTGCACCAGATCGCCCACGAAGACCGCCCGGTCCGTGCCCGACCGCAGCCGTACCACGGAGGAGCCGGGGGTGTGGCCGGGGGCGGGCTCGATGCGCAACTGGGCGTCGACGTCGTAGTGGTCGCCCTCCCACAGCACGGTCTGCCCGGCCCGGTGGACGGGGGCGACGCTGTCCTCGAAGACATTCGCCATCCGGGGGCCGGAGCGGGTCCGGTGACCGTTCTCCGGGTTCCAGTAGTCGAAGTCGACGCGGGGGAGCACGTACCGCGCGTTGGGGAAGGTCGGCCGCCACTCACCGTCCGCCCATGAGGTGTTCCAGCCGACGTGGTCCCCGTGCACATGGGTGCAGATCACCACGTCCACATCCTCCGGGCGGACCCCGGCCGCGGCCAGCTCCCCGAGGTAGTTCGTGTGCAGATGGTGGAAGGGCGGCATGCCCGGCCGCTCCCGGTCGTTGCCGACGCCCGTGTCGATCAGGATCGTCCGGCCCTCGCTGCGGAGCAGCCAGGTCTGGATCATCGTGCGGACCTCGTCGGCGGCCGGATCCAGGAATGCGGGGGCCAGCCAGCTCTCGTGCGCGCGCCAGTGCTCCGGGGCCACGTCGGGAAAGATGAAGTCGCGTGGCAGACCCCTCGGAGCCACCTCTACCACGCGGGTGATCTCGACGTTTCCAAGCGTGATGGTGTCCATGTATCCAGCCTGCGCTCCGGCGGGCGCCGGCGGTATCGGTCAGATGACTGCACCACGGGCTAGAGTCGGAGGATGACCATGGTCGGGCGGGAGAGTGAGAGCGCGGCCGTACTCGGTCTGACCAACGGTGTGCTGATCCTCACGGGGGAACCGGGCGCGGGCAAGAGCACCCTGCTCGACCTCGCGGCGGATCGTCACCAGGGCCGGGTGCTGCGGATGACGGGCAGCGAGAGCGAGGCGAACCTGACGTTCGCGGGGCTGCACCAGCTGCTGCGCCCGGTGCTGGCGGAGACCGCGCGGCTGCCGGGGCGGCAGCGGTCGGCGCTGCTGGGGGCCATGGGCTTGGGGGACGGCGATGGAGGGGGCGGCGGTTTCGGCCAGGCCATGCCCGGCAACGCCCCCCTCAGCGAGGCCGAGCCCGGCAACGTCCCCCTCAGGGAGGCCGAGCCCGGCAACGTCCCCCTCAGGGAGGCCGAGCCCGGCGGCGTCGACCCCCGACACGGTGGCCCGCCCGATCGGCTGTTGCTCGGCGTCGCGCTGCTCACCCTGCTGTCGGACCTCGCCCGGCAGTCGCCCGTCCTCGTGGTCGCCGACGATCTGCAGTGGATCGACGCCGGTTCGCTGGAGCTGCTCGCCTTCGCCGCCCGGCGCATCGGCGACGAACCCCTCGCCGTGCTGGCCGGGGCCAGGGACCGGGCGGACGAGGGCGCCCGGGGCGGGGCCACGGCGCCGTTCTCCGGCTTCCCCCTGCTTAACCTCGACCCGCTGGACGCGACCGCCGCGGGCCTCCTGCTGGACCGGCAGCCGTATCCGCCGACCGGCAGCCGCCGGTTGCGCATCCTCGACCAGGCCGCCGGAAACCCCCTGGCGCTGATCGAACTGGCCCGGGCGGACGGCGCCCGCGGCGCGGACTCGGCCGACTCCGCCGACGGAGAGCTCCTGCCGCCCACCGACCGCCTGATGCGGGTCTTCGCCGCCGACCTCGAGGCCCTGCCCGAGGCCACCCGGCAGGCACTGCTCCTGGTGGCGGCGGACGACCGGGCGGTGGCGGGCCGGGTCGAGGCGCTGGCCCCGGCCGAGGCCGCCGGACTGCTGCGGATCACCGGTGGCGGGCGCGACGGCTGGCGGGCCCGCTTCCGGCATCCGCTGATCAGGTCCGCCATCTACCACTCCGTACCGCTGGCCGCCCGCCGTCGGGCCCACCGCGACCTCGCCACGCTGCTCAGCGCCGAGCCCGACCGCCGCGCCTGGCATCTGGCCGCCGCCGCGGAGGGGCCGGACGAGGAGATCGCCGCCGCGCTGGAGGAGTCGGCGGCCAGGGCCCGGGAGCGTGGCGGATACACCGCCGCCACCACCGCGCTGGAGCGGGCCGCCGAGCTGAGCCCCGGGCGGCGCGACCGCGCCCGCCGCCTGGTGGCCGCCGCGGGTGCCGCGGTGTCCACCGGACAGCCGCACTGGGTGCGCCGGCTCGCCGCGCAGGCGGCCGCGCTCACCGACGACCCCGAGCTGTCGGCCGAGGCATCGCTGCGGGTGGGCCAGGTGCTCACGCTGAGCACCGAACACGACACCGCGATGTCCTTGCTGCTCCGGGCGGCGGAGGACCCCAAGCTGCGCCGGGTCGCGCTCTCCTCGGCGTCGGTGGCGGGCTTCTACTCGGGCGACGAGAAATACCGCCTCGCCGTACGGGCCCGGGCACAGGACGACCCCTGGACGCTCGCGGTGACCGACCCCACCGCGCACCGGTCCGAGCGGGTGGCGGCCATCCCGGCGCTGGTCGAGCGGGCGGGCGGCGACCCCGCCCGGCTCATCTCGCTCGGCGCCATGGCCTGGCTGCTCGACGAGACCGCACTCGCGGTACGGATCTTCGACGACGCCCTCCACCGCTGGCGACTGGGCGGCTCCCTGCCCATCGGTCTCGGCTGCTCGGCAGGGTGGTCGTACCTGGACCACGGGCGGTGGGCGCAGGCCCGTACCGCCGCCGTGAACACCGACTCGGCGGGTGCCGGGCTGCCGCACCTCGACGCCGCCGCACGGTCGCTCGAGGCCGCCGCGCTCGCGCTGACCGGACGGACCGACGAGGCCCGCGCGGCGGGCTCGGCCGCGCTGTCCCTCGTCGATCCGCACCGCAGCCGCGCCGTGGCCGTCCGGGCCCGGTGGGCGCTGGGCATGGCCGCGGTGGCCGACGGCGACCACATCGGCGCGTACGAGCAGTTCCGCCTGCTGTTCACCGCCGACGGCGACCCCGTCCACTACGCGTGCTCCTACCCCGGGGTCGCCGAACTGGCCGCCGCGGCCGTCCGCACCGGCCACGGCGCCGAGGCCGCCGCCATCGTGGAGCGCACCGCCGACCGGCTCGGCGAGGACCCCTCGCCCCGGATGCGCATCCTGATCCACCGCGCCCGCGCGCTGCTCGAACCGTCCCAGGCCGAGCCGCACTTCACCGCGGCCCTCGCCGAACCCGGAGGCGGCCAATGGCCGTTCGAACGCGCCCAGATCCTGCTGGACCACGCCGAATGGCTGCGCCGCCGCCACCGCATCACCGAGGCCCGCCACCAGCTGAACACCGCGCTGGAAACCTTCCGCCGCCTCGGCGCCTCCTCCTGGATCGACCGGACCCGGGCCGAACTGCGTGCCGCCGGTGTCGAATCGGCCCCCGCCGGCCCCGACGCCCTCACCTCGCTGTCCCCGCAGCAGCAGCACATCATCCGCCTGGCCGCGCAGGGGCTGAGCAACCGCGAGATCGGCGAACGGCTCTTCCTCTCCCCGCGCACCGTCGGCTCGCACCTCTACCGCAGTTTCCCCAAGCTCGGCGTCACCGCCCGCTCCCAGCTGCGCGACCTGATCGAGGCGTCCGGCCAGTCGTAGGGGCGGTGGCCACGTGCGGTCCCGGCGATCGTCACCGGCAGGGCAGCTCCACCGCGATGACGGTCGGCCCGCCGCGCGGGCTGGTCACCGCCACCGTTCCATCGAGCGCCGCGACGCGGCGGCGTATCCCGAGCAGCCCGAGGCCACGTTCGGAGTCATGTCCGGCGCCGCCGGTCCGCCTGGCCTCGGACCCGCCGGTGGCGGCCTCGGCGCCGCCCCGTCCCCCGTCGCGCACCGAGACGGACAACCCGCTCGGGGTGCGCGCCAGCCGGACCTCGGCCCGGTCGGAGCCGCTGTGCCCGGCCACGTTGGCCAGCGCCTCCGCCACGACGAAGTACGCCGTCGCCTCGACCGCCATCGGCGCCCGCTCCCCGTCCTCCAGCCCGTCCACCCGCACGGTCACATCGAGCCCGCTGCTCGCGGCGAGCGCCCGTACCGCCCCGGCCAGGCCACGGTCGGTGAGGACCGGCGGATGCATGCCACGCACCACCTGGCGCAGCTCCGCCAGCGCCTCGTCGGCCAGGTCCTGCGCGTCGTCCAGCATCCTGCGCGCCGCCGTCGGATCCCGGTCGTACGCCCGCTTGGCCAGCCCGATCCGCAGCGACAGGGAGACCAGCCGTGCCTGGGCGCCCTCGTGCAACTCCCGCTCGATACGCCGCAGTTCGGCGCCGTGTGCGGCGATGGCACCCGCCCGGGTTTCCACCAGCTCCTCCACCCGCCGGGCCAGCCGGGCCGTGGCCCGCGTCGTGTGCCGCGTTCGCCTCCCCATACCGACGAGGCTAGAAGACCGGCCGGACCCACGCGGGAGAGCGAGCCGCCCCTTCGACGGTGGAGTCCGCTACACCCCCGGCCCCCGGCCCCGGACTCACCGGCATGGACGGATCAGGGTGCGGGTACGGGCCGGGGGAGTCATGGTGGGGGAACCGGTCCGCCCAGAAAGGCACCCGATGACGGATCTTCAGGAAGTGGACCGCATCGCCGCGGCCGACCACCACTTGGCGGTCGTGTCGACGACGCGCGCCGACAGCACGGTCCAGGCATCCGTGGTCAACGCCGGGATCGTCGGCCATCCGGTCTCCGGTGACCAGGTGGTCGCCTTCGTCACCTACGGCCCCGCCAAACTCGCCCATTTGCGGGCGCGTCCGCGGGCCACCGTGGTCTTCCGCGCCGGATGGAACTGGGCCGCGGTCGAGGGCCGCACCGAGATCGTGGGGCCGGACGACCCGTTCCCCGGGATCGACCCGGAGCGTCTGCGTCTGCTGCTGCGCGAGATCTTCACCGCCGCGGGCGGTACCCACGACGACTGGGCCGCGTACGACCGCGTGATGGCCGAGCAGCGCCGCGCCGCGGTCTTCGTCCACCCCGAGCGCGTCTACAGCAACTGACCCCCGTGGTGGCGCCGGGGCTGCCGGACGGCCCCGCCGCCACGTAGCCACCGCCGATCCGGCAACGGCGTCGTCAGAAGCGGACGCGGCCGTCCCGGTCCACCCTCGTCGAGGGGGCCAGCTCCTGGGAGAACTCTTCGACCTGCCGCAGGATGCGCCGCGCCGTCGAGGCCGTGGGAATCACCGGCTCGCCGTCGGCGGTGAGCTCGACCGGATGGAGGCGCAGCCGGGGCGGGCCTTCGCCCAGCGTCACCTCGAACACCGCGCTCTCGAACCACGGCCGGTCGAACATCCGCCCCTTGTAGCGGGAGGGCGGGCGCCGGTCGGCGGGAGCCACCTCCTCGCAGGGATGGAACAGGAAGTTCCCGGTCGAGTAGAGGATGAGGCCGTCCCCGTACCGCTCGACCGGGTGGAGGCAGTGCGGATGGTGTCCGATCACCAGATCCGCCCCGGCGTCGACAAGCCGCCGCCCCAGCGGCTGCTGATATTCGGTCAACGGCCCCTGGTTGCTGGGCAGATAGCACCAGGGAACGCCCCAGTGCACCGCCACCACCACCGTGGCGGCCAGCTCCTTGGCCCGCCGGACCGCCTCCTCGGCACGCGCCGCATCGGCCTCGCGCGCCTTGGTGCGGACATACGGCACGGTCCCGGGCTGCTCCTCGATCAGCACGCCGTCGAACTCGTAAGCCTGCTCGACCCTCACCGGCGCGATCCCGGGCCGGTGCGAGGTGGCGTTGAAGCCCGGCGGCAGGGCACAGCACAGGCTCAGAAAGGCCACCTCGGCGCGGCCCCGGCCGGAGAGCCGGACGGCACGCAGCGCCTCGTCGAGGTTCTCCCCGGCCCCGGCGTGGGCGACACCGGCCGTGTCCAGAGCCGCCCTGGTGCTGCGCAGACCGTCGATGCCGTAGTCGAGCGCGTGGTTGGTGGCCAGCGAACAGGCGTCGAAGCCGAGCCGGGCCAGCTCGGGCGCCATGTCGCTGCCCACACGGAAGGCGACCGGCTTCTCGGCCGGGTACCCGGTGTCGGTCAGCGGGACCTCGAGGTTGCCGATCGTCAGATCGGCGTCCCGCAGCAGCGGCAGCGCCGAGGTGCCCGCGGAGAGGTCCCCGTCGAGAGCCACGGCCGGTCTCCGGGCGACCACCACGTCGCCCACGGCGATCAGCTTCATGCGCAACTCCCCCCACTCGGGCCGGTCCACGACGGGAACAGGCTACGCGGGGGCCGGGAGCCGGGAGCCGGGAGCCGGGAGCCGGGGGCCGAGGACCGGGGGCCCGGAGCCGTCCGCCGGCGTGGCGGCCGGGCCGGTCAGCCGTCGGTGCGCAGGATCATGCAGGTGGTGGTCGCGTGGGCGATCAACTTCCCCTGTTCGTCGAGCACCTTGCCCTCGGCGGTGGCGGTGCGGCGACCGGCGTGGAGGACGGTGCCTTCGGCGCTGAGGGTCTGCCCGTCGGTGCGGGCCGCGCGGATGTAGTTCACCTTGAGCTCCAGGGTGGTGTAGCCCACCCCGGCCGGGAGAGTGGTGTGAACGGCGCAGCCCATGGCCGAGTCGAGCAGGGTGGCGGCGATACCGCCGTGGACGGTGCCGAGGGGGTTGGCGAAGTCGGGGCGGGTGTCGAGGGAGACGACGACGCGTCCGGGGTCCACCTCGTCGAAGCGCATGCCGAGGAGCCGTCCGATGGTGGGGACGTCGGTGGGACGCTCGGACTGCACCCATCGGATGAGGTCGAGGCCGGAGAGGGTGGTGAGGTCGGTGGTGGTCACAGGCGTTCCTTGCGGTCGTGGTGGCCCGCGCCGTTCGGGATGCGTGCGGCGCGGGAGCCGGTGGGGCTGTCGGCCAACGAGGCTGTCGCCAAGGGGTTGGTCGGCCGATGGGGCGCTCAGCCCAGGGGGTTGTCCTTCGTGCGCAGGGCGGCCAGTACGGGCGCGTACATACGGCCCTTGATGGTGCCGAGGGTGTCACCGGCCTTGCCCGCCTGCGCCGCGGCCAACTCGACGGCGGTCGAGCGGACGGAGTCCTCCGCCACCGCGTGGTCGACGATCCCGGCGGCGAGCGCGTCGTGGCCGCCGTAACGACGAGCGGTGACCATGGCCTCGTGGGCGGTGCGCGGGCTCAGCCGGCTCTGGATGAGAGCGGACATGCCCGGGGTGAAGGGGATGTTGATGTCCGCCTCGGGCAGACACCAGAAGCCACGGTCGGCGCGCATCACCCGGACGTCATGGGCCAGGGAGAACATCGCGCCCGCCGCGAAGGTGTGCCCCTGCAGCGCGGCCACGGTCACGAGCGGCAGCGACAGCATCCGGGCCAGGAGCCCATGGACGGAGACGACATAGTCCTGGTGCTGGTCGGCGTGGGCCAACAGCCAGTCCAGATCCAGGCCGTTGGAGTAGAACTTGCCGGTGGCGGCGGTCACCAGGGCACGCGCCCCGTCGGCCTTCTCCACCTCGTCCAGGGCGCCGTCGACGGCGGCGAGCCAGTCGGGGTGGAAACGGTTCTCGCCGTCCCCGAGGTCGAGCACGAAGACGTTGTCCTGGCGGTCCAGCGTGGGCATGGCTGCTCCTTCACACAGGGGCTGAGTCGGCCGACGGGCCCGCACGCCACCCATCCGGCGGCCCGCGGATCACGGCGGTGGTGCACTGCGGTTTCACGGCGGTTGTCCACCGCGGTTTCACGGCGGTGGTGCACCGTGGTGGGTTTCACGGTGGTGGTGCACCGCGGTCTCACGGTGGTGGTGCGTCGTGGTCGCGGGCGGGGTCCGCCAACGCGCCGGTGGTACGCAGAGCGTGGGCCAGCAGGTCGTGGATCTCGGCGGCGGCCGCCTCCAGCGGGGCGGTGCTCCGCTCGGCCCGGCACATGATGACGGCGCCCTCCACCGCGGCGATGACGAACGCGGCGAGCCGCCTTCCCCGCTCCTCCGGCAGACCGTGCCGGACGAACAAGGCGGCCAGCGCCTCCTGCCAGCGGGCGAACGCCGCGGCCGCGGAGCGGGCGAGCTGCGGGGCGTCGTCGTTGGTCTCGACGGCCACCGCCACGACGGGGCAGCCGGTCCGGAAGTCGCTTTCGACGAGCCGCCCGCGCCACAGCGTGAAGAACGCGTCGACCGCCGCCACCGGGTCATCGGCCCGCACACCGGTCTCGATCAGCCCGGCGATGAAGTCACCGGCGAGCGCCACCGCCTCATCGATCAACTGCGCCCGTCCGCCCGGGAAGTGGTGGTAGACCGAGCCGCGCGGGGCCCCGCTGTGCGCGAGCACCCGGTCGATGCTCGTGGCGCTCGCGCCGTACTCACGCAGCAGCGCCGCGGCGCTCAGCACCATCCGCTCGCGGCTGTCGCTCTTGCGCCGGACCATGCCACCCACCACCTCCCTTACGTGTGGGTAACTTATGCTCCATGACATAGAACATGCAAGAGCTGTCGGTGAATCGACGAACCCACTGGCCGCCGCCGCGGTCGTCGGCGTGGTGCTTCCTATGGCACCCGAGCCGTCCACTCCTCGTTGCTGTACTTGGTAAGGGCGAGTTCCTCGGCGCGTGCCATCTCCGCCTCGGTGACGTGCCCCCGAGTGAGGCCGTAGCGAGTGCGGAAGGAGCCGAGCATGCGGTCGATGATCTCGGCTCGGGGCAGGCCGGTCTGGCGGCGTAGCGGGTCGACGCGCTTCTTGGCGCTCTCGGTGCCCTTGTCGGACAGCTTCTCCTTGCCGATGCGCAGCACATCGACCATCTTGTCGGCGTCGATGTCGTACGCCATCGTCACGTGGTGCAGTACCGCGCCGTCACCACCGGCGAGGCGCTTCTGCGCGGCACCGGCGATCTTGCCCTCCTCGGAGGCGATGTCGTTGAGGGGCTGGTACCAGGCCTTGATGCCCATGTCGCCCAGCGCGGTCAGAACCCAGTCGTCGAGGTAGGCGTAGGAATCGGCGAACGACAGCCCGGAGACGAGGGAGGCCGGTACCGAAAGGGAGTAGGTGATGGTGTTCTCGGCCTCCACGAACATGGCTCCGCCACCGGAGATGCGCCGCACCACCGTGACTCCGTGGCGAGCCGCACCCTCGGGGTCCACTTCATTGCGGAGGGACTGGAAGCTGCCGATGATGACGGCCGGGCGGCCCCACTCCCACACCCGCAGCGTGGGCGGCCGCCGTCCGGCGGCGACCTCGTCGGTCAGCACCTCGTCCAGGGCCATGTGCAGCGCCGGGTCCTGCGGCCCCTCGTGGATCAGTTGCCAGTCGTAGTCCGTCCAGTCGGTGGCGCGGGCCAGCGCCCGCCGCACCGCGATGCCGACGGCCTCGGGGGAGAAGCCGAACATCACGGTGTCGGCGGGCAGCCCCGCCTTGACGCGGGCGGCGAGCGCCTTCGCGTCCGCGTCGGCGGGCGCGCCCTCCAGGGCCCGGTCGATGGCGTGCAGCGCCTCGTCCGGCTCCAGGAAGAAGTCGCCCGCCACCCGCACCCTGCGCAGCGCGCCGTCGTGGACCTCCAGATCCACGACGACCAGCTTGCCGCCCGGCACCTTGTACTCACCGTGCATGCCCCGCACCGCCTCCCGTTTCCGCCTGGCGCTCCCGATCATTATCCCGCGCCAATGGCCGGATCCCGCGCGGTGACCGGCTTCAGGCCACAGCGCGGGAGACGGGGCGGGGTCAGGCTCCGGTGGTCGAGCCCGGGCGGACGATCATGAGGATGGTCACCGCCGCCCACAGCAGGTTGAACACGCCCGTGAACATGGCCAGTTGGGCGGTGTCGGAACGCTCGGGGGCCTTGCTCGCGCCGAGGCTGTCGAGGAGTTCGCCCTGGCGGGGCAGGACGAAGGCGACCAGGACACCGGCGGCCGCGGCCGTCAGGGCGATGGAGGCGGTGAGCCAGCCGCTGTCGAGGACGCCCATCACGGCGGCCGTGGCGAAGCCGAGGACGGGCACGGCCAGGCCCATCGTGGCGTAGGTGCGGCAGATGCGGTGGAGCAGCCGGACCGTGCCCAGGTCCGCCTCGCCCTCGGCGGCGGCCGCGTGGGCGTTGCGCGCCGCGGGCGGGAACATGCTGGCCGCGACGGTGACGGGACCGATCGCCACGATGGCGGCCAGGACGTGCAGGGAGAGCAGGATCTTGGTCATCGGGTGGCGTCCGGCTTCCTTTCGAACGTGGTGGGCACCAGCGTCTCCTTCCGGGCGTGGGGCGGGTGGTGCCCGCCCCACGCTAGGGAGCCGGGAGAGGATCACCCAGAGGCTGAAATGACAGAACCCAACGGATTCTCGCCATGCCGGGCCCGATGGCGACGTCTCATCCCTCGACGTACTGCGCCACCCCGTGTCCGAACGACCAGTCGGCCGACTCGTTCTCGGTCAGGGTGATGAACACGTTCCGCGGCTCGGTACCCGCGTACTCCTCGGCGAGCTCGGCGATCCGCCGGTACAGCGCCTGCTTCTGTGCCGGTGTGCGCCCCGAGCGCATCGTGAGCGCGACGTAGACGATGCCGTCGTCGCGCGGCACGCCGAGGTAGTCGTCGTAGGCCAGCATGCCGCTGGTGCCGTCATGGCTGGTCAGGACCTGGAACCGGTCGTTGGGCGGGAAGCCGATGGTTTCCACCAGCGCGTCGTGTACGGCACGGCCGAGCGCGTCGAGCCGGTCGGCGTCGGCCCGCAGCGCGTCAATGCGGACGAAGGGCATGTCGGGGGCTCTCCTTCGGGGAATGGGGGTGAGGGCGGGGGCTCAGCGGACATGGGCGGTGAGCAGGCCGAGCACTCCGTCCATCGCCCGGGCGTACACCTCGGCCGAGTCGGCGGCGCGGGCCAGCACATAGCCGCCCTGCAACACCGCGACCAGCGCGGTGGCCGTGGCCACCGGGTCGAGCCCGGTGCCGAGCTCGCCGCTCGCCCGGCCCTCCGCGAGCAGCCCGGCCAGCCGGTCGGTGAGCCAGGCGAAGGTCTCCTCGACCGGTCGGCGCAGCTCCGGATCGGCCATCACATCGGGGTCCTGGGTGAGACGGCCGACCGGGCACCCCTTCAGCGCGTCCCGCTCCCGCCGCAGATAGGCGGTGATCCGCTCGACCACGCTGCCGGGGCCGCCGAACTCGGCCTCCGCCCGGCCCCTCAGCTCCTCGGCGCTGCGGCTGATCGCGGCGAGCGCCAGGTCGGGCTTGCCGCGGAAGTGGTGGTACATGCTGCCCTGGCCCGCTCCGGAGCGCTCCTGGATCGCCTTCGGGCTCGTGCCCACATAGCCGCGCTCCCACAGCAGCTCACGGGTGCTTGCGATGAGTCGTTCCCGGGTGTCCATGGACACGACCATACATACTAGTAGGTACAAAAGGAAACGCGCGGACGGCCCCTCGGTGAGAGGATCCCCCGTACTGCGCGCGCTGGTTCGGACGGTGGAAGGTGACGATGTACGCGATACCCCTGGGCGAGGACGGCGCCGAGCTGCGCCCGCTGGAGCCGTGGCAGGCCGAGGAGTTCCTCGCCCATATGGACCGGGGGCGGGAGTTCATCGGGCGGTACATCGCGCTGGCGGACGCCGCGGCCGACCTGGAGTCGGCCCGGGCGTTCCTCCAGGGGTACGCGGACAAGGCGGCGGCCGACGCCGGGCGGATCCACGGCATCTGGACGGACGGCAAGCTGGTCGGCGGGGTCCTCTTCCGGACGATGGACGTCGAACAGCGCACCGCGGAGGCGGGTTGCTGGCTGGAGCCGTCGGCGGTGGGCAGGGGACTGGTGACCCGCGCCGCGCGCGTGATCATCGACTGGGCCGTCGAGGAGCGGGGCATCCACCGCGTGGAGTGGTGGGCCGCGGCCACGAACGAGGCCAGCATCGCCGTGGCCCGGCGGCTGGGGATGACCAAGGACGGTGTGCTGCGGGAGTTCCGTCTCCATCGGGGCACGCGGCTTGACATGGAGATCTGGTCGGTGCTCGCACCGGAGTGGCGGGCGGGCCGGCAACGCTCCTGAGTCCGCGTCAACGCGAGCCCCAACTGGGCCGGCGTCAGAGGGCGGGCGCGCTATGACCGGCCCGGCCGATGGCGCCGTGGGCCAGCCGTCATACGATCGGAAGGGGGCCTTGCCGTCTCCGGGAGCCTTCGATGTCCGACCCGACGCCTGACGCGTCCGACCCGACGCCTGACTGGTCCGACCCGACCCCTGACGCGCCCCAGCCGAGCCCTGGCTCGTCCGGTCCGAGCCCCGAATCGCTCGACCGGCGGCTGGCCGCCATCGCGCGCCATCCGTTCCGCGCGAAGTTCCATCTGCGCGGTCGCGATCGGGCCACGGCCGAGCTGTCCGGACCGTCGACGTTGCGCTGGCACGCCTACGACCTGATCGCCAAGCGGCTGGCCCCCGCCGAGCCCTACAAGGACGGCAAGCAGACGCCCTATCGCGGCCACCCCGTGTTCGTCGCCCAGCACGCGACCGCCACCTGCTGCCGCACCTGCCTTCAGCGCTGGCACGAGATCCCCAAGGGGCGGGAGCTGAGCCGCGCGGAGCGGGCCTACGTGGTCGATGTGATCTGCCGTTGGATCGAGCGCGAGGTGGCGGGGGCGCGGACCAGCCCAGGCCCATGAGGTTTTTTGCCATCGACCTACTCGGGCGGTCAACCTCTCCGGGCTCGATCGCGTCTAGATCAACAACGGGCGCACAGTACCGGTGACCCTGACGGGGCCGGTTTCCCGGCTCCTATACACCACGTGTATACATAGGGTGCATACACCCCGTGTATGCACTCGGTGTATAGAGCCATGTGCTCCTGGGACCAACAGACGGAAAGGCATCCATGTACGGCAAGGCATTCGCCCCTGAGTACCAGGGCTCCCTCACCACCCTGTCCGTGAACTCGTCCCTCGTCGAGGTGTTGGCGGCGGGCACCGAGCAGCTGCGGGCGGCCGAGCGGGGCGGCTCCCCGGGCGAGGCGGCCCGCGCGGGGCTCGCGGTCGCCGAGGCACACCGGAGGCTCGGGCAGGTGGGCGACGCCGACCGCGAGTGGAAGGCCAGCTACCGGGCGGCCCGCGCGGCGGGGGACCTCGGCGCGATGGCATGGGCGCTGTGGAGCGGAGGCACCCTCGCCCGGCAGCGGGGCGCGCTGGCGCTGGCGTGGCGGCTGCTCGGCCTCGCGGCCGACCTCGGCGAGCGCGGCGGGGACATCGTCGTCCGTGGCTACTCGCTCGCCGGGATGGCGGAGACCGGCCGTATCCAGGGCGACTACGACGCCGTGGGCGCGCTGCACGAGCAACTCCTCGCCGAGGCACGGAAGCGCGGCGAGGCGCGCCACACCGTATGGGCGCTGGAGGGCATCGCCCAGATGCACCGCAACACCGGGTCGTACGACTCGGCCTACGCGATGTTCGAGGAGGCCGCGGAGATAGCCGCGAAGGCCGAGGACCGGCGCGGACACGCCTGGGCGCTGCGGGGCATGGCCGACATCGTCTCCGTACGCGACGGGGACGTGGAGCGCGCGCTGGAGCTGCTCTCCGAGGCCGAACTGACCTGCCGCGAGATGAACCTGGTGAGCGCGCTGGCGTACAACCACAAGATGCGCGGCAATGTGCTCTATCGCGCGGGCCGTTACGAGGCGGCCCGCGCGATGTACCAGCAGGCCCTGGACGAGTTCCGCGACATGAGCGAGCCGCGCGGCGAGGGTCTCGCCCGGCTCGGGCTCATCAAGTCCCTGGCCCGGCTGGGCCGCGACCGCGCCGAAACCGCCGATGACCTGTCCGAACTGGCCGGTGTGCTGGAGCGCATCGGGCTGCGGCACGCCCGCCGGATGGTGGACCGGGCCCGCGAGGAGTTCGGCCTCACCGAGGTCCTGGAGGCGGCGCTGTGACGACGACGTTCCCCGAGCTCCTCGGAGCGCAGGAGACCACCGCCACCGCGGGCGAAATCCTCGGCCGCTGCCGGGAGTTGGTGCGCCCGACGCTGGCCGGCACGGTCGGACGGCTGCACCCGTGGGTGGCCGAGATGGCCGCGTACTCCTTCGGCTGGTGCGATGTGGGCGGTACGCCCGCCGAGGGATCGGGCGGCAAGGGGGTGCGGCAGGCCCTGGCCGTGCTGTGCGCGGAGGCGGCCGGGGCATCCGGTGAGGCGGCGGTCGCCGGAGCGGTGGCGGTGGAGCTGGTGCACACCTTCTCGCTGCTGCACGACGACATCATGGACGGCGACCAGACCCGCCGCACCCGCCCCACCGTGTGGAAGGCGTACGGGACCGGCCCGGCCGTGCTCGCAGGTGACGCCCTGTTCGCGCTGGCCGTGGAGGCGCTGGCCGGCGTGGACGGCACCGGAGCCGCGGCCGCCGTGCGGCGGCTGAGCGCGGCGCTGGGCGACCTCGTCCGCGGCCAGGCGGACGACCTGCTCTTCGAGTCGCGCCCGTGGACGGGACCCGAGGCGGTGGGGCCGGAGGAGTACCGCACGATGGTCGAGCACAAGACCGGCGCGCTGCTCGGCTGCGCCGCCGCCCTGGGCGCCGCGCTCGCCGGGGCGCCGGAGCCCACCGTGGCCGCCTTGGACCGGGCCGGACGCCACATGGGCGTGGCGTTCCAGGTGGTGGACGATCTGCTGGGCATCTGGGGCGACCCCGCGGTCACCGGCAAACCGGTCCACCGCGATCTGCGGCAGCGCAAGAAGACCTTCCCCGTGCTGGCCGCGCTGAGCGCCCGCGGCCCCGGCGCCCCGGCCGCCGAGCGGCTGGCCACGCTGCTGCGGGATTCCCCGGACATCCCGGACGACGCCACCACGCGCCGGGCGGCCGCCCTGATCGAGCGGGCCGGTGGCCGCTCCGCGGCCCTGGAGGAGGCCGAACGCCACATCGCGGCCGTGGAGACATGCCTGGAGAGCCTGCCGCTCGCGCCCCGGGCGAACGCGGAATTGCGCACCCTGCTGCGCTTCCTCGTACGGCGTGACACCTGATCCGCGGAGGACTTGCCCCCGCGTGGTCAGCGTCGGTCGCGCACCGCGTCCAGCCGGTCGCGGACCCACAGCTCCACATCGCCCACATGCCGGCTGGCCGCGGTGAACGCGGCCAGGCTGTCATGGGCGCGGAGCGCGGTGTAGATGTCCATGTGCTGCTGGTGGGTCCAGGACAGCACATCGGACGTGACCAGGGCGCGCCAGACGCGGGCCCGGGCGGTGCGCTGGGTGACCGAGTCGGCCAGCGAGGCGAGGGTGCGGTTGCCGGACGCGGCGACGATGTCGGCGTGGAAGGCGATGTCCTCGTGGACCAGCTCCTCCGGGTCCCGCAGACCGCGCATCCGCTCGATCCGCTCCTGGAGCCGGTCGAGGGTGGCCTCGTCGATGCGGGTCGCGGCCAGCGCGGTGGCGCCCGGCTCCAGGACCTTGCGGCACTCCAGCATCTCGTTCAGACCGGTGTCCTGGGCCAGGTCCAGGAAGCTGCCGAGGGCGCGCAGCAGCCGGTCCGGGCGCAGATCGGTGACGAAGGTGCCGTCACCGCGGCGCACGTCCAGGACCCCGGCCATCGCCAGGGCACGGACCGCCTCCCGCAGCGACGGGCGGGAGAGTTCGAGCTCGCTCGCCAGCACCGCCTCCGGCGGCAGCCGGTGGCCGGGCGTGAACTCACCGCTCTCGATGCGCTTGCGCAACCGGCCGATGGCTATGTCGACGACACTGCTCCCGGCGGCGGGAACACCGTCGCCGCCGGGGCCGGAGCGGTCTGGATCGGTGGACATGGCGACCAGGATGCCACTCAGCCGCGGTGGCTCCAGACCGGTCCTTCGGGGTAGCGGTAGGTCTCCAGGGCCTCCCGCCGGATCCGGGCGCTGTAGCCGGGTGCCTCGGGGACGAGATAGCGCGAGCCACGGATGCGGACCGGGTCGTGGAAGTGTTCGTGGAGATGGTCGACGTACTCGATGACACGGTCGTCCAGGGAGCCGCTGACGGCCACATAGTCGAAGATCGACAGATGCTGGACCAGCTCGCACAGGCCGACCCCGCCGGCGTGCGGGCACACCGGCACGTCGTACGCCGCGGCCAGCAGCAGAACGGCCACCGCCTCGTTGACACCGGCCAGGCGGCAGGCGTCGATCTGGCAGACGCCGATCGCGTCGGCCGCGAGGAACTGCTTGAACATCACCGCGTTGTGGGCGTGTTCGCCGGTGGCCACCCGGATCGGGCCGATCCGCCGGGCGATGGCCGCGTGTCCGAGGATGTCATCGGGGCTGGTGGGCTCCTCGAACCACCAGACGTCGAACTCCCGGAGTGCCTCGGCCCAGGAGACCGCTTCCGCCACGCCCAGCGTCTGATTGGCGTCGATCATCAGCCGGCGGTCCGGTCCGATGACACCGCGGGCGATGCGGCAGCGCCGGATGTCGTCCTCCAGATCGGCGCCCACCTTCAGCTTCACCGAGTTCCAGCCCTGGTCCACGGCCTCCTGGCAGAGCCGGGCCAGCTTGGCGTCGTCGTATCCGAGCCAGCCCGCGCTGGTGGTGTACGCCGGGTATCCGTGCTCGCGGACGTAACTCTCGCGCTCGGCGCGGCCCGGGGCGCGGGATTCGAGCATCTTCAGGGCGGCCTCGGGGGTGAGCACGTCCTTGAGGTAGCGCCAGTCCACCAGGTCGACCACCTGCCGGGGGGAGAGGTCGGCGAGGAGCTTCCACACGGGTTTGCCGGCCCGCCGGGCGGCGAGGTCCCAGGCCGCGTTGATGACCGCGGCGCTGCCCAGGTGGATGGCGCCCTTGTCCGGGCCGAGCCAGCGCAGCTGGCTGTCGCCCAGCAGATGGCGTGAGAAGGCGCCCAGATCGCCGGTGATCTCCGCCACGGACAGGCCGATGGCCCGCTCCCCGATGGCGCGCGCCGCCTGCACCGCCAGGTCGTTGCCACGGCCGATGGTGAACGTGAAGCCATGGCCCTCCAGGGGTTCGGCGCCGGGTGCGGACACCGCCGCGCCCTGGCCGGAGGGGGCGTCATCGGCGGTCTTGAGCACCACGTACGCCGCCGAGTAGTCCGGTGCCTCGTTCATGGCGTCGGAGCCGTCGAGGTGCTGGGAGGTCGGGAAGCGGACATCGATGGTCTCGACATCGACGATGCGAAGGGTCATGGCACGCGCTCCTGTGGGCAAAAGGGCGAGGAAAAGCGAGCAACGCCGACCAACATGTCAGATGTCTGCTGTGGTCGCCAGAGGTCACCCGAAAGAAAACTCGTGGTCATTGAGGCCTTGTCAAAGCCTGTAGGCGACACCTACGTTCCACAGGTCAGATGTCTCCTCGAGGGAGGGTGGTCCGCGGGGAGGCCTCCGCCATCGTCGGCATCGTGGCGGCCGGTGTGTGCACGGCCACCACCCTCCGCTGGGTAGGAGCACCGACCACACCGTCACGAGAGGAGAGGACGACAGATGACACGCATCGTGCGCTTCGCCGATGAGGCCGGGACGGTACGGACCGGAGTGGCCGACGACGCCGGTGGGATCCGGGCCTTCCCCGGTGCGCCGCTCATCGCCGAGTTGCTGCGGCTGCCCATGACGGAGCTGCGGGCCCTGGTGGAGAACACCGCCTCCGGCCCGGCCGCCGCCCATGAGCAGGACGTCCTGCCACTGCCGCCGCTGGACGGGCTGATGGAGCTGTGGGCGGCGGGGGTGACGTATGAACGCTCGCGCGAGGCCAGGGTGGAGGAGAGCACCGAGCAGTCGGTGTACGAGCGGATCTACGATGCCGAGCGCCCGGAGCTGTTCTTCAAATCGCCGCCGTGGCGCGTGGTGACCGACGGCGAGCCGATCGCCGTACGCGACGACTCCGAGCTGAACGTCCCCGAGCCCGAACTGGCGCTGGTCCTCAACCGACACGGCGAAACGGTCGGCTATCTGGTCGCCGACGACGTGAGCTCACGGTCCATCGAGGGCGAGAACCCGCTCTACCTCCCACAGGCCAAGATCTACGCCGGAAGCGCCGCCGTGTCCTCGGCCATCGTGCCCGCCTGGGAGATCGACGCGCCCGACGCGCTGGACATCATCATGGCGGTGTGGCGCGACGGCGAGACGGCGTACCGGGGGGCCACGTCCACCGCCGCGTTCCACCGCACCCCGCGAGGCCTGGTGGACCACCTGTGGCGCTCCCAGCCCTTCCCCGACGGCGCCGTGCTGTCCACCGGCACCGGCATCGTGCCCGCACTCGACTTCACCCTGCGCGCCGGGGACGTGGTGGAGATCTCCATCGAGGGGGTCGGCGTCCTGCGCAACCCGGTACGGGCCCATCAGTCCGAGCTGGACTGGCTGGTGGAGGCCATCGCCGAACCGCTGACCCGCCGTGCCCACCGCAGCCGTTTCCCGGAGTGACCCGGGAAGCGGCCCTGCGGACGGCCCGGCCCTCAGCGCTCCAGTGAGATGCCGCCCCCGGTCCGGGTCCAGGGGGCGGCGCGGCACCTCGGCCCAGGTGCTGGGCCCCAGCCCCGGTGGCCGGGAGGGGGCCGGGCGCGGGGCGCCGAAGCGGCCATGGGTGCGTCTGTCCAGGTCCGCCAGTAGAACGCTTGCTCGATTACGCGGGTACGCTGCACATATGGGTGCGTATCTCCAGGGCTCGCTCTTCGACCAGACCGACGACATCGGTCTCGGCTCGCTGCGCGGGACGCACAGGACCGAGCTCGGGTCCGGGGCCTGGATCGATCTGCTGCCCGGGTGGCTGAGGGGAGCGGACGACCTGTTCGCCCGGCTCGTCACCGAGGTCCCCTGGAAGGCCGAGCGGCGGCACATGTACGAGCAGGTGGTGGACGTGCCGCGGCTGCTCGCCTTCTACGGCGCCGAGGACCCGCTGCCGCACCCCGTCCTGGCCGAGGCCCGGCAGGCGCTCTCCGCGCACTACGCCACCGAGCTGGGGGAGCCCTTCACCACGGCCGGGCTGTGCTACTACCGCGACGGCCGGGACAGCGTGGCCTGGCACGGCGACCGCATCGGCCGCGGCAGGACCGAGGACACCATGGTCTCCATCCTGTCCGTGGGCGCGCCCCGCGACCTGCTGCTGCGCCCGCGCGGCGGCGGCAAGGCCGTACGGCGGCCGCTCGGCCACGGCGATCTGCTGGTGATGGGCGGCTCCTGCCAGCGGACCTGGGAACACGCCATCCCCAAATCCTCCCGCGCCACCGGCCCGCGCATCAGCGTCCAGTTCCGCCCCAACGGCGTGAGGTGACACCCGCCGACCACACGGGGGCCTCGCGGCGGCGCCGCCGATGCGGCCGGAGTTTGGTACAGACCATTGACAGATATGTTCGGGGGCGGTGTCATGGGGCCCGTCAGCTCTTGAGAGTGCCTCGGGCGGATGTCGTCATCCGGGGCCGGACCTCGGAGAGTTCCCCGTGAACGGACGTCCCGTCTCAGGGGTGTCGGCCGCTGCCGTGGCCACGCCGTCGCTGGGTCGATTATGGACGGACCGGGCCGCGGAGCCCGTGTCTGATGCCGGGATTGTCATGATCGTGACAACTACTGAGCGCCCTTCCCACGGAGGAGTCATGCGCAGAATTCTGATCGGCCTGGCCACCGCGGCACTGGTGGTGCTGGCGGCCCTGCTGCCGACCGCCGGGACGAGTGCGGCCACGAGCGTGGCGATGCCGACCGGCAACACACCCGCCGCGACCAAGGCGGCCCTCGCGGCCAACCACACGGTCACCTTCGTCAATCACACCGGACGGAAGGTGTGGATCGGCAGTGCGGTCAACGCCGACGGCTCCAAGCAATTCGCCAAACTGCCCATCCTGGAACCCGGACAGTCGGGGTCGGTGACGATCCCCGAGAACGCCGACCCAGGCCACTGGCGTGGAAAGTTCTTCGCGCGTCTGGGGTGCACCGGCACCTCGGGCAGCACCTTCCACTGCCAGGTGGGGGACTGCGGAAAGTTCGCCGACCACTGTGAGCTCGGCGAGCAGCCCGTCAGCCTCGCCGAGTTCAATTTCGACACCAGGGACACGCTCGCTCCCTGGTACAACGTGAGCTACGTCAACGCGTTCTCCAACCCGATCACCATCGCCCCCAACGACCCGGCTGGTGGCGGAGGTTGCGGCACTCAGGGCTGCACACAGAACCTGCTGCCGTTCTGCCCGGCCGCCAACCTCACCCGCTGGGCGGACGGCACACCGATGCTGTGCACCAACCCCAACCGGGACGTCAAGACGCCCTACAGCGACGCGATCGCCTCCCGGTGCCCCAAGGCGTACGCCTACTCCAAGCAGGACCAGGAGCCCGGCAACCAGGTGATGCAGAACTGCGGCAAGTGCAGTGGCTTCACCGTCACCTTCAACGCGGGGTCTTAGCCATGCGGAGGATGCGACTTCTCGCCGTACTGCTGGCGGTGGTGACCCTGCTGACCGCGGGAAGCCAGACGGATGCCGGCGCGTCCACCGCCGCGGTGAAGAAGAAGGGTGTCAGCGCCTGGAAGTTCAAGGGGGTCACCGCGGCGATGTCCGATTCCGGGGTCGGCTGGTTCTACACCTGGGCCTCGGGCAAGGAGCAGATACAGCCCCCGGCCGGGGTCGAGTTCGTGCCCATGATCTGGGGCCCCGGCTCGGTGACCGACGCCGAACTCAACCAGGCCAAGAGCCAGGGCACGACCCTGCTCGGCTTCAACGAACCGGACATGGCGGGCCAGGCCAACATGACCGTCGCCAAGGCGCTCGACCTGTGGCCCCGGCTCCAGTCGACCGGTATGCGGCTCGGCGCGCCCGCGGTGGCCTACGGCGGCGATGTCGCCGGTGGCTGGCTCGACCGCTTCATGAAGGGCGCCGCCGACCGGAACTACAAGGTCGATTTCATCCCCCTGCACTGGTACGGCGCCGACTTCGACGCCACCCGCGCGACCGACCAGCTGCGCGGCTATCTCCAGGCCACCTACAACCGCTACAAGAAGCCGATCTGGCTCACCGAATACGCGCTGATCGACTTCTCGACCGGTACCCCGAGGTATCCGACCCCGGCCCAGCAGGCCGCCTTCGTGAAGAAGTCCACCGCCATGCTCCAGGGGCTGTCCTTCGTCGAACGGTACGCGTGGTTCACCCTCTCCGCGGACCGCGGCGGCACCGGTCTCTACAACGGCGCGACACCCAACGAGAGCGGCGCCGCCTATCGCGCGGCCGGGTGAGACAAGGCCACTCACGCTCACACCACACCAGTCACACCACGCCGCTCACACACCGCACCCCACCACGCCACGACAACCGAAACGAGGTACTCCGCCATGCGCAAGGCAACGCTGATCGGCCGACTGGCGGTCGGGGCCGCCGCGCTGACCGCCGTAGTGACCGTCGCCCCGACGAGCACCGCCGCCACCAGCGACACCCCGCCGCCCGGGCAGAACTGCTGGGCCACGCACTACGGCTACATACCGCCCGGCGCCTACACCGCCAGCGGCGAACTCTTCGACAACAACGCGGACACCGCCGCCACCTCCCTCAGCCGCAGCCCCCAGCTGCCGTTCGGGACCAAGGTGAAGGTCACCAACGTGGCCAACGGCAGGTCGCTGGTCGTGCGCGTCAACGACCGCGGCACCTTCGGCTGGACGCCGTCCGTACCCAAGTGTCTGGACCTGACCGACGGCGCGTACTCCCGGCTCGGCGGAGTCCTCAATCCCGACTCCGGCCACATCGTCGTCAAGGAGGACATCGTGAAGTGAAAGGGCGTTTGGTGAAGGGCGTGGAGCACCGGTTCCGGCGCTCCACATCGTCTTCCCGACGCCCCGCTCGCGAAGCGACCGTCGTGCGCCGGAGGCTTCCCTCTTTCCGGGGGCTATCCGCCGGAAGCGCTACCCACCGACCTCACCGGCAAGTACTCTCCGTGGCGGCATGGGAACGCGACGGGTGATGAAGCGGGGTAGCGGGGGTGCGGGTGATGGCGGAGGCCGGTGACAGGGTCGCCGACCGATATCTCCTCCAGGAGCCCATCGGGAGAGGTGGGATGGGGGTCGTCTGGCGGGCCCACGATGAACTGCTGGACCGTGAGGTCGCGGTGAAGTGTGCCCGTCCGGACGACGACCGTGCGGTGGCGCGCCTGACCAACGAGGCGCGCAACGCCGCACGGCTGCACCATCCGCACATCGTCTCGGTGTTCGACTTCGTGGACGAGGGCGAGATCTGCTGGATCGTCATGGAGTACGTGTCCGGGGGCAGCCTCGCGGACATGGTGCGCGGCCGTGTCGCGCTCCCGCCGGAGGAGGTGGCCTCCATCGGCTGCCAGATCGCCGCCGCGCTGGCGAAGTCGCACGCCGAGGGCGTGGTGCACGGCGATGTCACCCCGGAGAACGTCCTGCTCACCGAGGACGGGGTCGCCAAGCTGACCGACTTCGGCATCTCGCGGGCGCTGTGGAGTGAGGCCACCATGACCCAGACGGGCGGGGTGCGCGGCAAACCGCCGTATCTGCCGCCCGAGGTGGCCAGGGGCGAGGCGGCCGACCGGAAGTCCGATGTCTTCTCACTGGGCGCGACCCTCTACGCGGCGATCGAGGGCCGGTCCCCGTACGGCGAGGCATCGCATCCCATGGCCTATGTGGCGCGGGCCATCGAGGGCTATATCGAGACCCCGCACCGGGCCGGACCGCTGGTGGACGCGCTCACCAAGCTGCTGCATCTGGAGCCGAAGCGGCGCCCCGCCGCCGACCAGGCCGTACGGCTGCTGCGGCGGGTCGCCCCGTCGTCCCCGCACCTCAGGGACCTCGAGGACATCGAGGACCCGCACGATGGCGACACGCTGGACCGTACGCCCTTCACGATGCGCCTGGTGCCGCCGTCGGTCCGAGGGGCGTGGCGCCGCCCGAGCCGCCGGGTGGTCATCACCGCGACCGCGCTGGGCACCGCCGCGGCCCTGGTGGCGTGGGCCGCCCTCTTCGGCCCGTGGGGTGACGGGCGCTCCGACGAGAGCCGCGGGTCCGGGAAGGACGGCGGGCGTGGCGCGTCTGGTACGGCCGACTCGCGGGCCCGGACGGGCCGGGTCGGGGCCGTGGGCGACGCGCGGACCGCCGACCCCTGCACGTTGCTCAACCCCGCCGCGCTCAGCCGCTTCGGCGATACCGTGCTCGACCCGGACTACGGCGAGATCGATCGATGCGATGTCCTGCTGCGGGGCGAGAGCGGCGATGACATCGCCGACGTCCAGCTGAACTTCAGCGCCGACCCGCCGGAGCCGGGTGGCGATGTGCCCACCAGAAGGGTCGGCAGTGTCACCGTCGCCGCGTACGAGCGCGACGGGGACGAGTGCCTGCGGAACATCACGTCCGCCGACCGCAAGCAGATCCTGATCATCACCAAGCGGCTCGACACCCCGGCGCCCGACCCCTGCCAACTGGGCGACGCCGCCACCGACTACGCCGTCAGCGTGCTGGACCGCGGCCAGGTCCCCCGGCGCTCCGGGCAGCCCGTGGCGAGCTCCCTGCTCCGGGGACACGCATGCCGGCTGCTGGACACCGATGAGCTCAAGCGGGTCGCCGGTGTCCGGGTGGCGGACCGCGACCCGGGCTTCGGGGACTGGCAGTGCGAGTGGACGGACGGCTCGGGCGACGCGGGAGTGAAGGTGGTGTTCAACCGCGACAACCAGTTCGCCACGGACGGCGGACAGCGGGCGGTCATCGCCGGCAAGCGGAGCTCCGTGTCGCCGAATGAGTGGGACGACGAGTCATGCCTGGTCCAGATGTTGCACCGCTCGTACCGCAACTCCCTGGGTGACGACACCGTCGAGTTCGTCTCGTTGAACGTCTACGGGCCCAAGCCCACCGAAAAGCTCTGCACGACCGCCAAGGCGCTCGCCGCCACGGCCGCGAAGAAACTCCCGGCATCATGACCACAACACCTCCCGGCGGCGACCGCCCTGCCACCCGGCGGACCCCCGCCGCCCGCCGTCCCGCCACCGGCCGTCCCGCCGCGGGCGGCCGCTCGCTGCCCGCCGCGCACGGCAGCCTGGCCCGCGGGGTGACCGCGCCGGTGCCGGGCACCGCCTTCGCCCTCGCCCTGACCGGTGGCATGACCCTCGGCCCCGGGGACGGCCGTGAACTGCTCTTCGGGCGGAACCGCCCCGAGGTGCACGTCTGTGTCGGCGAGGACGACCCCCAGGTCAGCCGCTGCCAGGGCAGACTGACCCACCGCCACGGCCGCTGGTGGGTCGCCAACAACGGCCGGCTGCCCCTCCGGTTCCCGTCCCGGCTGCTCTTCACGGGTGAGGAGCCACTGCCCCTGGACACCGGCTACACCCCGCTGTTCGTCCGGGGCTCGCGCGACCGCGAGCATCTGCTGGAGGTCTTCGTCAGCGGCCCCGAGACCGAGCGACCGGTGGCCCTGCCCGGGGATGTCACCCGCCCGCCCCGCGTATGGGTGCTCACCGACGAGGAGAAGCTCGCGCTCGTCGTCCTCGGCCAGCGGTATCTGCTCCACGAGCCCCGGCCGCAGCCCCTCACCTGGAGGCAGACGGCCGCCCAGCTCGCGGAGTTGCGCCCCGGGGAGAGCTGGAGCGAGAAGCGTGTCGAGCACCTGGTCAACCGGG
This sequence comes from Streptomyces sp. 5-10, assembly GCF_014712245.1. Lineage (NCBI taxonomy): Bacteria > Bacillati > Actinomycetota > Actinomycetes > Kitasatosporales > Streptomycetaceae > Streptomyces > Streptomyces sp. 5-10. Next base: position 203,801 of record NZ_JACVYG010000005.1, read on the forward strand.
TCCGCACGACGCTGTCCCGGGACGGAGTGCCCTGGCTGACCCGGGAGGAGGTCGGCGAGCCGGTCGGCAACGCGCTCAACGACCACCTGATCCGAGCCCTGATGATGTCCACGACGCTGGTCCCCCCGGACCTGGCCCTGATCGACGCCGCCTGACCGCTCGGTGTGCCCTGACCGTTCAGCGCGTGTCCTCGGCGCCCGCCGCCGCGCCGGTCTCCGGGCGCTGGAAGAGCGCGTAGAGCCAGCCCAGGGACGGGATCAGCAGCAGCGCCCCGACCGCGAACACGATCAGCACGGCGGCCAGCACCGACGGCGGTGCGGCCGCCCGTGCCACGGTGAGGTCCGGGGCCAGCATCAGCGGGTACTGCGCCACTCCCCAGGCCCAGACGATGAGCGCCACGGCGAGCGCGGCGGCCGCCCGGGCCCAGCCCCACAGCGACCGCATGAGCAGGACCAGCCCGGCCACACCGGTGACGGCCGACAACACCACCAGGGGCAGGGCCCGATGGGTGAGCCCGTGGAACAGCCGTGGCGCGTCGGCGTGCAGCACGGCGATGCCCACCAGCGCCACGGCGCCCGCGGCCAGCCCACTGGCCAGGGCGCGCCGCCGGAACGCCCGCACCAGGCCGGGCCCGCCGCCGCGCGCCGCGTCCGCGCACAGATAGACGGCGGCCAGATGGGCGCAGGTCACCACGGCCAGTACACCGCCCAGGAAGGACGCCGGATTGAGCCAGCTGGTGACCGTACTGCCCGCGGCGAGGCCCGGGGGTACGCGCCCGGAGGCCACACCACCGGCGACCGTGCCCAGGAAGAAGGGCGTGACGACCGAGGACGTGGCGAAGCAGGCCCCGAACAGCCGCTGCTGCCACAGCTCGGTGCTGGCCTTGCGGAACGCGAACGCGGCGCCGCGCGCGACGATGCCGAGCGCCGCCAGGGTCAGCGGCAGATAGAGGGTGGACATCACGGCGGCGAACACCTCGGGGAAGCCGCTCCACAACATCACCACCACGAAGATCAGCCACACGTGGTTGGCCTCCCAGACCGGCCCGATGGCGTGCTCGATCAGCGCGCGCTGCGGCCGTCCGCGACGGCTGCCACCGGCCACCAGATCCCACAGCCCCGCCCCGAAGTCGGCACCGGCGAAGAGGGCGTAGCACATCAGACCCAGCCACATCACCGCCAGGACGGTGTCCGCGAGCATCAGGACCTCCAGCGGTTCACACGACCGGATAGCCGGTCACATCGGCCTCCTGCGGGGCCACCGGGACCGGGCGCTCGCCCGCGAGCCGGCGCAGGACGTACACGGTGGCCACCGTCATCGCGGCGTACACCACGAGCACCAGCCACAGCCCGGTCATGAGGCCGGGGGCGGGATTCACCGCGTCCCGGACGCTGAGCACCCCCTGCACCACCCACGGCTGGCGGCCCTCCTCGGTGACGACCCAGCCGCACTCCAGGGAGACGACCGCCGCCAGGCCGCCGAAGGACGCCAGCCACAGGAAGGGGCGCGTGCCCCGGCGGGCCAGCGGATCGCTCTCGCCCCGGCGCCGGGTGCGCCACCAGGCCAGCAGCAGCCAGACCCCGAGCCCGATCAGGAACAGCCCGCCGAGCACCATCAGGTCGAACGCCAGATGGGTGCCGGTGATCGGGGGCCGCCGCGCGGGAGGCACCTGGTCCAGCCCCTGGACGACCGTGCTGGGGCTGAAGCCGACGAGCAGCGACAGACCGCCCGGGATCTCCAGACCGCCCTTGATGCCGTGGTCGCCCGCGATACCGCCCACGGTGAGCGGCACATGGCCGGAGGTGGTGAAGACACCCTCCATCGCGGCGAGCTTGACCGGCTGGTAGTCGGCCACGAAGCGGGCGATCCAGTCGCCCACCACGAGCTGGACGGGCGAGACGACGGCGCCGAGGACGAACGGGATGAAGAACCCCGCGCGGTGGTAGCGGTCGGTGCGGCCGCGCAGCAGGGAGACCGCGTACACGCTCGCGGTCAGGAACGACGCCACCATCAGCGCGGCGAGGACCATATGGACGGTCTGCGGCGGACTGGCCGGGTTGAACATCGCGGCGAGCGGATCGACGTCCACCACCCTGCCGTGCCGGACGGTGAAGCCACGCGGCTGGTTCATCCACGCGTTGGCGCACACCACGAAGAACGCCGAGGCCACACCGGCGATGACGATGGGGATCCCGGTGAGCATATGGAGGCGCGGCGGCAGCCGGTCCCATGCGTAGAGGTAGATGCCGAGGAAGATGGCCTCGATGAAGAAGGCGATGCCCTCGATGGCGAACGGCAAACCGATGACCTGGCCGTAACGTCCCATCAGCCCCGGCCACAGCAGCCCCATCTCGAAGCTGAGGATCGTGCCGGAGACCGCGCCCACGGCGAACAGCACCCCCATGGCCCGCGCCCAGCGCCGGGCGAGCAGCCGGTACGAGGGGTCGCTGGTGCGCACGCCCCACCATTCGGCGATCAGGGTGAGCAGCGGCAGGCCCACGCCCAGACAGGCCACCACGATGTGCCAGGCGAGCGAGAAGCCCATCTGGGCGCGGGCCGCGGCCAGATCGCCGGACGTGGCCGGGCCCGCCAGCCACTCCCTCACCACGGCCGCGGCCCGCGGCCACGGGTGCTGGTCGACAGCGGGCACGTCCGCTCCTCACTCGTCGCTGAGACCCCCTCCCGGAAAAACACCTTTACCCGCCTCTGTCGTGTTGCGGTGGTTTCCCGGCCGCGACACGCCGGGGTGGGGCGACGGGCGGTCGCCCCACGGCCGTCACTCGGTGTCCGCGCCGATGGCCTCCAGCATTGGGATGCGCGCGGCCTGCCGCCCCGGCCAGAGCGAGGCCAGCACACCGATCGCGGCGCTCGCGAGGAAGAACAGGGCCGTCCTGCCCCAGGGGATGACGAGCGGAACGGCCTCCTGGCCGAGGACGGCCGCCGCGCCGATGGCCGTACCGGCGGCGACGCCGAGCGCGGAGCCGAAGAGGGAGATGGTCACCGACTCCAGGCGCAGCACGGATCCGACGCCACCGCGGTCCAGCCCGATGGCCCGCAGGAGCCCGATCTCCCGCACCCGCTCGAAGACGGCCATGCCCATGGTGTTGACCACCCCGAGGGCGCCGATCAGCACGGTGACGCTGAGCATGGCGTACATGATGTTCAGGAACGGCGCGGTCCGCGCCGTGGCGGCGGCCCTCGCGCCGGCGCGGTCCTGGACCAGCAGCGCCGGGTTGTCCAGGGCGCGCCGGATCTCCTCCTGGAGCGCGGCGGTGCGGCCGGGGGCGGCCTTGACCAGCACCGAGTCGATGCCCGGCCGGTCCTCGGCGCCGGCCGGACGCGGCAGGGCGCGCTCGGACACGAGGGCGGGGGTCAGATCGTCCGGGCCGTCGTAGATCGCGACGACGGGCAGGTCGGCCTCGGTGCCCGGCGTACGCCCGCTCGCACTGGTGAAGGTGCCGGTGACACGGGAGCCGAGCCGCCAGCCGTGGGTGGCGGCCAGCTCCTCGGTGACGGCGATGCCCTGGCCGAGGCGGTCCAGCGACCCCTCGCGGACGGTGAGCGACGCGGCGCGTTCCACCGCGGCGGGGTCCACCGCGGTGACCGAGAGGGGAGTCTTGCCGGGGAGGTCGAAGTAGGTGGGGATGACGGGGGTGACGGCCTCGGCGTTGGCGAGCCGCGCCACTCGGGCCGCCGTGCCCTCGCCGATCTCCCCGAAGTCGACGGCCGTGATGCGCAGGTCCGAGGCCATGGAGCGGTCGGCTTCTCGCTCGTCGAAGCGGTTCACCGAGGTGACGGCCACGGTGACGGCGGTGACCATCGCCAGACCGACCATCAGGGTGGTCGCGGTGGCCGCCGTACGCCGTGGGTCGCGGCGGGCGTTCTCCACCGCCAGCTTGCCCCGGATGCCCGCCAGCCGGGTCAGCGGGGAGCGCAGCAGCCCGGTGAGGCCGAGCGCGAGCAGCGGGGTGAGGATGATCAGGCCGACCAGCAGCAGGGGCGCGGCGCAGAAGAGGAGGTTCGGATCGCCGACGGCGGCGGCGATCAGCAGCGCGCCACACGCGGTGGTGATCAGCCCGATGGTGTTGCGGCGGCGCAGCGACGCGGCAGTGGACGGCTGGACGGTCCGCAGCGCCGCCACCGGCGGTACGGCCGCCGCCCGGCGGGCCGGGACGTAGGCCGCGAGGACGGTGATGCCGATGCCCACGGCGAAGGCGGCGAGCAGCGGCTCGGTGGACAGCGCCGGCACGGTGGCGCTCCCCGTCCCGGAGGCGTCGAACAGACTGCCCAGCAGGTGCGCGGCGCCGACGCCCAGACCGTAGCCGATGGCCGAGGCCACCGTGCCGACCAGGGCGGCCTCGGTCAGGACCATGCGCATCACGTAGGTCGTGGTGGCGCCGATGGCCCGCAGCAGCGCGTGTTCCCGGGCGCGGGCCGCGCTGAGCATGGTGAAGGTGTTGGCCACCAGGAAGGTGGAGACGAACAGGGCGACCCCGGCGAAGCCGAGCAGCAGTGTGGTGAGCTTGTCCGCGTCCCCGTCGGGGGCGGCACCGGACTCCAGCTCGGCGCGGGTGGCCGCCCGCAGCCCGGACGGCAGCAACTTCTGTGCGCGTTGAGCGAGTTGGGCATCCGATGTGCCCTCGGCCGCGGTCAGTGTGATCGCCGAGTAGCCCTTCGGTCCGGAGGCGAAGTGCCGTTGCGCGGTGGCGGTGTCGAAGGCGGTGAGCGTGCCGCCGGAGTCCACGCGGCTGTCATGGGCGGTCAAGACGCCGACCAGCCGGGCGTCGCGGGCCGTGCCGGCCACGACGATGCGCACCCGGGCGCCCACCCGGTACCCGGCCCGCTCGGCGGTCCGCCGGTCGACGGCGATCTCGGCGGCGCCACGGGGGCCACGGCCCTCGACGAGTGGGTAGCGGATGTCCTTGCCGCCGTCGTCGGGCACGTAGTTGACGCCCACGGCCTGGTTCAGATCGCCCACCAGGGCGCCGTCGGAGCCGACGAGGAAGGAGCGGCCCTCCACCACACCGCGCGCCGCGGCCGCCGACGGCAGCGCCCGCAGCCGCCGCAGCAGCGTGTCATCGAGCCGGTGTGGCGTGTCATCGAGCCGGTGTGGCGCGGAGGGGTCCGCGGTGATCGAGACGGACGCATCGGGCTGGGAGTTGGACCGGGCGCGGTTCACGGCCGCTCTGACGGAGTCGCCGTAGAGCAGCGAACCGGTCACGAAGGCCACGCCGAGCACGACGGCGAGGGCGGGCATCGCGAACCGGAGCCGATGGGAGCGGAGGGTGCGCAGCGCGGTGCGGAACATCGACGGCCTTCGGGAGGGCGGAGGGGTCACGGTCGAAAGGGGCGTGGCGCATCAGGCTTGAGCGCTCTCCGGCCGCCCCGGATGCCATCCTTCGCGGGGACGTGGCGCGGCGGATCCACCGGAATGCCGAAGTGGGCCGTTCCCCCTCCCCGGTTTCCTCGGCCGAAAGTCTGATGTGGCGACGGCGGCCGGACCGTAGCGTGACCTGCCATGATCTCCGAGTTCCGGTCCCGTTTCCGCTTCCGGCACCTCCGGCGGGGCCTGGTCGGCGTCGCTCTGGTCGTCCTCGTGGTCCTGGAGGGGTTGAACGCGCCGCATCCGGCGATGGCCGCGGCGACGATGGCCTCCGGGGTGCTGTGTCTGACCGCGCTCGCCGTGCCGGAACGCCTCTTCGCGCGCTACGCCATCGGCGCCGCGGCCGTCTCATGCGTGCTGACCGTGACGGAAGCGCAGCTGTCCGAGCGTCCCCCGAACACCCCGGGCATGGTGGAACTGGGCGCGCTCCTCCTGCTCAGCACCCGCGCCGTGCGGCGCTGCCCGCCCCTGCGGGCGGCCGGGCTGGTCGCGGCGTCCTCCCTCGCCGCCGTGGTCCTTCCGCTGAGGATCGAGCTGTGGGACCACTACCTCGGGGACCTGATCGCCGTCATCGCGGTCTGCGCCGTGCCGTTCATGGTGGTGGTGGGGCTGTGTCTGCGTCTGTACGACACGCTGCGGGAGCGGGAGCGCGAGGCCATTCGGCAGGCCCAACGCCTGGAGCACGCACGGGAGTTGCACGACTTCGTGGCCCATCACGTCACGGCGATCGTCGCGCAGACCAAGGCCGCGCGCTTCACCGCCGCGGCCGGGCACACCCAGTCCCCGGAGGACCTGGACCGCATGCTCGCCCAGATCGAGCGGGCCGGATCCCAGGCGCTCGGTTCGATGCGCGCCATGGTCACCAGTCTGCGGGACCACGCGACCGCCTCCGCCACGACCCGGCCCACGGGGGATACGGCGGGTCCGCACGGGCTGCGCGGGCTGCGTGATCTGCGGGCCCTCACCGAGCGGTTCTCCGAGGTGGGGCCGCCCGCCGAGCTGATCCTCGCCCCGGAACTCGCCGACCGGCCACTCCCGGCCGGCATCGCCACCGCGGTCCACCGCGTGGTGCAGGAGTCCCTGACCAACATCCGCAAACATGCCACCGGGGTCGGCCGGGTGGAGGTGCGGATCGGTGTCCGGCCCGGCGATCCGGAGCGGCTGGAGGTGTCGGTCGTCGACGACGGGCAGGGTGGCGCCTCGCCCGCCGCCGAGCGGTCGGCCGAGGGGAGCGGCTACGGTCTGGTGGGGCTCGCCGAGCGGATCGAGGCGGTCAACGGGCGTATCACGGCGGGGCTCCGGGACGGCGGGGGCTGGCAGGTCCTGGCGGTCCTGCCGCTGGACAAGACGGCCCCTGAGGAGACGATCGCCTGCGATCATGCCTGATATGACGATCCAGGTACTCATCGCCGACGACCAGGAGATGGTCCGTGCCGCCTTCCGCATGATTCTCGACTCCCAGCCGGACATGCGGGTCGTCGCACAGGCGGCGAACGGCGTCGAGGCGGTCGAGGAGGCCCGCCGCCTGCGGCCCGACGTCTGCCTCCTGGACATCCGCATGCCCGAGCTGGACGGTCTGGAGGCCACGCGGCTCCTCGCCGGACCCGATGTGCCGGATCCGCTCAACGTCCTCATCGCCACCACCTTCGACCTCGACGCATACGTCTACCGGGCGCTGCGCAACGGCGCGTGCGGCTTTCTGCTCAAGGACGGCGCGCCCGGGCTGCTCACCGAGGCGGTACGGGCCGCGGCGTCGGGCAACTCGCTGATCTCCCCGTCGGTGACCGTCCGCCTGCTCGCCCACATGGCACCCCACCGCGACCGGCCCGCCCCCTCCGAGGCCCGTCCGGCCCGCCGGGGGAGGGGCGGGCCCAAGGATCTGATCGAGCCGCTGACCCAGCGCGAGGTCGAGGTGGTCCGGCGGGTCGCCCGTGGCCGTACCAACGAGGAGGTGGCCGCGGATCTCCATGTCACCCTGTCCACCGTCAAGACCCACCTCGGCAACGTCCAGCGCAAGCTGGCCGCCCGCAACCGCGTCGAGATCGCGGCCTGGGCCTGGGAGCACGGCATGGTGGACGAGTCCTCGCCGAACGGCGGCAGTTGACCCGCCCGGCGGACGTCCCCGACGTGTGCGCCACCAGGTGTGGGCGGCGCGCTGAAGCCGCTCCCGGACCCGGGCGACGTCCGGGTCGGCGTCGGCACCCGGCCGCTGTACGAGGAAGAGCGTGTCGAGCGGCCACGGCCTGGGCGGTGAGCCGTTTGCCGAAGACGTTGCGCCTCCCCGACGCGCCGGGGGCTGGCCCCCTCGCGCCTCAGACGGGCCCGGCCGTGGTGCCCCGGATGACGAGATGGGGGGCGACCACCGCCTCCCCGTCGGGGATCCGCTCTCCCTCCAGGCGGGCGATGGCCCGGCCGACGGCGAGTTCGGCGAGGCGGGGGACGTCCTGGCCGACGGTGGTGAGGTTGATATGGGCCAGGCGCGCCAAGTGGCTGTCGTCGAAGCCGATGACGGAGATCTCGTCGGGGACGGGAACCCGGGCGCGGAGCAGGGTGTCCAGGACACCGGTGGCGGAGCGGTCGTTGAAGGCGAGGACGGCCGTGGGCCGGGGAGTGGCGTCGAGGAGGGCGCGGGCGCCCGCGGCGCCGTCCTCCTCGGTGAGGCCGCCGGGCAGGACGCGGACGCGGTCGGCCAGGCCGTGGCGGCTCATGGCGGTGCGATAGCCGCGGCGCCGGTCGGCGGCGCCGGGTGCCCTGCCGCCGTCGATATGGGCGATGTCGCGGTGGCCGAGAGCCACCAGGTGGTCCACGGCCTGGCGGGCGCCCTCGTCATCGGCGGTCCGCACCACCTCAACGCCCGGGGCGGACCCGCGCAGCCGCCGGGCCACGGAGACCACCGGGAGCTGTGCGGCGAGTTCGGCCAGCCGCGCGGCCGGGGCCTGCGGGCCGAGGAGGATCAGGGCCTCGCAGCGGTCGGCGAGCAGGGCGTCGGTGGCCCGCTGCTCGCCACGCCCGGCGGCCACGGCGCTCAGCGCGATCTGGTACCCGGCGGGCTCGGCCACCGCGTAGATGCCCTCCAGCAGATCGGAGTGGAAGGGGTGCTGGAGGCCGAACTGCACCCCGAGGAGATGGGACCGGTGGCTGCGCAGCAGCCGGGCCCGGGCGTCCGGCCGGTAGCCGATCTCCCGTGCGGCCTGGAGGACCCGCTCACGGGTGGCGGCACCGGCGCCCTTGGCATCCCGCATCACGATGGAGACCAGCGCCGTCGACACGCCTGCCCGCGCCGCCACGTCCGCGAGGGTCGGGCGCTTCCCACGGGGGGCGGCCGGCGTCGGTGGCACCACTGGTCTCCCTGGTCGAGCCGTTGTCTTCGGTGGGGGTTTCGCTTCCGGGCGCGACGATCGTAGCCCAGGGTCCGACCCGCGCGCCCTCGCTTCTATAACGTTCTAGCGATTCCGTCGTCCGCCCTTGACAGGGCCGGTCGGTGACTGGCGTACTGCTGCTCGCGTCTCTAGAACGTTCTAGTGGACCTGGAACGTTCTCGTCGCTTTGTTGCCGGGGCCGGAGAGAGGACGAGCAGTAGCGATGTACACATTGGCGGTCTGCGCCGAGATGGTCTTCCGGGATCTGCCGATCCAGGAACGGGCGCGGCGCATTCACGACGCCGGTTTCCAGGTCGAGATCTGGGACTGGAGCCGACACGATCTGACCGCCCTCGAGCGGACCGGTGCGGTGTTCTCCTCCCTCACCGGCTACCTCCGCGGCAGTCTGACGGACGAGAACGGGGCGGCCGAACTCCTGCGCACCGCCGAGGAGTCGGTCAAGGTGGCCGAGCGGCTCGGCTGCCCCCGGCTGAACCTGCACGGCACCGGGCTGGACGGCGACGGCCTGCCCGTGGTGCCGGTGGCGGGCGAGGCCACCGGCCCGATGTGGATCGCCGCCCATCGCACCCTCACCCGCCTCGCCGAGCTGGGCGAGCGCACCGGGGTCACCTTCACCCTGGAGAACCTCAACACCGCCGTGGACCACCCCGGTGTGCCGTTCGCGAAGGCCGCCGACACGCTGGCGCTGGTCGAGGCCGTGGACCGGCCGGGCCTGCGGATGAACCTGGACCTGTACCACGCGCAGATCGGCGAGGGAAACCTGATCGAGCTCGTTCGCCGGGCCCACGGCCGGGGCCTGATCGGCGAGATCCAGGTGGCCGACGTCCCCGGCCGCTGCGAGCCCGGAACCGGAGAGATCAACTATCCGGCCCTCGCCCGAACCCTCGCCGACCTCGGCTACGAGGGCACCGTCGCCATGGAGGCATGGGCCTCCGGCGACAGCGGCCTCGCCCTGGAGCGCTTCCGCTCCGCCTTCACCCGCTGAAGCGCGCGCCCGCGAGGCCGTCAGCCCTCATCGCACGCCGCCACCCACAGACCCCACGGAGCATCCGCATGACCACACCACACCCCCTCCCCATCGGCCTCATCGGCGCCGGGCGCATGGGCTCCTTCCATGCCGAGACCCTTGCCCGCCGCCTCCCCGGCGTCCGTCTCGCCGCCATCGCCGACCCGACCCCCGGCGCCGCGCAGGGGCTCGGCGAGCGGCTGGGCGGCGCCACGGCGTACACCGAGATGGCCGAGCTGCTCGCCGACCCCGGGGTCGAGGCGGTGGTCATCGCCACCCCGGCCCGCACCCACGCCGGGCTGGTCGAGGCCGCGGCCCGGGCGGGCAAGGCCGTCTACTGCGAGAAGCCCATGGCCGTCACCCTCGAGGAGGCGGACCGCGCCATCGCGGCCGCGGCCGACGCCGGTGTCCCTCTCCAGGTGGGCTTCAACCGCCGCTATGACACCGGCTTCCACGCCGCCCACGAGAAGGTCCGCGCGGGCGCCATCGGCACCCCGCAGCTGCTGCGCTCGCTCACCCGCGACCCCAAGCTGGCCGACCCGGGCCGTATCCCGCCGTGGACGATCTTCCTGGAGACCCTTATCCACGACTTCGACACCCTGCGCTACCTCAACCCCGGCGCCGCACCGGTCGAGGTCTTCGCCTTCGCCGACGCCCTGGTCCGCCCCGACTTCAAGGAGCGCGGACTGCTGGACACCGCCGTGGTCACGATCCGTTTCGACAACGGCGCCCTCGCCACCGCCGAGGCGAACTTCCAGGCGGTGTACGGGTACGATGTGCGCGGCGAGGTCTTCGGCTCGGCGGGGATGCTCACCATGGGCGACATCCGCCGCGGCCATCTGACCGCCTACGGCCCGGACGGCAGTGCCGCCGAATGCGTCACCTACGACCAGGACCTCTTCCACGCCGCCTACGTGGCCGAACTCGCCGACTTCGCCGAGTGTGTACGCACCGGCCGCGCACCCTCCGTCACCGGACAGGACGCCCGCGCCGCCCTGTCCGTCGCCCTCGCGGCCATCCAGTCGGTCACCACCGGCGGCCCGGTCCGCGTCGGCGACATCGCGTAGCGGTACCGCCCTTCGGCTCTCGGTGACGGCGTCCGGCGACGTACGCCGACGACCACGTCCGGACGGGGGACTCGTTTCGGGAGAGGCGTTATATTCGGGCTGTATAGGACGCGGCTGGCCTGCGATCCGTACGGCACCGGGCTCCCGAGGACGATGACAGGTGACGCCATGGGTGTGGATGAACGGCACCCGGACAACGCGGACACCCGGATCACTCGGTCGGCGCGGACTCGGCTTCGGCTGTTGGGTTCCGCGGGTGGCCAGCTGAGTGGCACCGGGCCGGTGAGGCTCGCCCTCGGGCAGGCGGTCGCCGAACTCGGCGCCCTGGGCGGCATGATCCATGTGCGTGATCCACGCCAGGGCGTGATGCGCCTGGTGGCCACCATGGGGCTGCCGGACAACCTGGTCGCGGGGTGGGAGACCCTCACGGACGAGGACAGCGCGGCCCCCGTGTCCTGTGTGCGCTACGGCACCCTCGTCTGGACGCCGCCACCGCCCGATGTGCCGCACCGGGCACCCCTCCCGTCGCCCGGCGGCTCCTCCCACGGGGACTTTCCTCCCGGCTCCCACGGGGAATTCCCTCCAGGCGCCGGGTCGCTTCCGCCCCGAAGCGGGGTGGCGTCGGTGCCCGTGATCACGGCCGACGGGCAGCCGGTGGGCGCGCTGTCCGCCCTGGTGGCGGCGCCGGATGAGCTCGACGACGCGCAAGGTGTGTTCCTGCGGATGGTCGCCGAGTGGGTCGCGGAGTATCTGCGGCCGGCCCGCCCCGCCGCCGCGGACGTCGAGCACGAACGGCAGCCCCTCGGCGGCGACGCCGTCGGCAGCGCCGTATGGCGGATGAACGACGGACTGCTCACCCTCGACGACCAGGCACGGCTGACCTTCGCCAACCCCGCGGCCCTGAAGTTGCTGGGCGCGTCCGCCCAGGAGGTGCTGGGGACGGTGCTGTGGGACCACCCGGTGGTCCGGGACACCGGGATGGCCGCCTGCCACGGGCGGGCCGTGACCACGCACGCACCGGCCGGAGTCGACACCCGGTGGCCCGGCAGAGCGGGCTGGTACCACGCACGCCTCGACCCCGTCCCCGACGGACTGGTCATCCACATCGCGGACATCACCGAACGCCGGGCGGAGGAGGCCGAGCAGTCCGCGGCCCAGCGCACCGCGGCCGAGCGGGTCATGCGCATGGGCGAGCTGACCTCGGCGCTCGCCGAGGCACTGACCGTCCAGGACGTGGTGAAGGCGGTCGCCGACCGGGTGCTCCCGCCGTTCGGCGCCACCGGCCTGATCTGCCAGGTGATCGAGAACGGGCGGCTGCGGATGGTCGGTTCGGCCGGGTACCCGGAGGAGTTCCTCGAGATCGTCCAGAAGCTGATGGTCTCGGACATGTCCGCCATCGTCCAGGTGCTCAGCTCCCGCTCCCCGACCTTCCTGTCCACGCCGCAGGAGTACGCCGAACAGCATCCGGACGCCGCCGACTACCTCTACCGCAGCGGGATGAAGGCGTGGGCGTTCCTCCCGCTGATCGCCTCCGACCAGCAGATCGGCTATTGCGTGGTGAGCTTCTCGCAGCCGCGCCACTTCTCCGAGGAGGATCGCTCCCTCCTCATCGCCCTGAGCGGACTGGTCGCCCAGGCGCTGGAGCGGGCCCGGCTGTACGACGCCGAGCACACCCGCGCCCAGGAACTCCAGCGCGGACTGCTGCCCCGTGCGCTGCCCGTCGTACCGGCCGTCGCCGCCGAGGCGCGCTATCTGCCCGCCACCGAGGGCGTGCAGGTCGGCGGCGACTGGTACGACCTCATCCCGCTGTCCGGGGAGCGGATCGCCCTCGTCATCGGCGATGTCATGGGCCACGGGCTGTCCGAGGCCGCGACGATGGGGCGGCTGCGCACGGCCGTGCACACCCTCGCCGATCTCGAGCTCCCGCCCGATGAGCTGCTCACCCACCTCAACGATCTGGTCGGCGACCTCGGCGATGACTTCTACGCCACCTGTCTCTACACGGTCTACGACCCGGTCACCAATCGCTGTGCCTTCGCGAGCGCCGGGCACCCGCCGCTCGCCATCGTCCACCCCGACGGCACGGCCCACTTCCCGCACGTCGACGCCGATCCACCGCTCGGCGCCGCCAGCCCGCCCTTCGAGACCCATGAGGTGCAGGTGCCCGAGGGCAGCCATCTGGTGCTGTACACCGACGGCCTGGTCGAGTCGTCGGCGGTCGACATCGACGAGGGCATGGCCCGTCTCGCCCAGGCCCTCACCAGGGCCGCCGCACCCCCGCCCGAACCGCCCGGGGCCGCGTCCGCCCCCACCTCCGCACCCACCACGCTGCACGAGCCCGGCCGGCTGTGCGACGCCGTCATCAGCGCGCTGGTGCCGGAGCAGGCCGAGACCCACGACGACGCCGCGCTGCTGATCGCCCGGACGCGGTCGATGGCCCCCGAACGGGTGGTGTCCTGGGCGCTCCCGGACGGCCCCATCGCCGCGGCCGAAGCCCGCCACCATGTCACCGAGCAGCTGTCCACGTGGCATCTGGACGAGCTGACGATGACGACCGAGCTTCTGGTCAGCGAGCTGGTCGGCAACGTCGTCCGGCATGCCAAGGGCCCTCCGCGGCTGCGCCTGCTCTACGGCCGGACACTGATCTGCGAGGTGTCCGACGGCAGCCTCACCACCCCGCGGATCCGCCGCGCCGCCGAGACCGACGAGGGCGGGCGCGGGCTGCAACTGGTCGCGGCGCTGTCCGATCGATGGGGCATGCGGTTCTTGGCGACGGGCAAGTGCATCTGGACGGAGCAGGCGCTGCCCTCGCCCGCCGACCCGGCCACCGCCTGAGGGGGCGCGGCCCGCGGTGTGCCCGGCGGTGCGGCCCGCCACCGGCACGCTCTAGGATCGGTCGGTGACCGGCGTGAAACAGCAGACCACCAGGGACCAAGCGGCACCGGGACGGAAGCGCTCGGACGGTGTCGGCCGGAGCGCCACCGTCAAGGACGTGGCGACACTCGCCGGGGTCTCCCCGAAGACCGTGTCGAATGTGATCAACGGCTTTGTGCATGTGTCCCCGGCGACCCGGGAGCGGGTCCAGCGGGCCATCCGGGAGCTCGGCTACCGGCCCAACCGGGTGGCGCGCAACCTCCGCCGCGGCAGCACCGGCATGATCGGGCTGGTCCTGCCCGAGCTGGACGTCCCGTACTTCGCCGAGCTGGGACGCCACTTCCTCACCACGGCCGAGGAACACGGCCGCACCCTCCTGATCGAGCAGACGCTGGGCGACCGCGAGCGGGAGGCGGCGGTGATCCACGGCCTCGGCGACCAGGTCGTGGACGGCATGGTGGTGAGCCCGCTCGCCCTGCACGGCAGCGCCCTGGCCAACCACCTGGGCACCGTGCCGCTCGTCCTCATCGGCGAACGCCCCAGCGGCGGCCTCGCCGACCATGTGGTGATCGACAACGTGGCCGCGGCCAAGGAGGCCGTGGCCCATCTGGTGGCCGGCGGACGCCGCCGGATCGCCGCCATCGGCCTCCAGCCCGAGCCGTACATCGGCACACCGCTGCTGCGCAGGACCGGCTACCGCCAGGCCCTGGAGGAGGCCGGGCTGCCGCCGGACCCCCTCCTGGAGTGCGAGACCCCCCGCTACCACCTGGGCGAGGGTGCCCGGGCGATGGCGGCGCTGCTGGACCGGCCCGCACCGCCGGACGCCGTGTTCTGCTTCAACGACGCGCTCGCCCTCGGCGCGCTGCGGACCCTGTACGAGCGCGGACTGCGGGTGCCGGACGACATGGCCGTGATGGGCTTCGACGACATCGAGGCCGCCCGCTACAGCACACCGAGCCTGAGCAGCGTGGCACCGGACAAGGGCGCCATCGCCCGGCACGCCGTCGATCTGCTGCTGGAGCGGATCGAGACACCGGACCGTCCGGCCCAGGAGGTCGTCGTCGGCCACACCCTCCACACCCGCGAGTCCACCGAGGGCGGCATCGCCCCTACCGCTCACTGACCTCCCAGACCCGTGGTGGCCACCGACTTCACGATCTGGCGCTGGAACAGCATGAAGACGATGAGCAGCGGGATGGAGCCGAGGATCGAGGCGGCCGACTCCTGGGCGTTCCGGAGCCCGGTGGAGTCCTTCACGGTCGACAGCCCCACCGGCAGCGTCATCAGCTGCGGATCGCTCGTGCTGATGAACGGCCAGAGGAAGTTGTTCCAGGTGTTGATGAAGACGAAGATCGCCACGGCCGCCAGGATCGGCCGGGACAGCGGCAGCACCACACTCCAGAACACCCGGAAGCTGCCCGCCCCGTCGATCCGGGCCGCCTCCTCCAGCTCCCGCGGAATGCCGTCGAAGAACTTCTTCAGGATGAACACCATCGCGGGCGCCACCACCTGCGGCAGGATCACCGCCGCGTAGGTGTCGACGAGGTTCATCGCGAGCATCTGCCGGAACAGCGGCACGATCAGGATCTGTGGCGGCACCATGATCGAGGCGACGGTGACGGCGAAGAGCACCCGGCGGCCGCGGAAGAGCGTGCGCGAGAACGCGTACGCAGCCATCGCCGAGATGGCCACGGTGATGGCCGTGACGCACACGGCGATCACGACGCTGTTCACCGCCCACACCGGCAGATTGCCCTGGCCGAAGATGGTCCGGTAGGCGTCGAGGGTGAAGCCCGCCTTGGGGATCCAGTCGGCGCCCGACGCGCTCGCGTCGACCTCCGTCTTGAACGAGGTGTCCACCCCCCAGCCGAACGGCACCAGCCAGATCACCGTCATCAGCGCCAGCGCCAGCAGCGTCAGCACACGGGGGAGGGGACCCGTTCCGAGCATGGGGTGCCAGACATGGCCGCCGTAGCGGCGCCGCCGGACCACCTCCCGGGGCATGGTCGACCGGGGCTTTCCGGGGGTACGGGGGGAGAGTGTCTCGGTGGTCATGGCGCGATCAGTCCTCCCTGCGCGAGAAGATCTTCAGCTGGGCGATCGAGAGGATGATGATGAGCCCGAAGAACACATACGACACCGCCGAGGCATAGCCGAGCCGGTAGTTGGTGAAGCCGGTGTCGTAGATGTACTCCAGGATCGGCCGGGTGGCCCCGTTCGGGCCGCCCTTGGTCAGCAGGTAGATCTGGTCGAACACCTTCAGCGACGCCATCACCTGCAACACCGCGATCAGCCCGGTGGTCCGGCGCAGCTGCGGCAGGGTGACCGACCACAGCCGGCGCCACGCCCCGGCGCCGTCCAGCGCGGCCGCCTCGTAGAGGTGGTCGGGGATCGCCTGCAGCGCGGCCAGATAGAGCAGGAAGTTGAACCCCACCGTCCACCACAGGGTCACCAGCGCGATGGACCACATCGCGTACTTCTCGTCCGTCAGCCAGGCGATGCCATCGATCCCGAAGATCTTCAGCAGGCCGTTGAGCATCCCCCGGTCCGGCTGGAACAGCATGCTCCAGATCTGGTAGACCACCGCGACCGGCAGCAGATGCGAGGCGAAGAAGGCCAGCCGCCACAGCCACTGCCCCGGCATCCCCGTGTACACCAGCAGGGCCATCACCAGGGCGACGAGCACGAGGGGGACGGTGGTCAGGACGGTGAACCAGACCGTGTTGCCGAGGGTCTGCCACACCTGGCTGTCGCCGAACGCCTCGGTGTAGTTGTCCAGGCCGACGAAGGCGTTGTCACCGTGCCCGGTCAGGCTGGCGTCGGTGAAGCTCATCCACAGGCCGATGCCGATCGGCACGATGAGGAAGAGCGTGAAGAACACCAGGAAGGGGGTGGCGAAGAGCCACCCGGCGCCACCCGACCGAGGCCGGTCCGTGGCGGCGGCCCGCCGGAATCCGGTGCGCCGGGACCCGGCAGCGGCCCGCCGCGCGGGCGTGGAGACGGAAGCCATGACATTGCTCCTTTCCCTTGCGACTCCGTCGCGATCAGGCCGGATTCGGCTGGGCCAGCAGGGTGTTGATCTGGGAGACCATCGAGCGCACCGCGCTCTGCGCGGACGACGAGCCGCCGAGCGCGGGATCGAGCGCCTGGCACATCCGGGTCTGGAAGTCCGAGCCGGAACCCGCGAACCACACCGGCGGATCGAGCACGAGCTGTTTCGCGGCGCCCGCGTACTCGGACTGCGGGCGCAAGCGTGCGTACCGCGGGGACGAGACGGCCGGTGTGTACGCGGGGATGTGGCCCGCCGTCGCCCAGGTCAGCCCGGACCGGACCAGCTCGGCCACGAACCGGTGGGCGCGCCGCCTGCGCTCCGGATCCGGGTCGTCCTGGTGCGGCAGCACCAGGGCGTGGCTGTCCGAGGCCCCGGCCGGACGGTCGTAGAAGGTGGGGAGGGGGGCGCCGCCCAGCTTGTCCTTCAGGGTCGACTTGTAGGTGGCCATGTCCCACTCGCCCGAGAAGATCATCGGCGAGCGGCCGTTCGCGAAGACGGCGATCGCCGTCGTGACGTCCATGGTGCGGCTGTCGCGCGCCAGGTCGGCCATGAAGCGCACCACCTCGACGGCGGTGTCCTCGTCGATCTCGGCCTTCTTCCCCGTGAGGTCGAAGGTGGCGCCGGTCTGGCTGAACAGCGACCAGAACATCCGCCAGCCCATCGCCGCGTCGTTGGCGTGGCCGAAGATGGGCCCGAGCTTGCCGCTGTCCTTGCGGAGCTTGTCCATCAGCTCCAGGGCGTGTTTCGGCGATTCGAAGGGCACCAGCTGCCCGTCACCCGTGAGCAGACCCGCCTTGTCCATGACGTCCCGGTCGAAGAACACGACGAAGGGGTGGGTGTCCAGCGGAATGGCGTACGGCGTGCCCTGGTACAGACTCCGTTTGACGAGCGTCTTGTTGAGGTCGTCCCGCTTCAGGCCGAACTCGGCCAGCAGATCCATGTCCCACGGGTCGAGCAGACCACCGGGGGCGTAGCCCGCCAGCCGGGTCAGATGCATGATCGCCACATCCGGCGAACGGCCACCGGCCGAGGCCATCGCCAGCTTGGTGTAGTACGGCGGGCCCCAGTCCAGCACCGTCGTCCTGACCTTGAGACCCGGGACGCGCTTCTCCACGTTCCGCGTCATGGTCTTCATCAGTTCGCCGTCGGGGCCGGTGAACAGGGTCCAGTACTCGATCTCGTCGGCGCTCCGCACGCTTCCGGCGATCGAACCGCAGCCACTGAGCGCGGACGCCGACACGGCGGCCCCCGCCCCGTACACCGCGCCCCTCAGCAGACCGCGCCGTGTCAGGCCGCTCATCGCACCTCCTCGCCGGCCGGCCGCTCGAAGGCGGCGGGGCGCTGCTGGGCCGCGCGCAGCCGCGCCACGTCCAGCTTGCGGCTCCGGTCGAAGCGGTAGACGCCGTTCTGTTCCTGGAACACATCGGTGAGCTGGGTGTAGCAGTAGCCGAACATCAGGGGGTCGTCGAGCAGCGCCCCGGTCAGCCCCGCGAAGCGGGTGTGGAACTCCTCCTCGGTGCGCGGCCGCTGCCCGTATCCCCAGGACACCTCGCGGTCGTCACCGGCCGCTCCGTCCGCCTCCTCCGGATTCCACCAGATGCCGCCGAACTCGCTGCAGAAGTAGGGCTGGCCGCGGTAGGGCAGCGACCACACCGCGTCGGTGTCCTTCCTTCCGGGGTTCCCCCGGTTGTCGGGGTTGAGATACGGGTCGTCCTTGTCCAGCCCGGCCATCTGGCGGCGGAACGCCTCCGGGTCCTGCTCGTAGCTGTGCGAGTCGTAGACATCGGTCTCGGCCACGCGGTGGGAGTAGCCGGAGGCGTCCAGGACCGGACGGGAGGTGTCGGCGGCCTTCGTGGCCAGGAACATGCCCCGGGTGACATCGTCCAGGACGGTCTGCCGGTCGTGGAGTTCCTGGTGTGTCTCGTTGAGCGGGCACCAGCCCACGATCGACGGATGGGAGTAGTCGCGCTCCACGGCCTCCAGCCACTGGGCGATGAATCCGGCGGTGGGCCGCTGGTTGTCGCCGGTGGTACGCCCGGTACTGGCTCCCCAGTCGCCGAACTCGCCCCAGACGAGATAGCCGAGCCGGTCCGCGTGGTGCAGGAACCGCTCCTCGAACACCTTCTGGTGCAGCCGCGCCCCGTTGAACCCCGCGGCCAGCGACAGCTCGATGTCCCGGACCAGGGCGGCGTCGTCGGGCGCGGTCATCAGCCCGTCCGGGTACCAGCCCTGGTCCAGGACGAGCCGCTGGAAGACCGGGCGGCCGTTGAGCAGCAGCCGCTTGCCGTCGATGGCCACCGACCGCAGCCCGGCGGTGCACTCGGCGCGGTCCACGGCTTCGCCGGCGCCGTCCAGCAGCTCGATCCGCACCCGGTACAGATGGGGGTCCTCCGGAGACCACGGGCGGCGCCGGTCCTCGGGCAGCGTGAGCACCATACGGGGGGCCAGATCGAGGTCGGCCCGCACGCTCGCCTCGGCCACCGTCCGGCCGTCCGCGTCGCTCACCCGGGCCGTGATCCGGTGGCCCGGGCGGTTGGCGCTGAGCGGCAGTTCGAGGTGGAAGGCCCCGGACGCGAGGTCGGGGGTGATGCGCGGCCTGCGCAGATGGACCTCGGACACCGGCTCCGCCCACACCGTCTGCCAGATGCCGGTGGTGCGGGTGTAGTGGCAGTCGCTGTTGGCGTAGTCGGTGGCCTGCTTGCCGCGTGCCTGGGGGCCGTGGCGGGCGTCCCGGGCCCGTACCACGATCACCACCTCCGCGTCGCCGCCGGCCGCGTCCGCCACCTCGCCGAGGTCGGCGGTGAAGGAGGTGAAGCCGCCGCTGTGCCGGGCCACTTCGCGGCCGTCGGCCCAGACGGTGGCGTCGTGGTCGACGGCCCCGAAGTGCAGCAGCACCCGCCGGCCGGCCCAGTCCGCCGGTATCCGGACCGTGCGCCGGTACCAGACCGCGGGGTGGAAGTCGGTGTCCCCGATCCCCGACAGCTCGGACTCGGGGCAGAACGGGACCAGGATCCGCCCGTCCAGCTCCTGGTGGACCAGACCGCGCTCGAGTCCGCTGTCGCCGGGGTCGAAGGCGAACTGCCAGGTGCCGTTGAGATTGAGCCAGTCCTCACGGACGAAACTGGGCCGGGGATATTCGGGTCGTGGAACGTCGTTCGAGACCTCGGGCGAGGTGATGTCCAGATGGGCCATGGGATCTCCGGGAGGGCGGGGCTTTGACCGGGCAGGGGTATGCCATCACCCGTTTACATCGATGTAAAGATCCCGCGCAGCAACTTTTGCCACGACCTCGGGCGGCCGCCGGTGGGCCTGGCTAGAACTCGCCCTTCTTCACCTTGTACAGCTCGACGTCCTTGTTGGCGAAAAGGTGCACATAGCCGCAGTTCCAGCAGATCAGCCCGGTGGCCGACTCGTTGGCCCAGCCGACCTTGAACAGCTCCATGCCGGTGCTGTTGAGCTTCACCTCGCGATCCCGGAAGAGGTCGCCCTTGCAGAACACACATGTGATCCACACGTCCCCGATAGCCGCACGTACAGGCTTGGCCACGCTCTCTCACCTTTTCCGGCCACCGAAGTGGCCCCCGTCTCGCGTCAACAACGGTGATCAGCATAGGACGGGGGCCCACTCGGCACGTCAGCCGCGATAGGTGCGCAGATAGTCGAACCGCGCGAGCGCGCCCGCGGTGTTCTGCGCGACCAGGCCGATCCTGAGCTCGCTCACGCTCGGCAGGGTCCAGACGCCGGTGTGGACCCAGTGCACACCGTCCGTGCTGGTGGCGGCGCGCACCTCGGTCTCGTCCCGCGCGGTGTCGGCGTGGTACGACAGCCGCATCCACAGCGTGTCCGCGGGCGGGCCGCCGAACATCGGCCCGTAGGCCACCGGCGTCGGCGGTGTGGTGGTGGGACGCTCGCCCTCCTTCGCGAACTCGGTGACATGGGTGGCCTTCCCGTCCGCGTGGCTCACCGGGAGGACCGCGTGCACCAGCTTGTAGTAGCGGTCGTCGTTTCCGTACAGCACCAGCCCGGCCTGCTGATTGGCCCGCCCCGGAGCGAACCGGAGCCTGGTCTCCACGGTGTAGTCGCCCGGGGGAGCGTCCCGGGTCAGCACCGACGCGGTATTGGTGCCGAGATAGAGCTCGGCACCCTGAGTGGGCCAGGACAGGGCGCCATCGGACATCGTGACCCCGGACGCCGGTCCGCGCACCCAGGACCACGGCGAATCCGCGGTGGTGCCGGGGACGGTGGCGGTGTCGAAGTCATCGCTGTAGGCGGGCAGCAGCGGGCCCGGCACAGGGTCGGGGACGCGGCTGGTGACCGGTGTGTGGAGCGCCGCGGCCCCCACGTTGTCGGCCGCCGCACCGGCGCCGCGGGCGGCCACGCCGACCTTGCCGGAGCGGACCGCCGCCGCGGGCAGTGGCCGCTCCTGGGTGGCCACCGCGTCCCGCAGCCGGTCCGCGCTCACCTCCACGGTCATCCGGGTGCCGCGGATCTCCGCCGCCACGTTGTGCCAGGTGTCCCAGGCGAAGTCGGGCGGCAGCGGGGTCGTACGGGTGCCACGGCTGCGGCCGTCCACCCGTACGTCCGTCACCAGTGCGTTGCGCCGCCGGTCCAGCCACGCCACCACGAAGTCGTCCGGGCCGGTGTAGCCGGCCAGCAGCCCGGCCGCGCCGGTGGCCGAGGTGACCCGCAGATCGGCCTCGGCGCGCCGGGCCGCCGGGGCGGACCGGTCCGAGACCAGATGGGCGGGGCCGGTGGGATTCCCGCGCGGGGTGACGAAGCCCCGCGCGTCCTGCTCGTGTCCGACGCTCCAGCCCTCCGTGCCGGAGCCGCCACCGCCGTGCCACCCCTTCAGCGAGCCGTCGTTGAAGGTGCCGCCCGCGGCCCAGGAGGCCACCGGGGCCCGCTGCGCGCCCTGGGAGGCGCCGGCCCCGGCCCGTACCACCGGCCAGCCGTCGATCCAGTCCAGCCGGTCCATCAGCATCGGCCGCTTGGACAGCTTCAGCGTGCCGCCCGCGGCCGGTTTCAGATCCGGGTCGTCGGAGGAGATGGCGTGGTAGACGAGCCAGTCCTGGCCGGAGAGATCGGTCTGGAGGGCGTTGTGGCCGGGGCCGATCCAGCCGTTGCCGTTGGCGGTCAGCACCACACCGCCCTTGCTGGTGGCGGCCGTCAGCGGGACGCCCTCGTCGTCCAGGAAGGGCCCGGTCGGGCTGGTCGCCCGGCCGACCTTGACCTGATAGCCGCTGTAGGCGCCGTCGCAGCAGCCCGCGTCGGAGTAGAACAGGTAGTAGTGGCCACCGCGCCGGACGACGAACCCGCCCTCCATCCGGCGGCTCTGGGCCACTTCGGTCACCGCGCCCTCGATACGGGTGCGGGCGGCGTTCATCTTCGCCACGCAGATCGTGTCGTAGCTGCCCCAGTACAGATACGGCTGACCGCCCTCGTCCGTGAACTGGGCCTGGTCGATGTTGCCGGTGGCGCAGCCGCTCGGCGAGGGCAGCACGGCTCCCCGGTCGGTCCAGGGGCCGGTGGGGGTGGGCGCGGTGGCCACTCCGACGGTGTTCTCGGAGGACACCGAGTAGTAGAGGTTGTAGTGGCCGTCCACATAGCGGATGTCGGGGGCCCACAGCCGGGCGCCCTTGTGCCAGGCGGGTTTGGTCTCCGGGGTGAAGACCTCCCCGGCGTAACTCCAGTGCGCCAGGTCGGCCGAGCGGAGGATGGGCAGCATCCGCTCACCGTCCTCGCCCTTGCTCTGGAACACCGGGTTCTGGGTGCCGTACGCGTACCACAGGCCGTCCTTGCCCCGGATCATCACCGGGTCGGGGAAGGTGTCGACCACTCCGGCGGTGAGGGGGTTGTGATAGGTGGTCGCCTGGTGGGCCGTCGTGGTGTGTTCTGGCGCCGTGCCCTGGGCGGCCGTCGCCTGGGCCGCGGGCAACAGCCCGGCCAGCAGCGCGCACAGCAGCGCGGCCACGAGGGTGCCAGGGCCGCGTCGCGGGCTCCGTCTACGGCTCGGTCTCATCTACGCGGTCCCTTCCGGCTCGAAGGAGCTCAGGCTCGGGTCGTAGTCCAGGTCGCCGATGTCGAACATCGGGGTCATCCAGTGGTAGAAGTTGTCGCCGCGCTCCCGCAGCAGGTCGTACAGGCGGCGCATCAGGCGGCGGCGCACGGGCAGCAGCTCGGGGTGCTCATAGCGGTTGGTCAGCTCATGGGGGTCGGTGTCCAGGTCGTACAGCTCGTTGACCGACTCGGGATTGACGATGAGTTTGTGGCGCTCGTCGCGGATCATCCGCTGCGGATACGGGAAGTGGTGGCCGTGGAACTCGGCGAGCAACTCGGCCGGCCACCGTGGGTGTTCGCCCCGCACCAGCGGCACCAGGCTTCGGCTGTCCACGGCCGGTGAGGTGTCGCAGCCCGCGAGATCCAGGATGGTGGCCGTGCAGTCGGTGAGGCTGACGAACTCCTGGCGCACCTGCGGGGCCGCCCCGGGGACCCGGATGATGCCGGGGATGCGGTAGATGTCCTCGTACATCGCCGGGCCCTTGTCGTGCAGCCGGTGGGCGCCGGTGAACTCGCCGTGGTCGGCGGTGAAGAACACCGAGGTGTCATCGGTAAGACCGAGCTCGTCCAGGCGGGTGAGGATGCGCCCGATCTGCTCGTCGATCAGCGTGACATAGCCCCAGTAGACCGCGATCAGCTTGCGGGTGACTTCGATGGGGATGGTGTCGAAGGTCCAGTGGGCGCTGTAGTTGCGCTGTACCGGTGGCTTTCCCTCGAAGGTCTCGGCGATCGAGGCGGGCAGGTCCACCAGGTCGGGGTCGTAAGCGTCGAAGTAGGCGTCGGGCAGCAGATACGGCAGATGCGGCCCGAAGAAGTGGGTGGCCAGGAAGAACGGCCGCCCGTCGGCGGCGTACCGCTCCAGCTGCTCGATGGCGCGGGTGGCCAGGTAGTGCTCGAAGGTGGCCTCCACCGGCTGGTGCAGCCGTGCCGCCAGCAGATTGCCCGGATTGCCGTTGGGCGTGGTGCCGCGTACGGAATCGGATATCCGGTACGGCGGCAGGCCCCGCTCCTTCAGATACGCCGCGTAGTCCGGGTGGTCCACGGGGTTGTGCCAGCCGGGCAGATCGGGCCCGTCGAAGCCGTACGAGGCGGCGTTGCGGTGGGTGCCGACATGCCACTTGCCGACCAGCCCGAGCTGGTAGTCACGCTCGGCCAGGGCGCCGGGGAAGGTGAACGCGTCCTCGCGCAGATCCTCCAGATAGCCGACGTTGCGCTCGTAGTTGGCCAGCAGCCGGTGGCGGAAGGGGGCCTGTCCGGTGAGCAGACTGGCGCGGGCCGGGGTGCAGATGGCGGTGGGGGTGTAGAAGCGGTCGAAGCGGGTGCCGGTCGCGGCCAGCCGGTCGAGGTTCGGCGTGGCCACATGCGGATTGCCGTAACAGCCGAGGGTGTCGACGCGGTGCTGGTCGGTCATCAGGAACAGCAGGTTCATCGGGCGGCCGCCTTCGTGTAGAGGTCACCGGCGTAGAACGTGGACGGATCGGGGGACTTCGGCAACTGCCCGGTCCGGACGAAGAAGCGGCTCATGCCGTCCAGCCACTTCCCGACGGTGCCGTCCTTGGTTCTGGCCACCAGCTCGGCGGTCGTCATCGTCTTCACATGCTTCGCGTCCGCCGCGACCTTCGCCTCATCGACCTTGAGCAGCTTCGCCGCCAGCGCGATGGACTCCTCGGGGTGTGCGGCCCGCCAGTCGTTGGCCTCCTGGAGGACCTTCACGACCTTCTGATCGCGCTCCGGCTTCGCCTTGGCGGCGGAGACGAACGCGGTGGGGAAGGAGGAGCCGGGGAGGTCCTCGGTGCTCGCCACCTCCTTCATCCCCGGCACCTTCTCCTTGATGGTGTCGATGAGCGGATACCAGATCCCGGCGCCGTCGATCTGCCCGGAGGAGAACGCGGAGACCACGGTGGGCGCGTCCATCACCACCTTCGAGATGTCCTTCATCGTCATCCCGGCCTTCTGGAGCGCCAGATTGAGCGCCATCTCACCGGAGGTGCCCTCGGGGACGCCGACCTTCTTCCCCCTCAGACCCTGGATCGAGGTGATACCGGGCCTGGCGATGACCCGGTCGGCGTAGGTGAGGGTGTTGACGGCCACGATGGTGGCCTTGCCGGAGGCGGGCAGCCACAGGGCGCCAGGGCCGATGTAGCCGTAGTCCAGATTGCCCGTGCGCAGGGCCTGGATCTGGACCGGGCCGTTGACGAACACCTTGGGCTCGGCGGTCAGGCCGTGTTTCTTCCACAGGCCCCGCTCCTCGGCGATGGCCAGCAGGCTCGCGCCGTTGTAGTCGGCGATATAGCCGAACCTGACCGCGGAGCCGCCGCCGCTGCCGGAGGACGAACACGCCGCCACCGACAGTGCCGCCCCGGTCGCGGAAAGTGAGATCATGAAGTCGCGTCGGCTCATCCTCATCTCGGGTGAGTCCCTTCGAAGAATCAGTGCGGTTGGGGAGTGCGGTCAGGCGGCGGAGCCGGCCGGAGACTGGTGGTAGACGTGGGTCCAGACGTCGTTGCGAATGCGCGCGAACTCCGCGGAGAGCCGGATCTCCTCGGTCCGCGGATAGGGGAGGTCCACGTCGATGACCCGGTGGATCCGGCCGGGCCTGGCGGCCATCACGACCACCCGCCCGGCCAGGTACACCGCCTCGTCGACGTCATGGGTGATGAACAGGACGGTGCGCCGCTCCTGAGTCCAGGTGTCCAGCAGCTGGTCCTGCAACTGCACCCGGGTCAGTGCGTCCAGCGCCCCGAACGGCTCGTCCATCAGCAGGACTTCGGGGTCCACGGCGTAGGCCCGGGCGATGGCGCAGCGCTGTTTCATCCCCCCGGAGAGGGTCTTGGGCAGGGCGTCGGCGAAGTCGGCGAGCCCGACCAGCTCGATGGCGTGATCGGCGCGCCGACGTCGCTCCGCGGCGGGGACGTGTGCCAGCTTCAGCCCGAACTCGACGTTGCCGCGCACCGTCAGCCACGGGAACAGCGCGTACTGCTGGAAGATCACCCCACGGTCCGGCCCCGGCCCGGTGACGGGCGCGCCGTCCACCGTGACCGTGCCCGAGGTGGGCTCCACCAGTCCGGCCACCATGGACAGCAAGGTGGACTTGCCGCAGCCGGACGGGCCGACGACCGCGACGAACTCCCGGTCCCCGATGTCCAGGGAGACCTGGCCGAGGGCGGTGAAGGTGGTGTTCTTCATCGGGTACGTCTTGACCACGTCCCGGAAAGAGATCTTGGGGCTCATCGACGCTCCTGCCACGCGGTGAGACGGCGTTCGGCCAGCAGCAACAGCCGGTCCATGACCAGGCCGATGACACCGATGCTGATCAGACCCACGAAGATCGTGGGAACGTCGTAGTAGGTCTGGGCGTGGACCATCTCGAAGCCGAGACCCTTCTGGGCGCCGATCATCTCGGCCGCCACCACGGTCGCCCAGGCCGCGCCGAGCCCGATGCGCATGCCCACCAGGATGAACGGCGTGGACGCCGGGATGACCACCTTGAGGAAGACGGTCCGGTCCGAGGCGCCGAGCACCCGCGCCGCGTCGATCAGCGTTCGGTCCACTCCGGTCACCCCCTGGAAGGCGGCCACCACACAGGACATGAACGCCGCCAGGAAGATGACGAAGATCTTCGGTGTCTCGCCGATGCCCATCAACACGATCACCAGCGGGATCAGCGCGAGGGGCGGGATGGTGCGGAAGAACTGGACGTACGGCTCCAGCAGGCCCCGGGCCACCGGATACCAGCCCATCAGAAAGCCCACCGGCACGGCGACCAGGGTGCCGAGCGCGAAGCCCAGGAGCACCCGCTGGAGGCTGGCCAGCGCGTCCTCGGTGAGGGTTCCGTCGGAGAGCAGTTCACGTGCCCGGGAGCTCACGGAGAGCGGTCCGGGGATGTCCGCGAGCCCCGCCGCGGCGGTCAGCGCCCAGACGGCGATGGCCAGGACGAGGGCGATCAGATTGAACACGAGGGGGTGGACGGTGCGTCGTGCGCCGCGTGGCGCTTGTGGTGTCGTGGGGGTCTTCTCGGGTGCGGTGACCACCGTCATGGACGCCTCGCGGGGTACATGGGTCCTCCTCTTCGGCCCGGGACCGGACCGGATCAGCCCGGACGGGCCGGGTAATGGCTGAGCAGGGGGGATTCACGCAGGACAAGGGCGATACCGCCCAGGGCGCCACCGGCTTCGCCGAGCGCCGCCGGCCTCAGGTCCACACGGTCCCGTGAGATCGGCATGATGTGTGCGCGCAGCGCCCGTTCGACCGGCTCGAAGAGCGGTGGACCGGCCGCGGCGAGCTCGCCACCGAGCACGATCACCCCGGGGCCGACCGCGTTGCACACCGCCGCCAGCACGGTGCCGATGTGGGTGCCGGCCGCCTCCAGCGTGCGCAGCGCCACCGGATCGCCGGCCTCCAGCGCCCCGAGGAGCGCGGCCAGGCCGTCCGCGTGGCCGCCCGCGCGGCGGTAGGCGGCGAGCACGGCGCCCACCGAGGCCACCGTTTCCAGGCAGCCGATGGCGCCGCACGAACATCGTCCGTCGCCCGACTCGACCGCGATATGCCCGAACTCGCCGGACAGGCCGTACGCCCCGCGGTGCAGCGAGCCGGCCACCACCAGACCACCGCCCACACCGTGCGACAGCCGCAGATACAGCACGTCCTGACCGCCCGCCGCGGCGCCCCAGGTGGCCTCGGCGAGCGCGGCGAGCCGGGTGTTGTTGTCCACCAGCACCGGGGCCTCGAAACGCTTGCGCAGCAGGGCGGGCAGATCGGTGGAGGGGCAGGGTTGCGCGGGGCCCGAGTCGGGGTCCTGTACCGGGCCGACCACGCCCACCCCGATGGCGTTCAGCGCGCCCAGCCGCAGGGCGCCGTCGGCGAGCGTGCCGACCAGCCGCTCGGCCAGGGCGATCCGCTCCTCCCAGGGCAGCCCCGGGTCGTGCGGCTCACTGGCCGAACCGATCACCTCGTGGGCCACGTTGACCGCGGAGACATGCACCGCCCGGCGGGCGAAGTCGATGCCGATGGCCTGGCCCGCGCTGGGGTTGAGCGTCAGCGCCTCCACCGGCCGCCCCCGCCTGCGCGGGGCCGCTCCGGGCGCCGTGGCGACCACGGCGCCGCTCTCGATCAGCTCGGCGACGATATCGCTGAGGGTGGTCCGGGAGAGCCCGCTGTGCTGCCCCAGTTCGGCCCGGCTGAGCGGGCCGTGTTTGCGCAACAGATCCAGTACCAAGTCTTCGTGTCCCCGCCGCAGCCGGGCCAGCGGGCCGTCCTGATGGGGGTGCATGCCGACCAGCATGCGCACGCCCATCTATTTCGTCAACACCCCGGAATAAAAGAGGGCTCAGGTGTCGCGGACGCGGCGGAAGCCGAGGTTGCCGGTGGAGCTGTCGGGGGTGATCGGAGGTGCGGGCGGCCACGCGGCAGCGGTTGCGGTACGACCGACTTCCCCCGCCCGGTGACCGCACCCTCCTTCATCCCGCCCCACCACCCCTGCTATAGCTGTTGGCTGACTCTTCATCACGGCGACATCTCCCGCCGCCGCTCAAGGAATGCGATCATGCTGACCTGAGCATGCCAACCCCCCACCTTCCCGGCGTGCGGTCACGCCGCGGTCGTTCAGGAGGACGCAGTGAAGAAGAGTTCGCGGATCGGCAGAGTGTCCGCCGTCCTCGGCAGCGCCATCGCGCTGGTCGTGGCCTTCCCGGGCAGTGCGCTCGCGGACCCGCCCAAGGCCCTGCCCGCCAACGCGGACGGCACGGAGCAGACGTTCCAGCCGGCGTTCGACTACGACACCGACGGCTGCTACCCCACGCCCGCCATCGGCCCCGACGGGACGATCGCGGGCGGGCTCAACCCGAGCGGCGCCCTCAACGGCCAGTGCCGCGACTCCTGGGACCTGGACAACACCAACGGATACTCCCGCTCCAAGTGCAACAACGGCTGGTGCGCGATCATCTACGGCCTGTACTTCGAGAAGGACCAGGCCGTGGCCGGGAGCGGTCTCGGCGGCCACCGCCACGACTGGGAACACGTCGTGGTGTGGGTGCAGAACAACGAGGCCAAGTACGTCGCCACCTCGGCCCACGGCAACTTCGACATCTACAGCCGGGACCAGATCCGCTGGGACGGCACCCACCCCAAGGTCGTGTACCACAAGGACGGCCTGAGCACCCACTGCTTCCGCCCGGCGAACTCCAACGACGAGCCGCCGGAGAACCACTACCACACCTGGCAGTACCCCGCGCTGGTCGGCTGGAACGGCTACCCCGCCGGGCTGCGCGACAAGCTGAGCCAGGCCGACTTCGGCAGCGCCACCTTCGGTCTCAAGGACAGCGCGCTCAACTCCCACCTCGCGAAGGCCAAGCCGTCCGAGATCCCCTTCGACCCCAACGCGTGAGCGACCCGCCCCGGGAGGCGACGTGGCGTCAGCCGCCGCCTCCCGGGGGCGGCTCGACCTCGAGGTAACGGTGGCGGCGCGGCCCCCGGTACTCCAGCGCGTCCCAGCCCAGCCGCCGCAGTACGTCCGCGCAGTTGCGCAGCGCGTCCTCCGCCGCGTACCCGGCGCCACTTCCCGGCGGCCCCAGCCACTCGACCCGCACCACCCCGGCCCGCTCCGCCGCGCCGAGGCAGTATCCGGTCGCCGTACGGCGGCCCTCCGCGTCGACGGCCGACGGCGGAACGCCGGCCGCCTCCAGCGCCAGGGCCACGGCCCGCACCGGTTGACGCCGCTCCCACTCGGCGGGCACCCCTTCGGGATCGGTGGCGCCGGCGTTCATCAGCCTGCGGATCTGCAGCAGCCCCTCGAACGCGGTCCGCACCGCGGCCTCGCGGCGCCGCTCGTCGCCGCCGGGGAGCTCCGCGGCGCCCGTGGCCACCTCGAACTCCGCCATCCCCTGCCCCCCTTCGGACCTGGCCTTCCGCGGCCTCCTGGGGCACATTGTGGCCGATGCCCTTCAGGGTCCGGTGGGCGTACGGGCCCGAGAACGTGTCCCGGTACGCGGCGCCGCCCCCGGCCGGGGTGAACGGATCGCGCCCGCCGTCCAGCGTGACCGTGGGGACGCCGATGACGGGACCCTTGGCCAGGCGCCGCTCCAGACCGTCCCACGCACGCCGTGCGTCACCTGTCGGAGAGGTGATACGAGGCGGGGTGAACGCATCTCTCCCCGGGCGGATGGGTCTGTATCCGGGTGCGTGGGTCTCCACTCAGGCGGAGGGGCCCCTACTCCAGCTCCTCCTCCTCGGCGAGCTCACGCTCCGCCGTCACCGCCATCCTGCGCTTGATCACCGCGGCCGCCGCCAGCGCGCTCGTGGTGAACGCCGTCGGGATCAGCCACGGCCGGTCCAGCACATGGCAGGTGAGGTGGTCGAGGGAGTAGCGGCCTGGCCCCGAGATCCCGAGCGCCGCCGCCGAACAGCCCAGCAGGGCCGCGAACTCATAGCCCCCGGACTGGGCGAAGAACCCAGCCGGCGCGTTCACCGACACCGCCCCCGCCATCGTCCCCGCGGCCGCCGCCCCGGCCGCGGGAGTGGCGAAGCCGAGCGCGAGCAGCAGCCCGCCGCCCGCCTCGCCCAGCCCGGCCGCCACGGCGCTGGCCCGCCCCGGGCGGAAGCCCATCGCCTCCATGGCCTCGGCGGTACGGTCCAGGCCATCGCCCCCGCACCAGCCGAAGAGCTTCTGCGCGCCGTGCGCGACCAGCACCCCGCCCACGCCGAGGCGCAGGGCGAGCAGTCCGAGGTCCTTGCGGTGGTGCATGGGGTCTCCTCCGCTCCGGGGCATGGTGTCTCCTCCGGTCCCGTACGGGCACACCGCGGGCGGCCGCCCGGCGTCTCACCCAGTCTCGGTACGCCTCCCGGGCCCCGCCGTCGCTGCTACGCCATCGGAGTGCATCAGCTGCGTCGTGGTGACCGCGCGCAGACCGCGCCGGCGCAGACCGTCGAGGACCGCGGGCAGCGCGGTCAGGGTCCCGGGGTGGCCGAAGTGCAGGCTGACCACGGAACCGGCGCGGACCTGGCCGAGGACCGCCTCCCGCACCGCGTCCGGCCCCGGGTCCTGGAAGTCGAGCGAGTCCACGTCGTAGGAGAGGACATGTGGGTATCCGGCGCGGGCCGCGAGGCGGGTCACGAGGTCCGTGGCGGTCCGGGCCCGCGACGGCCGGAACCAGCTGCCGATGGCCCCGGTGAGGCGGCGCAGCCGGTCGGCGCACTCGGCGATCTCCGCGTACGCCTCGGCGGCGGGCAGGGCGCACACGGCGCGGTGCCGCATGGTGTGGTTGCCCAGCTCATGGCCGCCGTCCAGGACCCGCCGGGCCATCTCCGGATGTTCGTCGAGCCAGGTGCCGACGGCGAGGACGGTGACACGTGCCCCCGCCCGTTCGGCCGCGGACAGCAGCGTGCGGGCGAGCTCCGCGTCGCCCTGGCCGTGGAAGGTGAGGGCCACCGCGTCTCCGCCGCGCGGCCCGTGGGCGATGTGCGGTGGCAGCCCGGGGAAGCGCACCGGCCCGCGCGGCGCGTGTCCGGCGGGTGTGGCCCGGTCCGAGGCCGCGTCGGAGGAGGGCGCCTCGGTGGGACCGGCCGGCCGGGACGACGAGGAGTCGGCGTGACGGCCACAGCCGGCGCCGCACGTCGTGGCCGCCACGGCACCGCTCGCGGACCGCAGGACATCACGGCGGGAGGGAGAGGACACCTGAAGCATGAGACCACGCCCCCGCCCGATATGCGCCGATTCCTCTCCGGCGGGGTGTGTTTTTCCGTCGATCGCCCCGCACGGGCCCGCACCGAGGCCCGGGGCGCGTCGACGGAGCCCGTCGGCGCCCATGGCACGCTGGGCCTTTGCATGTTCGTGCACCACCGAGGAGACGAGCCACCGTGTCGCAGAACCACCCACCGGAGTCCATCGCCGCACCGGCGGTGCTCGCCGAGGAGCGACGACTCCACAAGGACCTCGGATTCTGGGCCCTGACCGCGATCGGGTTCTCCAACATCCTGGGGTCCGGGTGGCTGTTCGCGGCCCTGTACGCCGCCCAGACCGCCGGCCCCGCCGCCCTGTTGTCCTGGATGGGGGCGGGTGTGCTGTGCGCCCTGATCGCGCTGGTCATGGTGGAGCTCGGCGCCACCCGCCCGGAGGGCGGCGGCACCGTCCGCTGGCCGCTGTACGCCAGCGGACGGCTGGTCGGCACGATGATCGGCTGGTCGGTGCTGCTCTCGGTGGGCGGCACGGCGGCCGAGATCAGCGCGATCATGCAGTACGCCGCCCACTATCTGCCGGGGCTCTACAACGGTGGCACCCTGAGCGCATCGGGGCTCGCGGTGGCCGTCGCGCTGAGTGTCGTGCTGACGGCCTTCAACTGGTTCGCCGTGCGGATATTCGCCCGGCTGAACAACCTGATCTCGGTGTTCAAGGTCGTCGTCCCCATCCTCACCATCGCCGCGCTGTTCCTGTCCGGCACCCACTCCGGGCGCCTCACCGATCACGGCGGTTTCGCCCCGTACGGCTACGCGGCCTGCCTGACCGCGCTCGCCGGCGGCGGCATCGTGTACTCCGTCAACGGCTTCCAGGCCCCGCTCGACTTCTCCGGGGAGGCCCGCAATCCGCGCCGTACCGTACCCGCCGCGGTGCTCACCGGGATCGGCCTGGCCGTGCTGGTCTACCTCGGGCTCCAGCTGGCGTTCCTGTACACGGTGCCCGAGTCGCTGCTGGGCCACGGCTGGAAGGGAGTCGACTTCGAGTCGCCCTTCGGGCAGCTCGCCCTGGTGCTCAACCTCCACTGGCTGGCCACGCTGCTCTACGCCGACGCGGTGATCTCACCGGGCGGATCGGCCTATGTGGGCGTGGCCATCGACGCTCGCCATACGTACGCCCTGGCCAAGAACGGTCTGCTGCCCCGCTTCTTCATGCGCATCCACCCCTGGTCCGGGGTGGCGCGCCGGGCGCTGCTGCTCAACCTCGCGGTCATCGTCGTCTTCATGCTGCCGTTCGGCGGCTGGCAGGACATCGTGAGCGTGATGGGGGACATGTATCTGCTGATCTACGCGGCCTCGGCGGTGGCCGTCGCGGCGTTCCGGGCACACGACCGCGAGCGGGGAGTGGCGCGGACCGAGGGCCAGGTGCCGGGGGTGCGCTGGATCGCCCCGGTGAGCTTCGTGGTGGCCAGCGAGTTCGTCTACTGGTCCGGCTGGCACGATCTGCGGCTCGCACTGCCCTTCGTCCTGGTCGGCGCCGTGTTGTTCCTGCTGCAGCGCCGCGAGGACGGAGGCGCGCCGCTGGGGGAGGAGCTGCGGCGCGGCGCCTGGCTGGTCTTCCACCTCGCCGCGCTGACCGTACTGTCGGGAATCGGCACCTTCGGTGGTTCCGGCCGCCTCCCGGCGCCGTACGACACGGTGACGGTGGCCGTCCTCGCGCTCGCCGTGTTCCTGTGGGCGGTCCGCTCCGGCGCTCAGCACCTGCGCACCTCGCGGCTCAGCGCAGCGTCGCCGTGAGGCTCCGGCCGTAGGCGTGGCGGGTGGTGACGACGATCCGGGTGCCGCCGGGGACCCGGCCCACCCGGACACCGTCGTCCACTGCCACGGCCCTCATCCTCCCGCCCTGGATGACGACCGAGACCGTGTCGCGCTCGGTGGTCGGATCGGACACCGCGACCGCCACGCCGCCGTCGCGCGTCTCCCGCAGGATCACCGAGCCGGGCCCGCGCACCGACAGCCGCCCGGCGTGGTGGCTGCCGGGGGAGAAGGCGTTGAGCGCGGTGATCCGCAGACCCCGGTGGGCCACGGCCTGGAGCCGGGTGGTGTTGGCCAGGACGGTCAGCGGGCGACGGGCGTAGCCGCCCAGTTGGCGCTCGGTGGCATTCGGGACGAGGGCGTACGCCATCGAGGTGTGCGGCGCGCCCGCCGCCCGCTCCACGGTGACGGCGAAGAGCTGTTTGGTCACCGGGGTGTCGGGGTTGGCCAGGCGGACCGCGCGGCGGCTGCGGGTGACGGTGTCCAGCGTGACGGTGGGCGGTGGCCCGTCGAGGAAGACATACCCGACCGAGGCGGCCAGGGTGGCATTGGCGTAGCGCAGCCAGGCGAGTGGGGCCGTGCCGGTGCCGGACCAGGGCGCCCCGCCGCGGAGCCGCCCGGTGAGGGTGAGGGTGTCCGAGGGCGCGGCGATCCGGGTGTCGAGAGTCGTGGCCACCGCGCGACCGGCGGCGTCGCCGACCCCCGCGGCCAGCACCACGATCTCGTCGTCGAACAGGAACCACGACTTGGTGGCGTCGGCGGCGCGGTACACCACGAAGTCCTCGGGGAGGTCGCCCGCCTGCTTCGCGGCATACGCCACGTCGTCGGACTGGACCAGCCCCGCCACCCCGTACGGGCCCAGGGCGGCGCCACCGGAGAACGGATGGGTGGAGCGGGGGAAGTAGACATAGGTGTTCTGCGCCTCCGAGGAGGAGGTGAAGCCACGCTCGGGGTTGTCGTACCAGAGCGTGCCGTACAGCTCGGGGATCGTGCGGCGGGTCTCCACGGGGGCGGTGACACCGGCCAGGCGGTACGGCGGGACGGTGGTGAGGTAGTCGATGCCGAACGCCTGGGTCTGGTCCTGGCCGGACAGATACAGATGGTGGGCGCCGTCCCCCTGGAACCAGGGCATCAGGTTCTCCCCGCTCATGTACTCGTACCGGCTGATCCTGGACGAGCTCCGGGCCAGGGCGAAGGCGTAGCCGGGGCGCCGGTGGACGGTTCTGTCCATCGCGTTGAACGCCACATGGCGCTCGGCGGGCCCGAGGTCGCTCGCCTGGACCGAGGAGTCGGCGAGGATGTCGGCGTAGGCCGCGATGCTCACCGGGGACACGAATACCGAGGGGTCGAGCGTGGCCTTCGAGGTCTGCCGCAGATACGCCACATAGCCCTTGAGCGCCGTGGCGTCGGCGCCGGTGGCATGGGCGGAGAGGCCCACCACGGCCTCCACCACCTCGGCCGCGTCGGCGTACCCCGTGGCCGGCCGGGACACCCCGCGCCCCTTGACGATCTCCATCAGCCAGCCCTCGAAGATCAGCGGGGCGAAGCCGTTCACCACCCACCCCTGGACGACGCGGACCAGCCGGTCGCCGGTCGTGTAGCCGGTGCCGTCGAGCATCTTGACGGTCTGCACGACGCGGGTGAGCAGGCCCTTGCCGTAGGAGCCCGTGTAGGCCACGGACGCGTGCTGGATGAAGGAGCCATCGGCGTAGAAGCCGTCGGTGACCCCGTGCCGGAGCTCGTACGGGTCGATGGTCGCCAGGATGGTCAGCTGGTCGGCGAGGGCCTTGGCGATCCGGGCGTCGTCGCCGAGGACGGCGCCCTGGAGGACGCGGTTGGTGGTGATGTCGGCGAGGTTGGCGCCGGTGTGGAAGCGTGAGTCGAGGTCGACGTCGCCGTCCTTGCCGTTGCGCAGATACGCGTCCATCGAGGCGACGTAGGTGGCGGTCAGATCGGGCCGGTAGGCGGCGAGTTCGTCCACGAGCAGCGCCAGGATCTTGCTGACGTGGGTGGAGATGCTGATCTCCCAGGAGAACCAGTTGCCGTAGTAGCCCTTGGACTGGTCGCCGTAATAGCGCTCGTGGAGCCATATCAGGCCGTCGATGACGCGCCGCTGGACACCGGTGTCGCCGTGGAGTCCGGACGGTGTGCCGCCGTCCGGTGTGCGGGTGGCGAGGGCGATCTCGTAGAGGTACTGGAACGAGGTGACCAGGTTGGGGTCGCTGGTGCCCAGGGCGAGGCCCTGGAAGAGCTCGCCCTGACCGGCGCGGTCCATCGCGGTGAGCCGGGAGCGGGCGGTCGCGGCGATGGAGGCGAGTTTGGCGCGCACCTCGGGGCGGGCGTTGGTCTCCCGCGTCCCGGCGAAGACGGCCACGGTGTTGTCGATCAGCCGGGTGTGAGCGGCCCCGGCCGTCGCATCACCGGCCGCGGGGCCCGCGGCCCGTGCGCGCAGTGGCAGGGCCATGGCCGCCAGCGCGGCCGCCGGGAGCGTGGAGACGAGAGCACGACGCGAGAGGGGCACGGGCACGCTCCAACGGTCGACGGGGTCCGATGGGGGAACCGCCGGACCATTGAAGCAATCCCGACTTCCCCTGTCACGGTATTTCGCGCGGGGAGATGGCACCGGCCCAGCGGCTGGTGGAGAACGAACTCGCCGAGCGTGTGGTCGGCCGCCGTGTGCGCGCAGGGCACCGTCGAGGCCACGGCCGGATCCGTCAATGTGCCCGGCCGCTGACCACCTGGACCCAGGCGGAGCGCGCCAAGGGCCAGGCGTGGGGTCTGCAGACCATCGAGTCCTTCCACACCCACGGCACCCCCGCCGGTCGACTGACCGGTCGCGGCAGAGCCGCCCCCAAGGACGGGCGCCGCGCTGCCCGCATGCTCGTTCGTCCCCGACCCCGGCCCCGTCCCCGTCCCCGACCCCGACCCCGACCCCCGGGCTGAGCCCCGGCCACGCCGCACAGCGGGGTCACAGGAACGCCTCATGTCCGTCAAAGGTGCGCCGTCTAGCCTCCGGGCATGCCGATGACGCGCTCCACGGATGAGGCACTGGCACGGGCCGCCGTGCTCGCCCTGATCGCCCAGGCGGAGCTGACGCCCAAACCGGGCCTCGCCGACACCCGGGATCTCCAGGCCCGCGCCACCGGCGCGGACCTGCTCGCGCTGCGCTGGTCGGCCAAGGCGCTGACGCCCGGGTTCGCGGCCATGGCCGCCGCCGCCCGCCGGCCCGGGGTGCCGACCCGGGCGCTGCGCGAGGAGCTGGGGGCCATCGGCCGCTGCGCCGAGTGGACGATGGCACGGGCCGGTGGCGGCGCGGCCACCGGCCCCCTCCACCACGGCGCGCTGTGGGTGATGGGCCTGCTGGTGGCGGCCGCCGCGCTGCGACCCGGTGCCGGGCCCGAGGAGGTGACCGCCACCGCCAAACGGATCGCGGACCACCCCGACCGTGGCGCACCGCGCCGCCCCTCGCCGGGCTCGCACGTCTCCGCCACCTATGGGGCGCCGGGCGCGCGTGGCGAGGCACGGGCCGCGTTCCCCCATGTGCGGCGCGCCCTGGACGCCCTGTCCCGGGCGCGTACGGCGGGGGCCACCGAGACCCAGGCGCGGCTGGACGCGCTGCTCACCGTGATGAGCACCCTCCAGGACACCGGCCCGCTGTACCGGGCGGGCCCGCCCGGCCTCCGACGGGTCAAGGAGGGGGCGTACGCCGTGCTCGAGGCGGGCGGCACCGCCACGGCCGAGGGCGCCGCCGCCCTGGCCGCGCTGGACGCGGAGCTGCGGGAGCGGGGCATCGCGCCGCGCGGAAGCGCCGCGCTGCTCGCGGGCGCCCTGTTCCTGGACGGCCTCCCGGCACCGGCCGTCATGGCACCGGCGGTCACGGCATCGGCGGTCACGGCACCCGCGTTCACGGCACCGTCCGGGCGGTGACTCCGCTCGGACGTCCGGGTGGTCAGTCCTTCGCCGGTGCCGTCACCCCGTGGCGGTGGAGGAAGGCGTCGACGAGCCGGTCGGTGAACTCCTGGCCGACGGGCTCGCCGGTCACCAGCACCCGGTAGTAGACCGGGCCCATGAGCTGGTCGGTCTCGGCCGCCAGATCCAGACCGGGCGGCAACTCCCCGCGCTCCAGGGCCCGTTCCAGCGGAAGGCGGTCGCGGCCGCGCTGGTCGTCGAGGTACCGGGACCGGAAGTCCTCGGCGAACGCCGGATCGTGCTGCGCCTGGGCGATCAGGGCCCTGAAGACGGCACCGGAGTCGGACGCGCTGAGGAACCAGGCCAGCTCGCGCAGATAGGTGCGCAGGTCCCGGGCGAGGTCACCGCAGTCGCGCACGGTCAGGTCCTCGGCCACGTCCTGGAGGAAGGCGTCCATGAGGACGTCGGTCTTGGTGCTCCACCAGCGGTAGATGGTCTGCTTGGCGACACCGGCCCGGGTGGCGATGCCCTCCATGGTGACGCCCGCGAAGCCCTTCTCGACCAGCAGGTCGTCGGCCGCGTTCAGCACCGCCAGCCGGGCCTGCTCGCTGCGTCCGTGCCGGTTGCCGTGGTGGCGTGCCCCCGTTCGGCCGGTGCCGGGCGTCCCCGTGGTCTGTGTCGCGCGTGCCATCTCGCCTCCCCGGTCAGGATAGCGACCCGCCGGGGCCGCTCCGCCCGGGCGACCCTTCCCGCCATGGAGGGCGGCAGGAGGACCGGCCGCCGCGTCCGAGCCACATGGCTGGGCCCGCCCGCCGGTGCGAGATCACCGGCCCGCGGGCCCGGGCGCCGAGAGGGGTGGCTAGTCCCGTTCCCCCTCGGCCTGTGAGGGAGTCGTCCTCTGTACGTCGGGGTGGCCGGTGTCCATCTCGTCGTCGCGCTCGCCCTCGGCCTGCGAGGGGGTCGTCCACGGCACGTCGGGGTGGTCGGTTTCCCGTTCGCGTTCGGTGCGGGAGGGGGCTGCCTCGGTCATGTGATGCCTCCGCTCCTCGTGCCCTCCTGGTGCGGACGCTGCCGATTTTACGCCCGAATGTCCATCTCGGCGTGGTGCGGCCGGGTCGGGGAGCCCCCTCACCACCGTGTGCCACCACCTCTCACGGGCTGTTCCCGCCCGCCCGTGCGCTGATGTCGGCGCGTGAGTATGTCTAGTCCAATGACATGTTCACTGCAATGATTGGCTGTGCACTTACGGCACCCCCGCACCCCCCGCTTCATGTGCACTCCTCATTTCCCCCACTGACGCGGCCGTGCGGCCGCGCGAGAGGTGGCGTATGTCCAGACGTGTCTCCACCCGATTCCGGACCCTGCCCTGCTGGGCGTCGGCCCTGCTCCTGGCCCTGGGCATGACCGCACTGGCCCCCGAGGCGTCCGCCCGGCCGGCCGTGCCGAACACGATCCCGCTGAAGATCACCAACAACTCCGGGCGCGGCGACCAGATCTACGTCTATACGCTCGGCACCCTGCTCTCGACCGGGCAGCAGGGCTGGGCCGACGCCTCCGGGACCTTCCACCCCTGGCCCGCCGGTGGCAACCCGCCCACCCCCGCTCCCGACGCGTCGATCGCCGGACCGGCGGGCGGCCAGTCCCTGACGATCCGCATCCCCAAGCTCTCCGGCCGGGTCTACTTCTCCTACGGCCAGAAGATCGACTTCAGGCTCACCACCGGTGGTCTGGTGCAGCCCGCCGTGCAGAACCCCTCGGACCCCAACCGGAACATCCTGTTCAACTGGAGCGAGTTCACCCTCGACGACTCCGGGCTGTACATCAACAGCACCCAGGTCGACATGTTCTCCGCGCCGTACGCGGTGGGCGTGCAGGGCGCCGACGGCAGTACGAAGACCACCGGCCACCTCAAGCCCGGCGGCTACAACGGCGTCCTCAACGCACTGCGGGCACAGTCGGGCGGCTGGAGCAAACTCATCCAGACCCGCCCGGACGGCACCGTCGTGCGGGCCCTGTCACCCGGGCACGGCATCGAGGCGGGCGCCCTGCCCGCGAACGCGATGGACGACTACATCAACCGGGTGTGGCAGAAGTACACCGGCACCACCCTCACCGTCACGCCCTTCGCCGACCGGCCGAACACCAAGTACTTCGGGCGGGTCTCCGGCGACGTCATGAACTTCACCAATGGTTCGGGAGCCGTGGTCACCAGCTTCCAGAAGCCGGACTCCGACTCCGTCTTCGGCTGCTACAAGCGCCTCGACGCACCCAACGACCAGGTGCGCGGCCCCATTTCGCGGACCCTGTGCGCGGGCTACAACCGCTCGACCCTGCTGACCAACCCCAACCAGCCGGACACCAGCGACGCCGGGTTCTACAAGGACGGCGTGACCAACCACTACGCCCGCGTCATCCACGGCCAGATGGCCGACGGCAAGGCGTACGCCTTCGCCTTCGACGACGTCGGCCAGCACGAGTCGCTCGTCCACGACGGCAATCCGCAGCAGGCGTCCATCACCCTGGACCCCTTCAACTAGGCCGGGAGGAGGCACGGCATGAGACGCAAGAGACCGCTGGGCACCCGCCTGGCCGCGCTCGCCACCGGAGCGCTCGCCCTGCTGGCTCCCCAGCTCCTCCCGGCCACGGCCGAAGCGGCGCCGTCCGCCACCGTGTGCAACACGTACTGCGACGCCCGCGACCCGGCGCTCGCCCCGCAGAGCCGCACCCCCGTCACGGCCACCGTCTTCTCCCGCTCCATCGCCCTGCACTTCGACGACACCGACGCGATGGGCTGGGCCTCCATCGACAACGGCAGCCCCGGTGACGAGGTGTGGCTGGACCGCTCGTTCGACGGCGGCCGGACCTGGTCCTCGGGCAGCCGCCTCGGCAACACCGCCATCCCCGCCGGGCAGCGCGGCTGGCGCACCCTGATGTACAACGTGGACGACTGGGGCGCCCATGGCATCGGTGCGCTGCGGGCCTGCGGCAAGGCCGGTGACCGCGCCGACATCGCGTGTACGCCCTGGGCCCGTACGACCTGGAACGCATGGGACCGCCGTACGGCCGCCGCCACCGCCCAGATGGCGTTCTACTCCTACAACACCGGGCTGTTCTCCACCACCGGCTGGTGGAACTCGGCCAACGCCCTCACGGCCGTCATCGACAACATCCGCGTCACGGGCATGCGGAGCTACGAGTACGCGATCGCCCGCACCTACGACCTCAACCTCGGTGCGCAGGGCGGGCAGTTCCGCAACGACTACATCGACGACACCGGCTGGTGGGGTCTGGCCTGGGTGGCCGCCTACGACCTCACCGGGGACTCCCGCTATCTCGCCACCGCCCGCGCCGACGCGGACTACATGGCCTCCTACTGGGACTCCACCTGTGGCGGCGGGGTGTGGTGGAGCACGGCGAAGACGTACAAGAACGCCATCGCCAACTCCCTCTACCTCCAGCTCAACGCCGCCCTGCACAACCGGATCCCCGGCGACACCGCCTATCTCCAGCGGGCGAGGGCGGAGTGGACCTGGTTCCAGGGCACCGGCATGGTGAACTCCTCGAACCTGGTCAACGACGGCATCGACCTGGGCACCTGCAAGAACAACGGCAGCGCGGTCTGGTCCTACAACCAGGGTGTGCTGCTCGGCGGCCTCACCGAGCTGCACAAGGCGAC
The DNA here is from genome assembly GCF_014712245.1 of Streptomyces sp. 5-10. NCBI lineage: Bacteria > Bacillati > Actinomycetota > Actinomycetes > Kitasatosporales > Streptomycetaceae > Streptomyces > Streptomyces sp. 5-10. The sequence goes on from NZ_JACVYG010000005.1 coordinate 244,684, forward strand.
CGGTGAACGTTCGGTGCTCGACACGGCCCGTCGCATCGGCACGGCCGCCACCACGTCGTCCCAGCTCAACACGGCCGACGGCATCCTCAGGGACCCCTGCGAGACCGGCGACTGCGGTGGCGACGGCCCGTCGTTCAAGGGTGCCCATGTGCGGGGGCTGGCCAAGCTGAACGCGGCCTTGCCCGACCACCCCTACACGGCCTACCTCAAACGGCAGGCGGACCGCGCCCACGCCTCCGACCGCAACGCCCTGGACCAGTACGGACTGCGCTGGTCAGGACCGCTGGACAAGACCGACGGGGCACGACAGCACAGCGCGTTGGACCTGATGAACGCGGCCTCCTAGGCCACGGCAGCGGCCACGGCAGCGGCCGCGGCAGTGCTCATCAGGGCCGCAGGATGAGCTTGCCGCGGCTGTGACCGGTCTCGCTCTCCTCATGGGCCGCGGCGGCGTCGGCGAGCGGGAAGCTCCGCACCACGGGCACCCGCAGCCGGCCCTCCGCGGCGAGCCGGGCGTAGTCGGCGATGGCCTCGATGGGGCGGCCGCCGCCACCCGCGGAGAAGGTGACACCGAGATCGGCGGCCGCGGGGTCGGCGATGGTGACGATGCGGTCGGTCGTGCCGCCCCGCAGCTCGATGGAGACGGGCAGGGCGCCCTGGCCGGCCGCGTCGTAGACGGCGTCGACGCCCTTCGGCGCCACGGCGCGTACCCGGTCGGCCAGGCCCTCGCCATAGGCCACCGGGATCGCGCCGAGCGAGCGCAGATAGTCGTGGTTGGCGGGCGAGGCGGTGCCGATGACGGTGGCGCCCCGGGCCACCGCGAGCTGGACGCCGACTCCGCCGACCGCACCGGCGGCCCCGTGCAGCAGCAGCGTCTCGCCCTCCTTCAGCCCCAGCAGGTCCAGGACCCGTGCCGAGGTCTCGGTGGCCACGGGCAGCGCCGCGGCCGTCTCCCAGTCGAGTCCGGCCGGCTTGGGGGCGACATCCGTGGCCAGCGCGTACGGGGCGTAGGCCCCGGTGTCCGTCCAGCCCAGCACCTCATCGCCCACCGACACACCGGTGACCCCGTCACCGACCTCGTCGACGACCCCGGCCGCCTCCACACCCGGGATCGCGGGGAACGCGGCGGGGCCCATCTGCGGCATCCAGCCACGGCGGATCTTGTAGTCGAGGGGGTTCACGGCGGCGGCCATGACCTTCAGCCGCACCTGCCCGGGACCCGCGTGGGGCTCCTCCGTCTCCTTCAGCCGCAGCACCTCGGGGCCGCCGTACTCCTCGTAGACGATCGCCTTCATCCCACTCACTCCCGTCAGCCCTGTCGAAACGTTTGTAGCGACAACGCCATCCTCGGCCGGGACATGCCCCGGCCCGGCCGTTCCTTCGGCCAGTTCCACCTGGCCGGAGGAACAGCCGGGGCCGCGGGACGGGCCCATTACGCTGACGGACATGGACCTCACGGCCGCAGTCGATGTGATCCGGGCGCCCCTGGGCGAGATCCTGCCGCGCCTGTCCGCCGCGCTCTCCGAGACGATTGCGCACCGGGCGGTGGCCGAGCTCTCGGGCAACTGCCCGCACTCACCGTTCAAGACTCACGGCGACCCGCCCGGCGACCCCGGAACCGCCATCACCACCGCCGAGATGGCCGCCATCGCCCCGGTGGCGCGCGCCGAGGGAACCTGGCAGGGCCGGGCGTGGATGGCCGGGGCCGAGGTGCCCGTGCTGGCCGTGCACAGCGACGCCACCGCGCGGGGCGCGCTGCTCGTCCTCGTGACGACCGAGGAGACCCCCGTCCCGGCCGGGGCCCTGACGGCCGCCCGCACCCTGTGGGACCTGGTGACCGCGCACCGCGACCGGATGGCGGCCGAGGCGGTGCCCGGGACGCTGGCCCAGTCGCGGGCCGCGGCCGCGGCGCGGGCCACGGCCATCGCCGAACTCGTCGACGCCCACGGCGCCGCCCTGTCCGCCCTGCTCGGCGTGTTGCGCGGCCGCGATCTGGACGACCGGACCGCCCGGGCCCGCGCGGTGGACCTCGCCGTCAGCGCCCTGGCCGAACTGCGCGCCCGGACCGACCGCGATCAGGCGCTGGTGGAGGAACCGGCCGGGGCCGCCTTCGCCCGGCTCGCCGCATCGCTCCGCCCGGAGCTGCGCGGCCTGTCCGTACGGCTGGACCTCGGCCCGCCCGGCACCGAGGAGGGCGCGGACCGGCTGCTCGCCGCCGACGTGGCCAATACGGCCCGCGCGGTGGTGCGGGCCGTGGTGCACGCCATGCTGGACGAGCAGGGGCCGGGCCGGGACGGCGCGCCGCTCCCGGTGCGCCGCGTGCACATCGGCTGGAAGGTCGGCGAGGGCGAGCTGCGCGCCACCGTACGGGACGACGGCCCCGGCGTCCTGAGGCGGACCGCCCTGGACGCCCGCCGGGTCGGGGAGCGGGTGGCCGCGCTGGGCGGACGGCTGGACGTGGACGCGGTCCCGGAGTGGGGCACCACGGTGACGGCCACCGTGCCGCTCGGCCCGCCGCAGCCGGCCCGCGAGGATCCGCTGGACGTCCTGGGGGCCCGCGAGCTGGAGGTTCTGGAACAACTGGCCCGCGGACGGCGCAACCGGCAGATCGCCCAGGAGCTCCACATCAGCGAGTCGACGGTGAAGTTCCACGTGGCGAACATCCTGGAGAAGCTGGGCGTCACCTCGCGTGGCGAGGCGGCCGCGCTGGCCCACACCTGGGGAGCTGGCGGCTCCTGAGCGGCCGCTGACATGGCGTACCCGGCAGCCACGTCGGCGCACAGCCTGACGCTTCGGAACGTATCGTTGGCGGGGAACGGCGAGCGGAGCGTTTGATGACCACACCGCGGGACCTGCTGATCGTCACCCTGGACGTGGCGCCCATCCGACCCCTGGAGCGGGGCGACCTGTCGCTCGCGCTCGCGGGAGCCGAGCTGATCGACCTCCTCGGCGCCGAGGCGCTCACGATCGAGGACGAGCGGATCGTGCCGGGACTCTGCCCACCGACCGGGGATCGCCTGCTGGACGAGGCCGCGGCGTCGCTCGTTCGCCGGCCGCCCCACGAGCCGGTCGGCGAGTGGCTGTGGCGCAGGGGCCGCGGTCTGTCCTCCGCCTATCTGGACGCCCTGGAGGAGGCGGGACAGATCACCCGGCGGCGCCACGGCTGGCTGCCGCTCCGCGCCGGTCAGGCGGTGCCGGTCGACTCGCCCGCCCGCCGCCACGCGACCGACCGCTGGGCCTCCGACGAGCCCGTCCTCGCGACCCTCGCGGCGGCCATCGGCATCCGTGAGGAGCCCGCGGAAGACGCCGCGGGCACGGCCGGCGACGCGACCGTGACCGTGCTCGCCGCCGTCAACGACGCCGTGATGGAGCTGGAGGCGGAGCGGCAGCGGCGGGCCATCGAGGAAGCGGCCTTCGACAACGTCTGGCGTGGTGAATGACCGCGTGACGGTCAGTGGGGGGAGTGGCGGACGCCGCCGGGGGTGGCGCGGTGCCGTCGTGGACAGCGCGGCCCCGCCGATGATCCCGAACCGTGGCCGCGGACGGGCCGTGCCGCCGTATCGTGTCGGGTGATCCACCACGTCCCATTGGGCACCACCCCCGAACGGAGACGCACATGGACACGTCAGCCGGAGCGTCCGGTCACAGATCCCCCCACCACGACGCCGAGCCCATCACGGCACCCTTCCCCCAGGCCCTCCTTGACGCCTTCCGCGCGCGGCCGGAGCTGCCCGCCTTCGAACACCGCTCGCGCGTCCTCTCGCGCGGCGAGGTGCTGGAGCTGATCGGCCGGTGCGCCGACGGGCTGCGGGCGGCCGGACTCGGCCCGGGCCGTTCGGTGGCGGTGGCCACCGATGTGACGCCCGAGGGTTTCGCGCTGCTGGCGGCGGCCTACGCGCTGGGCTGCCGGGTGACGGGGCTGCGGCCCGGCATGACCCCGGCCCATCTGGGATACGTCCTCTCCGACGGAATCGACGTCCTGGTGACCGACGAGACCGGTGCCACCCCCGAACTGCTCGACGCGGCGGGCGGGGTGACCGTGTCGCGGCTGGGCCCGGACCTCCTGGACGCCCACCCGAAGGCCACGGGGGAGCTGACCGCCCAGGGCCGCCCCGACGACATCGCCCTGGTGACGCTGACCAGTGGCAGCACCGGACGCCCCAAGGGCTGTGCGCACAGCTACCGTTCGCTCGCCCTCAACTGGGCCTGGCAGCCCGCGCGTTGGACCGAGCGGACCACACGACTCGCGGCGGGCTACGAGCGGTATCTGCTCTTCGGCACCCTGAGCAGCGCGGTGATCTTCGAGCATCTCGGGGTCTGCCTGATGGGCGGCGGCACCGCCGTCATCCCCGAACCGCCGTTCGCCTTCCCCCAGGTCTTCGAGCGCCACCGGATCACCGCGTGTCTGATGACCGTGCCCCGGCTGCACCAGGTGCTGGACGTCCTGCGCACCGACCGTGTGGACACCTCCAGTCTCCGGGTGCTGCTGGTGGCCGGGTCCCCGCTCGCCCCGCACCGGCTCGCGGAGGCGGCCCGGCTGCTCGGCCCGGCGGTCCACCAGGGGTACGGGCAGACCGAGACCGGCATGCTCACCCTGCTCACCCCGGACGAGATGGCCGAGTTCCCGGACCAGCTGTACGACTCGGTGGGCCGGGCGTGGTCCGGGGTGGAGATGGACGTCCGCGACCCGGAGGGACGGCCGGTGCCCGCCGGGACCACCGGCGAGATATGGGTGCGCACCGACTCGGCGATGGCGGGCTACTGGGGGGACGAGGAGCGGACCCGGGAGGTCCTGCGGGCGGGGTGGGTGCGCACCCGCGATGTCGGCCACCTGGACGAGCGGGGCTTTCTGCGGCTCACCGGGCGCGCCCGGGACGTGGTCATCATCAACGCGATCGTGCACTACGCCGGGGCGATCGAACGCGCGCTGGCGGCCCACCCCGATGTCGACCAGGCGTATGTGGTGGGCGCGCCCGACGAGCGCACCGGCGAGGCCGCGCACGCCTTCGTCGTCCCGGCCGAGGGCCGTGAACCGGACCTGGACGCCGTGCGCGCGCTCGTCGCCGCGGAGTTGGGGGAGGCGAGTGTCCCCGCCACCGTCACCGTCGTGACCGAGGTGCCGGTGGCGCCGAGTGGTAAGCCGGACAAGCGGGCGCTGCTGTCGCGGGTCACCGGGCCGCTGGAGACGGCGTGACGGTGTGAGGCCGCCGGGGCCGAGAGGTCCCGGTGTGCCCGCGGGCACACCGGGACCTCTCCGGTGCGGAGGGCGGCGCTCAGCTCCCGGCCGGCACCGCGGCCGCGGTGCCGGCCGGCTCCCCGGCCGCCCCGGACCCGGCGTCGCGGCGGTCCAGCCAGTTGAGCACCGGAACCGTCATCACCGTGGTCACCAGGGCCACCAGGACCAGCGCCGCGAACAGCTCATCACCGACGATCCCGGCCGACAGCCCGATGTTGAGCGCGATGAGCTGCATCAGCCCGCGCGCGTTCATCAGGGCGCCGATCCGGACCGCCACCGCACTCGGCTCCCCGCACAGCTTGGCGGCCGCCCAGCAGCCGCCGAACTTGCCCACCGACGCGACCACGACACAGCCCGCGCCGAACGCCATCACGGCCGGGTTCGTGAACACGTCGAAGCGCGTGTTGAGACCGGAGTAGGTGAAGAACATCGGCACGAAGACCACCTGGGTCACCCCCTGGATGGTCGTCACCACCCGCTCGGACGCCTCGTGACGGGGCATCGCCAGCCCGGTGCAGAACGCCCCGAAGACCGCGTACAGCTGGATGGTGTCGGTGAACCAGGCGCCGCAGAACAGCACCGCCACCGTGAGCAGCAGCCGGGACTCGTCGCTCAGCCCCGGCCTGGTCACGATCCAGTCCAGCAGCCGCCGCCCCACCAGGAACAGGACGGCCACGAAGACCAGCGAACCGCCCAGAGCCTTGACGATCGGTCCCGTCTTCTCCGAGGCCACGCTCAGCACCCCGGCGAGCATGAGCCAGGCGGCCGCGTCATCGGTGGCCCCCGAGGCGAGGGACAGTGAGCCGTGCCGGGTGCCGGACAGCCCCTGCTCGGTGATGATGCGCGCCAGCATCGGGAAGGCGGTGATGGCGAGCGCGACCCCGACGAACGCCGCGGTCACCCAGACCGACACCCCGTCGACGAAGATGGGGACGTGGCCATGGGACGCGAAGGTCAGCCCCACGCCCAGCAGCAGCGGGACCAGCACCCCGGCCGAGGAGATCGCCACCGCGGGCCCGGCCAGCCCGCGCCCGGCGTGGGCCCGGAATGCGTACCCCGCGTGGAACATCAGGGCCACCAGGCCGATCTGCCCGGCCACGTACAGCACCGGTTTGAGCTCCGGCGGGAAGACCGCGTCCGACGCGTCCGGCGCCACGAGGCCGAAGAGCGACGGGCCGAGCACCACACCGGCGATCATCTCCCCGACCACCGGCGGCTGGCCGAACCGGCCGGTCAACCAGACCACCAGACGGCAGGTCAGCAGGATCACCACGGCGGCGATGAAGAAGGCGGGGGCGAGCTCTGTGGGAGTCATCGTCTCACCCTCCTCATCGACTGCCGGCGACGGCGGGTCTGGCGGTGTCCTCGGACACCGTGGCGAAGTAGTTCCGGCACAGCCCCTGGCGCCGGGCGTCCCACACCATGTAGCCGCCGAGCACCAGCTGGGTGAGGCTGCGCGGGATCGCCCCCCACCGGTCGCCCAGCCGCATCCCCGCGAGCCTCGCCGCCCGCACGGCCGGTCGCCAGGCCACCGGGGTCCGCCGGGGGGTGTGCGGGATCAGCAGACAGGGGCCGCGGCTGGGCAGCGACCGGGTGTGCTCGGCCGTGGACGCCAGCCGGAAGCGCCGCAGGACCTCCTCGGCCGCCACCCGCATGGTCAGCACGGCGAAACCACGGGCCGGGCAGGGCCGGTTGGCGGTCACGCCGAACGGGATGAAGGTGGAGGGCCGGGTGTCCGCGGACAGCCAGCGGCCGGGGTCGAACCGCTCGGGCCCGGTGGCTCCCGACCGCTGATACTCGGGGTAGTTGAACAGCAGGACCGAGCCCGCAGGTATCGGAGGTCTTCCGGCCCGGGGGATCTCGTCCGTGGTGATGCGGTGGGCCACGCCGAACAGCGGGAAGTGCTGGAGCGTCTCGTTGATGACATGGTCCAGGTAGTCGTCCTCCTCCTCGCCGGAGAGCAGACGCTCCTGGACGCCCTGGTGTGTGGCGAGGGCCAGCAGCAGATGGGCCATCGCCTCCGACGTCTGCACCACGGCGGTGTTGAAGAACGTGCCCTGGAGGTAGTACGCCCGCTCCCGCTCGGTGAGCTGCGACGGCAGCGGAACCGGCGGGGGAGCGCTGGCCAGCCGTTCGCGCAGATACGAGGTGAGCCGGTGCCGCCGGTCCATATGGCGCAGGCTGGTGCACTTCAGGGCGCTGACCACGTCGTCGGCGTTGCCGACGATGAGGTCCCGGACGTGGCGCGGGCACGGTTCGCGGAAGACCACCTCGTAGTAGACCTCGGCCCACACCGGCATCATCAGATCGCGCAGGCGCACCCGGTGCTCCCGGGCGCCGTATCCACCGGTCCGCGTCTCGAGTTCATCGAGCACCCGCCGGGTGCAGCGGCCGACCAGTTCCCTCCACCGCTCCCGGGAGAGCCCGGCGAGGATCTGCCGGGTGGTCCTGGCCACGTCGTCGTACCGGGGCCCGGGTTCCAGATGCTCCTGGTGGACCTCGGGGCCGGGGGAGAGCCAGTACCAGAAGAGGTCGGACAGGGCGGCGCCGCGGCTGCGGCCGTTCGCGGCGGGATGCCCGTAGACCCGCTTGAACTCCTCGACCGGCACCTCACGGCCGGGCGCCGGGATGCCCTCCTCGCCGTTGACCCGGGCGAAGAGGCGCACCCGCAGGGCGATCACCAGCCGGGGCAGCCAGTACGGCAGGCCGGCCGTCAGCGCCACGGCCGCCGCACCGGCGGCCGGGCGTGCGACGCGGCTCATGAGACCGCTCCACCGGGCCGGGTGGCATACGCGGCGGTGTCCGGCCAGGCCGGGGCGCGCACCAGATCCGGGGTGAGGTCCCGGACACCGGAGGCGCCGCACAGCGCCAGCGCGTGGTCGACCTCCTCGCGCAGCAGCTCCAGCAGCCGCCGCACGCCCTTCTCCCCGCCCTCGGCCAGGGCCCACATCACCGGGCGGCCGATGCCCACGGCGGACGCGCCGAGCGCCAGCGCCTTGACCACATCGGTGCCCCGCCGCACACCGCCGTCCAGCACGATCGGGATCCGGCCGGCGACCGCCGCGTGGATCTCGGGCAGCAGCTCGATCGTGGCGGGCACGGTGTCCAGCTGACGGCCCCCGTGGTTGGACAGCAGCAGCCCGTCCACACCGTGGCGCACCGCCAGCCGGGCGTCCTCCGGGTGCAGGGCGCCCTTGAGTAGAATGGGCAGCGAGGTGGTTCCGCGCAGCCAGTCGATGTGCTGCCAGGAGATCTCCGGCGACATGGCGATCGGCCGCACCCGGCCGCCCTCCCCGGGCTCGGCCATGTGCTCGCAGCGCAGTCCGTCCGGCAGATCCAGGAAGCCGTTGCGCAGGTCCCGCTCGTGCGCGCCGCGCACCGGGGAGTCCACGGTGACCACGAGCGCTGCGCACCCGGCGTCGGTGGCCCGCCGCACCAGAGTCCGGGTGAAGTCCAGGTCGGGCTGGAGGTAGAGCTGGAACCACAGGGGCGCCGGGTCGCGGTTCTCACCGGCGCCCCGGGTGGCCTCCGCGATGTCCTCCACCGCCACCGTGGACGCCATGCTCACGATCATGATCGCGCCGACGGCCGCGGCGGCGCGTGCGGTGGCCAACTCGCCCTCCTCGTCGAGGAGTTTGTGGAAGGCGGTCGGCGAGAGCAGGATCGGTGTCCGCGCCCGGCTGCCGAGCACGGTGATGTCCAGCGACCGCTCGGCGCTGCCGCGCAGCACCCTGGGCAGCAGCCGCAGCCGCCGGAACGCCTCTTCATTGGCCCGTACGGTGATCTCGTCCCCCGCCCCGCCGGCGATGAAGTCGGCGTGGACGGGATCGAGTCTGGTCCGGGCGGCGGTTTCGAAGTCCTGGACGGTCAGCAGCATGGGGCGGTGTCACCGCCCCGCGCCGGTGGGCCGTGCGTCCAGCTCACCCGCGAAGAACTCGACCAGTGGGGCGTGGTGGACCTTCGGGTGGTTCCACTCGTTCTCCAGGTTCTCGGCCATGTGGTGGGTGCCGAGGAGCTCACCGCCCCGGAAGTGGCGGATCACCGGATGCAGATAGGAGGCGTCGAAGGCTTCCCCGACCGAGTTCTGCGCCGCGCGGCGCACCGTGATGTCGAAGGGGTCGACCTTGTCGTGGTCGGGGCCGTACTCCAGCGTGACGAGGAAGTAGTCGGCGCCCGCCGTCAGGGGGGATTCATGGGCGTAGGCGACCGGCACCTCCTCGTGATAGCGGCTCTGACCGCCGTCCACCGCGACCAGCAGGTCGCCGATCACACCGAACTGCTGCCACAGCGCGGAACTGCGGTTGACCCGCGCCACCACGGCGTCCGCCAGCGCGGACGGCTCGGTGGCCAGCGGCTGGTGCGGCCAGGGCCGGTCGTGGTGGCGTTCGTCGAGGATGCGGCTCAACGCCCGTACGCCGTAGCGGAATCCATGGATGAAGCCATTGGTGGAGTGCTTGAAGTCGCGCTGCTGGGTGAGGGTGCCGGCGAAGTACAGCCCGGGCACGTTGACCGATTCGTAGGCCGCGGTGAGGGCGGCGAAGCGGTCGTTGATGACGAGGTCGGGGCGGCACTCGGGGTCGAACGGCGAGGCGTCGAAGCGGAAGCCGGTGCACACGATGATCCGGTCGTAGAGCAGTTCCTTCACGACCTCGTCCGCCCGGGAGAAGCTGAACCGCACCCGGTACCGGCCGCCGTCGCCCGGCTCCTTCTCGATCGAGAGCACATGGCCGTCGAGCACGGCGTTCTGCGACTTGAGCTGGTAGGTGTCGAGGAAGTTGTTGTTGACGGCGCGCAGATGGCCCACATAGTGGGTCTTCCACGCCAGCCGCAGGGTGTGCGGTCCGGCCACATGGATGACGGCGGCCGTCTCGATGAGGTTGTCGGCCGTCTCCAGCGCGGAGTTGCCCTTGCCGAGGATCAGCACGCGCTGGTCGGTGAAGTCGTCGGGGTCCACCGAGACGACGGTGTAGTTCTCGGCGGTCTCGATGCCCGGCACATCGGGGACATAGGGGCGGCTCACTCCGGTGGCCATCACCAGCCGGTGGGCTCGGTGGTCGGTGCCGTGCTGATCGGTGACGATGAAGCCGTCGTCGTCACGGCGGATCCGTACCGCCCGGGTGTCATAGGCGATGTCGAGGTCGAACGCCTCGGCGAAGTCGGCCAGATAGCGCACGAAGTCGTCGGCGGCCGGGAAATAGCGCTTGCTGTAACGGGTGAAGAGCAGCTCGGGATCCGGGGACAGCAGGGAGTTCCAGTCCATCCGGAGGTTGAACTCGGGGTCGTCGACGCCGGTGTGCACCTTGTTGCTGGAGATCAGCTGGCGGTGGCGGGGGAACGTGCGGAAGAAGGTGCCCGGTCTGTTTCCGGCTTCCAGAATGCGGTAGTGGTGCCCCGCCGTCGCCAACTGGTAGCCGAGCTGGAGGCCGGCGGGGCCGGCGCCGATCACGAGGTAGTCGAGGGACTCGGAAGAGTGGAGAGGTTCGTTGTGCACAGTGCCTTCCTTCCAGGAGCGCGATGCCATGGGAAAGCGGTGCAAATATCCTTTAAATCTCAACAACCACTCTATTGAGCCCCGCTCAACTTCTGCAACATCGAAAACAGGCCAGTGTGATCGATTCGCCACCGCGTCAGACGGCGGACCAGCCGTTGTCGACGGGCAGGATGACGCCGTTGACGTTGCTGGCGGCGTCGGAGGCGAGGAAGACGATGGCGGCGGCCTGCTCCTCGGCCGTGGCGATCCTGCCCATGCTCGCGACATGGGCTCCTATGACGGCCGGGCCGTGGGTCCCGGGCCGGGCGTCGACCCGGATGCCGGTCGCGGTGCCGCCAGGGGCGATGGCGTTGGCACGGATTCCCTGGTCCCGGTACATCACGGCGAGGGACTTCACCAGGCCCACGACACCGTGTTTGGAGGCGGTGTAGGCGGTACCGGCCGCACTGCCGCGCAGCGCGGCCTCGGACGCGGTGAACACGATCGCACCGCGGCCCGCGGCCAGCATGTGCGGCAGCGCGGCCCTCGTGAGCATGAAGGGAGCCGTCAGATTGACCCGCAGGACCCGGTCCCATTCGGCGTCGTCGGTGTCCGCGGCCGCCGAGAAGCGGTCCATGACGCCGGCGTTGTTGACCAGGACGTCCAGGCCGCCGAACTCCTCCATGGCCGTGGCCACGACCTGGTCCACCACCCGCTGGTCGCCGAGGTCGCCGACGACGGCCCGGGCCGTGCCGCCTTGTGCCCCTATGGCCGCGACGACCTGCTCGGCGCCGTCCCGGTTGAGATCCGCGACCAGTACCCGCGCCCCCTCCCGGGCGAGCGCCAGGGCGGTGGCCCGGCCGATTCCCGATCCCGCTCCGGTGACGATGACGCCACGACCCTCGAGTCCGGTGCTGCTCACGTGTTCCTTTCCTCGCGGCGATCCGTGCCGCGCTCACCGTAGGTTTCTTCCCGATGGGTCGGCGGAGGCGGACGAGGCCGCCTCCGCCGACCCGTGCGTTGCCCGCGTGCCGGGTCGTCAGTCCTGGATCTCGATGGCCAGGGCCGGACAGACGGCCGCCGCGTGCCGGACGTCCTCGGCCTGCTCGGCCGGGGGCTCGGGGTTGAGCAGCACCACGATGCCGTCCTCGTCGCGCTGGTCGAACACCTCCATCGCGGCCACCACACACTGGCCGGAGGCCACGCACCTGTCCTGGTCGACGGTCACCTTCATCAGCTTCTCCTTCGTCACCACGTCACGGGCAGTTCGTAGACGCCGTAGACCGATCCGTCGTGTTTGAACGGGATCCGCTCCAGCTCGGCGGCCGGCCGCAGGGTGGGGATGCGGCGGTAGAGGGTGCCGTAGACGACCTGGAGCTCCATCCGGGCCAGTGGCTGGCCCAGGCACTGGTGCACCCCGAAGCCGAAGGCCACATGGCGGCGGGCGTCACGCCGGAGGTCCAGCCGGTCGGGCTCGGGGAACATCCCGGGGTCCCGGTTGGCGATGTCATTGGCCAGGATCAGCCCCTCGCCCGCGCGGATGACCTCCCCGCCGATCTCGATGTCCTCCACCGCCACCCGCCGCCGCCCGCTGTGGGTGATGTGCAGATAGCGCAGCAGCTCCTCCACCGCCGAGGCGATCAGCCGGCGATCGTCGGTGTCGCGCAGCAGGGCGAGCTGCTCGGGGTGCTCGAACAGGGCGAGGGTGCCGAGCGCGATCATGTTCGCGGTGGTCTCGTGGCCCGCGATCAGCAGCAGCACACCCATCTGCGCCGCCTCGTTGCGGGACAGCTCGCCCGCCGTGACCCGCTCGGCGAGACCGGACAGCAGATCGTCCGCGGGATGGGCGATCTTCTCGCCCATCAGGCCGTCCAGATACTCGATCAGGTTGCCATGGGCCGTCGAGCGCTGCTCGGGGGTGACGTTCCGGTTGATGATGACCTTGCTGTTGTCCTGGAAGAAGTCGTGGTCGGCGTAGGGCACTCCGAGCAGCTGACAGATGACCAGCGAGGGCACCGGCAGGGCGAACGCCTCCACCAGGTCCACCGGGTTCGGACCGGCCAGCATCTCGTCGATCAGATCGTCCACGATCTTCTGCACACCGGGCCGCATGGCCTCCACCCGCTTGATGGCGAACGGCGCCGTCACCATCCGCCGCAGCCGGGCGTGCTCGGGGTCGTCCTTGAGGATGAAGCTGACCCCCGAGCCTCCGGGCGGCATCGGGGCCTGGCGGGGGTAGCCGGGCCGGTAGATGTCGGCGCTGACCCTCGGGTCGCCCAGCAACGCCCGCTGATCGGCGTACCGGGTCACCAGCCACGGTGTGCTGCCGTCCCACAGGCGGACCCTCGCCAGCGGGCCCTCTTGCTGAAGGTCCCGCAGCTCCGGGGGCGGGTCGAACGGGCAGCCCGCCGCCCTGGCCATCGGAAACTCCGGGGCCCGCGCGGCGCGCTCGTCCACCGGGTTCACTGTGCTGGTCATCGCTCCCTCAATTCGTTTGAGGCGTGTGGTGGAACCCCCGTTGTTCCCCCGACGGCCCTCGACGGGCCGCTGGTGTGCGAAGGCCGCGGTCAGCGGGTGACGGGCGCCAGCCACAGCCCGACGATCCCGTCGATCAGGCCGGTGGCGGCGTCGTGCCAGCTGGACCGGGGCGTGGCGGTGTTCTCGGCGAGCGCGCGCTCCCGCTCGGCACACATGTGCAGGATCAGATGGCGCGCCATCGCCCCGCGCTCGATGTGCACCTCGATCGGCAGCTCGGGGAGGCACCGGTTGAACCCTTCGACGGTCCGCCGCAGCGCCGGAGAGGCCAGGGACTCATCGGTCATGATCTCGTGGAGCGCCGGATCGGTCATCACCTGGGCGCAGAACCGCGCGTACCAGGTGGGGCTGGGCAGCTCCGCCAGGTGCTCGAGGACCGGGCGCACCAGGGCGGCCACCCAGTCCCGTACGTCGGTGGAGTCGCCGATCTCGCCCAGCATCCGCAGGCGCAACCGCTCGACCTGTTCGGCGTGTTGCCGGGCGATCGCCCGCACCAGGTCGGCCTTGGTGCCGAAGTGATAGCCGACCGCCGCGTTGTTGCCCTGCCCCGCGGCCTCGCTGACCTGGCGGTTGGAGACCGCGTACACCCCGCGCTCGGCGAACAGCCGCTCCGCGGCGGCGAGGATCGCCCCCCGCGTGGCATCGGCGCGCTCCTGCCGTACGGCCCTGCCCGCCATGGTCACCACCGCACCGGGAGGTCGCGCAGCCCACCCACGGCCAGGCCCCGCCGCCGCGGCCGGGCCCACTCGGCGGGTGGTCCCAGCGTCGTATCGCTGGGGATCGGATAGCTGAGTAACGGCTCGCCGTCTCCTGAAGTCACCACTGGAGTCACGACGCTCTCCCTCGGTCCGGGGCGGGGCGGTCATCGACAAGATCAGGCAACCCCATGAGCCATACTTAAGTCAAGCGACTGATTTAAATTGTCCCGCATCGTTCGCCCCAGGGGTGCGAGGAGTGGCGTTCAGCCGTCGTCCAACGCTCCGGGAGGTCTACAGCTATGTGGTGATGGTCGTCCTCGGACTGGCGGTGCGTTCAGCGATCGAAGCGGAGGAGACCGCGGCCGGTGACCGTTCGGGTCACCGGCCGCGAGCCCGACTCACTTCCGCGTGGCGATCCGCATGAAGGTGATGGAGTTGGCCGGGAAGGTGTAGCTGAACGTGGTGTCCACACCGTCGAACGTGGAGCTGCTCGGCTTGATGGGCTGGTCGGTGGCGGTGTTCACCGCGTCCGGGTCGCCCTGGAGCGTGGTCAGCCGTGCGGTCCGCCGGACCTTGACCCCCTGGCCGAGGTCGACCCGGGTACGGGCGGCGGCGTCCTGGGCGTTGACCACCTTGACGATGAGCTCACCGGTGGCCTTGTCGCGGGTCACCACCTGGCGGAACGGCTCGGCCACCTTGTCATCGGTGAACGAACCCCACTTCTTCCCGTCCAGGTACAGCGTCACCTGCCGGCCGCGGACCTCGATCCGCACGTCGTACGCCCGGCCCGTCTCGATCTTCGTGCCGTCCTCGGCCATCGTCTGCTTGGCGCCGTCCGTGGCCTTCTCCACGGCGGAGCGGGTGTTGCCCCAGCCACCGAGGTTCCACCAGTAGTAGTTGCCGGTGTCCTTGACCCCGAAGGCGACGAGGAAGCCCTCGCTGCCCGCGCGCTTGGTGGCCTTCAGCTTCAGGTCGTAGTTCTGCCAGCCGCTGTCGCCCGCGGTGACCATGGTGTTCTCGGCGGCGGTGTCGGACTGGACGTACGCGCCGTCCCGCACCTGCCAGGAGCCGGTCCCGGTGGCCTTGGTCCACTTGCCGTCGCCGCCGGAGAAGTCGTCGCTGAGCAGGGTGGACCCGTCCGCCGAGGTGACCTGGACATCGTCGTACGCGGCGCTGGTGTCCCAGGTGGACAGGCCGACGGCGCCGGTGATCGGGCCTGAGGGGAAGGACGGGGTGGCGGACGCCCGGCTCGGCACCACCTGGTCCCCGACGTTGTTCATGAACAGTTTCTGGGTCTCATAGCTGGTCGAGCCCCAGGCGGCGGCGTTGTCGAACCAGATCAGATCCGGCCGCCACTGGACGTAGTCCTCGTTGGCCAGCAGCGGGGCGTAGGAGGCCATCTTCACCACATCGGCGTTGCGCTCCAGGCCGGTCATGTACGCGGCCTCGGCCAGGGAGTTGGAGAAGCGGTTGTCCTGCGAGGCGTATTCGCCGAGGAACACCTTCGGGCCCTGGCGGTCGTAGGAGTCGTAGCGGTTGTTGTTCTCCAGGAACCACCGCGGGCTGTTGTAGTAGTGCTCGTCGACCATCTTCACCTTGGCCGCGCGGTTCAGCTCCCACGCGCGGTCGAAGGTGACACCGCTGTCGTCGGGCCCGGAGTTGCTGATCACCGTGATCTCCGGGTGCCTGGCCTCGATGGCCTCGCGGAACTCGGTGAACCGCTCGAAGAAGGCGTCGGGGAGGTTCTCCTCGTTGCCCACCTCCAGACGGTTCAGGCCGAAGGGCTCCGGATGCCCCATCCGCGCGCGCTTCTTGCCCCAGGTGGAGGTCACCGGCCCGTTGGCGAACTCGATCAGGTCGAGGGTGTCCTGGATGTGGCGCTTGAGCAGCTCGGGGTCGTCGGTGGCCTTGTTCTGGCCGCAGCCGGTGACGAGGGCGGGCACCACGGGCAGCGGTGTGGCGCCGATGTCCTCGGCGAACTGGAAGTACTCGTAGTAGCCGAGGCCGTAGGACTGGTTGTAGCCCCAGAAGTTGGCGTTGGTGGGCCGCTCCTCGACCGGGCCGACGGTGTCCTTCCACTGGTAGGACCGCTTGCGCTCCCAGCCCGGAGCCTCGTACGCCTGGTGGCTTCCGGTGTTCACCAGACAGCCGCCCGGGAAGCGCAGGAAGCCCGGCTTCAGCGCGGCGATCTTCTCCGCGAGGTCCTTGCGCAGCCCGTTCGGGCGGCCCTTGTAGGTGTCCCGGGGGAAGAGGGAGACCATGTCGAGCCGGAGGGTGCCGCCACCGCCCGCGGTCACCGCGAGCCGTCCGGTGGTGTCCGTGGCGCGCGCGGTGAGCGTCCCGGTGTACTTCGTCCAGTGGTCCCCGCGCACGGTGGCGCGCAGCGGCGTGGCGAGCGCGGCGGAGCCCGAGGCGTTGCGCAGACCGATCGTCAGCGGGGTGCCCGAGGGGTTGTCGGTGCGGGCCCACACCGAGAAGTCATAGCGCTTACCGGCCTGGACGGCGATGCCGGTGTTGTAGCCGGAGTTGGTGACGCCGTACCCCGCCCCGGCGCCGCCGCCGTCGCCGTGGAGGTCCAGCCGCAGATAGGCGCGGTTGTTCTCGTTGAGCCGCGCCGCGTCGTTCACCACGCGCGCCGTGCCGGTGGCGCCGCCGGTCGCGGTCTCGGTCCACGAGGTGAGCGGGGTGTACGAGGCGTTGTCGGCGGGGTCGTACTCGAAGGAGCGGTTCTGGACGAGCTCGGCGTACAGCCCGCCGTCCGCCGCGCGGTTGATGTCCTCGTAGAAGACGCCGTACATCGCGTCGTCGATCTGCGGGCCCGCGCGGTTCGGATCGACGGTGATGGAGTAGTCGGTCACGGCCGCGGAGGAGGCCCCGGCGGCCGTGGGGTCGGTGAGCAACGCGGCGGCGAGCGAGGTGGTGAGCAGGGCGCTCACGGTGAGGCCGAGGCCCCGTCTGGTACGTCCCGTTGATCGCATGGCGACTCCTGTACCGCAGAATGTTCGAAATATCGGACACCGCTCAGTACTTCGAACGGACGATAGGCAGGGGACCGACGGGGCGTCAATGGCCGGTGTGCGACGGTCAGTCCGCCGGGCGCGGCGGCGCCGTCGTCCCGCGGACCTCGAGGGCCGGTGCGGTGAGGGCCACCTCGCCGGGGCGTGCGGGGTCGGCGATCCGGTCGAGCAGCCGGCGCGCGGCGCGGCGGCCCATGTCATGACCGGCGTTGTCCACGGTGGTGAGCCACAGATGGCGCAGCCGCGCGAGATAGGTGTTGTCGTAGCCGACGAGGGAGAGGTCGCCCGGCACCCGCAGGCCCAGCTCCCCGGCGGCCGACAGGGCGCCGACCCCGGCCATGTCGTTGAACGCGAAGACCGCGGTGGGCCGGTGCGGCGCGCCCAGCAGCCGGACCGTGGCCCGGTAGCCGCCCTCCTCGGTCAGATCGCCCTGCTCCACGGTCGCCGACCCGGACAGGCCGTGCTCGCGCATGACCGCCTCGAAGCCGCGGCGGCGCAGTTCGCCCACCACGCCCCGCCCCGCGATATGCGCGATGTGCCGGTGGCCCAGGCCGATGAGGTGCTCGGTGGCCAGGCGGGCGCCCAGCTCGTCGTCGCCCGCGACGATGTCCACGTCGGGCAGCACGGGTTCGCGGGTGCCCGCGACCACCGTGGGCACCCGCGCGGCCGCCGTGCGCACCGCCGCCGGGTCCGGGAGCGTGCCCACGGCGATCAGGCCGTCCACCCGCAGCTCGGTGAAGGTGTGGGTGAGGTCCTCGCCGAGCCGCCGGTTGAGCCGGCCGTCGGCCAGCAGGGTGCGCAGACCGCTCGCGTACAGCTCGGAGTTGAGGCCGTCGAGCAGCTCCACGAACCAGGGGTTGCGCAGGTCGTTGAGGAGCACCCCGACGGTCCGGGTGCGCCGCTCGCTGAGGCTGCGCGCGGCGGCGTTGGGCCGGTAGCCGAGCTCCTCGACGGCGGCCAGGACGGCCCGCCGCTTCTCGGGGCGCACCTGCTGGGAGCCGCGCAGCACCAGGGAGACCAGCGACTTCGATACTCCGGCCCGTTCGGCGACATCGCGGATCGTCGGTGGTCTCATGGCCTGGACCGTTCCACAGTGCGGACGCGGTTGTCAAAGGGGTTGACACCTGGAGAGAGGGCTTTCAGTGTGGGCCGAGAGAGATCTGGAACGGTCCAAAGAAGGGCAGTCATGGTGAGTACGCTCGGGGTCGCCGTCGTGGGATTCGGCTGGATGGGACGGGTGCACACCCAGGCGTACGTCCGGCTGCCGCACCACTTCCCGCAGCTGGCCGTACGGCCCGAACTGGTCGCCGTCGCCGACGAGGTGCCCGGCCGGGCCGAGGAGGCCGCCGGGCGGTACGGCTTCGCCACCGCAGCCCGGGACTGGCAGGAGGTCGCCGCCGACCCCCGCGTCCAGGCGGTGAGCATCGCGGCGCCGAACTTCCTGCACCGCGAGATCGGCGTCGCCATGGCCCGGGCGGGCAAGCACATCTGGATCGAGAAGCCGGTGGGGCTCACCGCCGACGACGCCCGCGCGGTCGCCGGGGCCGTGGCCGAGGCCGGGGTCCAGGGCGCGGTCGGCTTCAACTACCGCAACGCACCCGCCGTCCAGACCGCCCGCGCCATGATCGCCGCCGGGGAGATCGGCGCCGTCACCCATGCCCGCGTCCGCCTCTTCAGCGACTACGCGGCCCATCCCGAATCCGCCCTGACCTGGCGGTACGAACGTGCGCGCGGTGGCAGCGGAGTGCTCGGCGACCTCGCCTCCCATGGAGTGGACCTGGCCCGTTTCCTGCTCGGTGAGATCGACGCGCTCACCGCCGACACCGCCGTGTTCGTGCCCGAGCGGGCCCGCCCCACCGGCGCCACCGCCGGTCACACCCGGGCGACCGGCGGCGAGCTGGGGCCGGTGGAGAACGAGGACTACGTCTCCTGTCTGCTGCGCTTCGCCTCCGGCGCCCGCGGGGTGCTGGAGGCGTGCCGGGTCTCGGTCGGCGAGCAGAACACCTACGGCTTCGAGATCCACGGCACCAAGGGCGCGGTGTTCTGGGACTTCCGGCGGATGGGCGAACTCGGCGTCAGCCGCGGCACCGCGTACCAGGACCAGCCCGTCTCCACCGTGTACGTCGGCCCCGGGCACGGCGAGTACGCCGCCTTCCAGCCCGGCTCGGCCAACGGCATGGGCTATGACGACCTGAAGGTGATCGAGGCGTACCACTTCCTGCGGTCCATCGCCGAGGGCACCGCTCACGGCGCCACCCTGGACGACGCCGTGTACAGCGCCACCGTGCTGGACGCCATGACCCGCTCCGCCGACCTGGGCACGTGGGTGAGCCCCGGCTGAGCGAAGCGGCGGACCCCAGGGGGACTTCCGGCTCATGGTGGCCGCGGTGAGCACACGGGGCCGAACCGGCGTACTGGAGGGGGCGGGGAACCGCACCCCGCACCCTCGACGCCGGAGGTACCTCACCCGTGACCACCACGACCGAACCGGCCCCGACCGGGGCCGGCCGCCGCCGCGACGCGGGCGCTCCGCGAGGCGGGCGGTTCGATTCCTCCCTCGGCCTCATCATGCTGCTGCTCCTGGTGGTGGTCGCGCAGGGGCCGGTCCGCCGGGCGCTGTCGGCTCCGGTGGCGCAGAGCTGGATGACCGTGTTCACCGCGGTGGTCCTCCAGGCCCTGCCCTTCCTCGTGCTCGGGGTGCTGCTGTCGGCGCTCATCGCGGTGTTCGTCCCGCCGTCGTTCTTCGCCCGCGCGCTGCCGCGGCGGCCCGCCGTCGCGGTGCCGGTGGCGGGCGTGGCCGGGGCGGTGCTGCCCGGCTGTGAGTGCGCCTCCGTGCCGGTGGCCGGGGCGCTGGTGCGTAGGGGCGTCACCCCAGCGGCGGCGCTCGCGTTCCTGCTGTCCGCCCCGGCGATCAACCCGATCGTGCTGACCGCCACCGCCGTCGCGTTCCCCCGCCAGCCGCAGATGGTGCTCGCCCGGTTCGTGGCGAGTCTGCTCGTGGCGTGTGCGATGGGCTGGCTGTGGCAGCGGCTGGGGCGGGCCGACTGGCTGCGCCCACCGGCCCGCCCCGCCTTCCACGGCCACGGAAAGGGCGCCGCGTTCTGGGCCTCCGTACGCCACGACGTGATGCACGCCGGTGGCTTCCTCGTCGTCGGCGCGATGGCCGCGGCCACCCTCAAGGCCGTGGTGCCGGAGAGCTGGCTGCGCGGCGCCGCCGATGACCCGGTCGTGTCGATCCTGGCCCTGGCGGTCCTCGCGGTGCTGCTGTCGATCTGCTCCGAGGCGGACGCCTTCGTGGCCGCGTCCCTGTCGCAGTTCTCGCTCACCGCCCGGCTGGCGTTCCTCGTCGTCGGGCCGATGATCGACCTGAAGTTGTTCGCCATGCAGACCGGCACATTCGGCCGCGGCTTCGCGCTGCGCTTCGCGCCCGCCACCTTCGTCCTCGCCGTTCTGGTGTCGACCCTGGTCGGGGCGGTGCTGCTGTGAACCGGAAGGCTCAGGCGATCGTGTTGTTCCTGGTCGGCGGGGCGGTGCTGCGAGCCGGATCCACCGACCTCTATCTGCGCTATGTGAAGGCGGGGCTGCGCCCGTTGCTCCTCGCGGCCGGTGTCGTCCTGATGGCGGCCGCCGTCGCCACCGTCTGGTACGAGTGGCGGACGCGCCCGGCCGGTGCGGACGCGGGGGAGGGCGGAGGCGGCCACGGCGAGGGCGGAGGCGGTCAGGGTGAGGGCGAAGGCGGCCACGGCGAGGGCGAAGGCCACCATGCCCACCGGGAACCACGTGTCTCCTGGCTCCTCGTGCTCCCGCTGTTCGCCCTCATCCTGGTGGCGCCGCCCGCACTCGGCTCGTACACCGCCATGCACACCGGCACGGCGCTGCAACGCCCGTGGGGCTTCCCCGCCCTCCCCGCCGGGGACCCGCTGCCGCTCAACGTGGCCGACTACGCCGGGCGCGCGGTGTACGACCACGGGCGCTCCCTGGAACACCGGAGGGTCAGGATCACCGGCTTCGTCGCCCTCGACGGCCACGGCGCCCCCTACCTCGTCCGCATGGCGCTCAACTGCTGCGCCGCCGACGCCCAGCCCGTCAAGATCGGCCTGACCGGACGGGTCCCCCCGGTGCTGGAACCCGACACCTGGCTCCAGGTCATCGGCACCTACACCCGCAAGCGGACCACGGACCCGGTGGGCGGTGGCGCCATCCCGTACCTCGAGGTCAGCCGGTCCAGGCCGGTCCCGGCCCCGCGTGATCCGTACGACGAGAGCTGGAACGGCTGATGGCTGACCATTCGTCAGGCCGCCCTCCCGCCTCGCCACCCGGTCGGTTTAGAATCCGCCGAGCGGCTGCTGATCTTGGGGTAGCGGGCGGCCGACCATAGGAGTACCTCCTGCCACGCCCCCTGGGAGTCGACCATGGAGCACACCTCGCCCGACCGGACGGCCACGGCACCGCTCGGTCCACCGCCGCCGTTCGACCCGGAACTCGCCACGGCGCTCACGGCCATCTACGAGCTCCTGCCGCCCGGCGGCTCCGGGGCCGATCCGGGTGCGACTCCCCCTCAGGACGTGCCCGGGATGGAGCCGGTGACGAACGAGGCCCTGGAGCGCGACGGGCGCTTCCGGGTCGAGGAGCGGTCCGTCCCCGGCCCGGCGGGCGCACCGGACGTCTCCCTGCTGATCTGCCGCTTGGCGGACGCGGCCACTGCGGTGCCGGTGCTCTACCACATCCACGGCGGTGGCATGACGGTCGGGGACAACCGCACGGGCGTGCCGGAGATGCTCGACCTCGCCCAGGAACTGGGGCTCTCCGTGGTCTCCGTCGAGTACCGCCTGGCGCCGGGGACCCAGCACCCCGGGCCGGTCGAGGACTGCTACGCCGGTCTGGCCTGGACGGCCGAACACGCCGCCGAGCTGGGCATCGACCCCGGGCGCGTCATCGTCGTCGGGGGCAGCGCGGGCGGCGGCCTCGCTGCCGCGGTCGCCCTGATGGCCCGGGACCGCGGCGGCCCCGCCTTGTTCGGACAGCTGCTGATGTGCCCGATGCTGGACGACCGCAACGACACGCCCTCCGCCCTGCAGATGGCGGGAGTCGGGGTCTGGGACAGGGCCGCCAACGAGGCCGGGTGGACGGCGCTGCTCGGCGCCGCGCGCGGGGCCGACGACGTCTCGCCGTACGCCGCGCCGGCCCGGGCGACGGATCTGTCCGGTCTGCCTCCCGCGTTCATCGACGTAGGGGCCGCGGAAACCTTCCGCGACGAGGATGTCGACTACGCCGGCCGTATCTGGCGGGCCGGGGGACAGGCCGAACTGCACGTCTGGCCGGGTGCCTTCCACGGATTCTCGGGCATGGCACCGCGGGCGGCCGTCTCGGGGGACGCGCGGGAGGCGCGGCTGCGGTGGCTGCGCAGGCTCCTGGCCCACTGATGGCCGCCGCGCGCCGGCCGTACGTACCACCGCGCGGTGACCGTCAGGGTCAGTGGGACTCGCGGGGCACCGGATGTCCGCTGCCGCCGACCAGGAAGTCCAGGTCGAGGCCCTGGTCCGCCTGGAGCACATGTTCGGTGTAGAGCCTGCTCCAGCCCCGGTCGGCGACCGGCGGCGGGGGCTCCCAGGCGGCCCGCCGGCGCTCCAGCTCCTCCTCGCCCACCTCCAGGGTCAGCGTGCGCGCCGGGACGTCCAGGGTGATCCAGTCGCCGTCGCGCACCAGCGCCAGCGGGCCGCCGACGGCGGACTCGGGGGACACATGGAGCACCACGGTGCCGAAGCCGGTGCCGGACATCCGGCCGTCACAGATGCGCACCATGTCCTCGACGCCCTTGCGCAGCAACTTGGGTGGCAGCACCACATTGGACACCTCGGGCATGCCCGGGTAGCCGCGCGGGCCGCTGCCCCGGATCACCAGCACGGTGTTCTCGTCCACCGGAAGGTCCTCGTCGGCGTGCACGGCGAGGTAGTCCTCCGGGGTGTCGAACACCAGGGCCCGGCCGCGGTGGGTGAGCAGATGGCGCGATGCCGCGGACTGTTTGATCACCGCGCCGTTCGGCGCGAGGTTGCCGCGCAACACGGCGGTGCCGGTGCCCGCCTCCTGGAACGGGTCGTCCAGTGTCCGGATCACCTCACGGTTCCAGCACTCGGCGTCGGCGACGTTCTCCGCCACCGTACGGCCGGTCACCGTGGTCGCCTCCGGGTGCAGCAGCGCGCCCAGCTCGCGCATCACCACCGGCAGCCCACCGGCGTAGCAGAAGTCCTCCATCAGGAACCGTCCGGAGGGCTGGAGATCGACCAGCGTGGGCACCTCCCGGGCCAGCGCGTCGAAGTCGTCGAGAGCCAGCGGCACGCCCAGCCGGCCCGCGATGGCCAGCAGATGGATCACCGCGTTGGTGGAGCCGCCGATGGCCGCGTTGACCCGGATCGCGTTCTCGAACGCCTCCCGGGTCATGATCTGCGACGGCCGCAGATCCTCCTCCACCATGGCCACGATCCGCTGCCCGGCGCGCTGCGCCGTCTCGTACCGCCGCGAGTCCACCGCCGGCCAACTCGCCGAATAGGGCAGCTGCATACCGAGCGCCTCGGCCATCGACGCCATGGTGGACGCGGTGCCCATGGTCATGCAGTGCCCGCCTGACCGGGCCATACAGCCCTCGGCGAAGTGGCACTCCTCCTGGGTCATCCGCCCGGCCGCCAGCTCGGCCTCGAACCGCCACACCTGGGTGCCCGAGCCCACATCCCCGCCCCGGTACTTGCCGTTGAGCATCGGGCCGCCGGTGACCATGATGGCGGGCAGATCGACGCTTGAGGCGGCCATCAGCAGACCCGGGGTGGTCTTGTCACAGCCGGACAGCAGCACCACACCGTCCAGCGGATTGGCCCGCATCAGCTCCTCGGCCTCCATGGCCAGCAGATTGCGGTACAGCATCGCGGTGGGCCGCATCAGCGTCTCGCCCAGCGCCATCGCGGGGAACTCCAGCGGAAAGCCACCGGCCTGCCACACCCCGCGCTTCACCGACTCCGCCACCCGCTGCAGATGGCTGTTGCAGGGCGCCAGCTCCGACCACGTCGTGGCGATGCCGATCACCGGACGGCCGTCGAACACCTCGCTGGTGTAGCCCTGGTTGCGCATCCAGGACCGGTAGATCATCCCGGACCGGCCCTCCGCGCCGAACCAGGCCGCACTGCGCCGACGGCCGTGTGTTCCCGTGTCAGTCACTTCTGCACTCCCTCTGGCGATCGCTGTCAGCGAAGGGTGATGACGTTTCCGGTGATGAGCGCGGCCTCGTCCGAGGCGAGGAAGACGATGGTCTTCGCGACCTCGGCCGGATCGGCGACATGGAAGTGGGTGGCGCTCGCGGCGACGAACCGCCGGACCTCGTCCGTGACCCACCCGGTGTCGGTCACGGGCGGCTGCACCACGTTGGCCGTGATGCCGAGGTCGGCCAGCTCCGCGGCCGCCGACAGGGTGTAGTCGGTCTGCGCGGCCTTCGCCGCGCCGTAGGACACCTCTCCCGGGAAACCGAGCTCCCCTCCCGACGTCAGGCCCACGATCCGCCCCCAGTCGGCACCGCGTGCCCGGTGGCGCCGGGCCAGTTCGCCGATCAGCAGCGCGGGCGCCATCGCGTCCACCGAGAACTGCCGGGACCAGGTCTCCGCGGTGACGGGGCGAAGCGGCCGGTCGAACCGGTCGGCCGGATCGGGGGTGAAGGTGTCCTGGATCCACCCCGAGGCGTTGTTGACCAGGATGTCGACCGGGCCCAGGCGGTCCTCGGCGAGGTCGAAGAGCCGTTCCGGAACCGCCGGGTCACCGAGGTCCGCTTCGAAAGCCTCGGCCCGCCCTCCGGCCCGGCGGATCTCCGCCGCGATCTGTTCACCGTCGGTGGATCGCGCGGCGTGGTACGGATCCTGGGCGTCCCCCTCGCCGGTGCCGGGTGGCGGTCGCAGATAGGTGCACAGCACCGCGACACCGCGGGCCGCCAGCGCGCGTGCCGTCGCGGCGCCGATCCCCTGGTTCGCCCCCGTCACCAGGGCGACATGACTGGTTGTCGATGTTTCCCGCACCCCCGCAGTACAGCAAAGACGAGCGCCACGCGGAAGATCGTGTCATCGGCGTCCTCGACGACCTCGGCGTCCTCGAACGGCGTCATCGGCGGAGCCGAGGTCGGCCCGGCGCCATCCGGCGGCTCCGCGCGGACGTCCGTTCAGCTCCTGGGCGGCGAGCCGTGCGGCCCGGTGGGGGTGGGTGCGGTAAGCATCCGGTGCGTGGGGTGTGGATCGGCGTCCGGCCTACGGTGAGGAGTGTCCGCATGAGTGGTGAGCTGTCCGGTGCCACGGCCCTGGTCACGGGTGCCACGGCGGGGATCGGCCGGGCCGTGGCCCTGCGGCTGGGGGTGCTGGGGGCCGAGGTCGTCGTCCACGGCCGGGACGCGCGTCGGGGTGCGGACGTGGTCCGGGAGGTGTCAGCGGCGGGGGCCACCGCCAGGTTCGTGGCGGCGGATCTGGCCGAGGCCGACGATGTGCGGCGGCTGGCCGCCGAGGCGGGGGACGTGGACATCCTGGTCAACAACGCGGGCGTCTACCGGTTCGCGGACACCGCCGGGACCTCGTCCGAGATGTTCGACGTCCACATGGCCATCAACGCCCGTGCGCCGCTTCTGCTGGTGGGGCGGCTCGCACCGGGCATGGCCGCCCGGGGCCACGGCGCCATCGTCAACCTCAGCACCATCGCCGCCGGTGCCCCCGCCCGCAACGCCGGGGCGTACGGCGCCTCGAAGGCCGCGCTGGAGCTGCTGACCCGGGTGTGGGCCGATGAGTTCGGCGGCCGGGGAGTCCGGGTCAACGCCGTCCGCTCGGGCCCGGTCCGCACACCGGGCACCTCGGAGATGGGCGAGGAGGCCCTGCGGACCGTGGCGCGGGCCACGGTCCTGGACCGGCCCGCGGTGCCCGAGGAGATCGCCGAAGCCGTGCTCTTCCTCGTCTCCTCCCGGGCGAGCTACATCACCGGCGCCATCCTGGAGGCCCGGGGCGGTGCGCTCGCCCTGGGCTGACGTGCGCCGGAGCTTGGCGATATACGGCTCCGCCGCGTGGGGGGCTCCGCCCCAGACCCCGAATGAGGGTTCGCCCCCAACGGGTTAGGAGATAAGAGCATTACTGTAAAAGTGTTCCGGTCCAAAAGCATGATCCTCCGGCACTGAGCCTTTTCCAAGCTGGCGGTGCTGACCGTGTGCTGGGCACGCATGCGCGACGACGAAGCTCCTGGTAGACGGGTTCTCGACCAAGATCACCCGTGTCTGCCAGGGGCTTCGCGTGCTTGTCCACCCATCCTCGGTCGATCTGTCCAATCGCACCTTGCGGTTCCTGACCGGGCGGCTGAAGGCCAGGCGGCAGGAGATCGTGACGCGTTGGCGGCGTCTTCCCGCCTCGGGACAGGCCCTGCTCGCCCTGGCGCACCCGCGGTGCGGTGACACCTACGCCCAGTTGGCCGCCGGGTTCGGCATCGGGGTCGCGACTGTCCACCGCTACATACGTGAGGCCGTCGAGGCCCTGGCCGCCCTCGCCCCGTCCCTGGCCGAGGCGATGCGGACGATCCGGACGATCCAGACGAAGGCGTTGGTCATCCTTGACGGCACCCTGCCGCCGATCGACCGCATCGCCGCCGACACCCCCTATTACTCCGGGAAGCACCAGCGCCACGGCATGAACGTGCAGGTCCTCGCCGATCCGCTCGGGCGGCTGCTCCGGGCCTCGCCGGCTCTGCTCGGGTCGGCTCACGACCTGACCGCCGCGCGACAGCACGGGATCAGCGAAGCCCTCACCGAAACGGGGCTCAGATGTTGGGCGGACAAGGCGTATCAGGGCGCTGGCGGCTCCGTCCGCGTACCGTTTCGGGGCCGGCGCCTCAAGCGGTGGAAGCGCCGCCACAACACCACCCCCGCCAAGATCCGCTGTCTCGGCGAGCAGGCCATGGCCACCCTCAAGGGGTGGCGCCTCCTGCGGAAGCTCCGCTGCAACACCAACCGAATCACCGACGTCGTGAAGGCCGTCCTCGTCCTTCATCTCGCATCAACGTGAGGTTGGAAAAGGCTCAGTGGGAGCCGTCGAGTCGACTCGTCGTCATCCGGCCGCGGCGGTGAGCTCGTCGATCTCCTCGACGGTCAGGCGCAGGGTTGCCGCCGCGACGTTGTGCTCCAGGTGGGCGACCTTGGAGGTGCCGGGGATGGGCAGCAGGACCTCGGAGCGGGCCAGCAGCCAGGCGAGGGCGACCTGGGAAGGGGCCGCCCCGTGGACGGTGGCGATCCGGTCGACCAGGCCGCCGGGAGCGGCGAGCTGGCCGGCGGCGACGGGGGCCCAGGGGATGAAGCCGATGCCCTCGCGCTCGCAGTACTCCAGCACGTCGACCGAGGAGTGGTCGGTCAGGTTGTAGCGGTTCTGGACGGTGGCGATGTCGGCGATCTGGCGCGCCTGCTCGATCTGGTCGACGGTCACCTGGGACAGGCCGATCGCGGCGATCTTTCCTTCGTCCTGGAGATTCTTCAGTTCGCCGACCTGGTCGGCCAGCCGGACCTTGGGGTCGATGCGGTGGAGCTGGAACAGGTCGATGCGGTCCAGGCCCAGGCGGCGCAGGCTCATCTCCGCCTGCTGGCGCAGGTACTCCGGGCGGCCCAGGGGCTGCCACGCCTGGTAGCCCAGCTGCTTCACGCCGTCGTCGGTGCGGATCGCGTCGGGTCCGCTGCGGGCCAGGCCGGCCTTGGTGGCGATGAGCACGTCGTCCGGGTAGGGGTGGATCGCCTCCCGGATGATCTCCTCGCTGACGTGGGGGCCGTAGGAGTCGGCGGTGTCGATGAGCTGGACGCCCAGCTCGACGGCGCGGCGCACCACGCGGATGCACTCTTCGCGGTCGTCGGGTTGGCCCCAGACGCCGAATCCGGTCAGTCGCATGGCGCCGAAGCCCAGACGGGCGACCTTCTTCCCGGCGATGTCAAAGCTTCCGGCGGCATGGGCGGTGGTGTCGGTCATGGTGCGGGTCCTTCCTGGTGGTTGGTGTCTTGAGCATGGCTGCGGGACCGGGGGCTCGTGGATGCAGGTGAGTGCCGCCCCAGGGAACCGTTCGTGACGGGGGCCGGGCGGGCCCCACCGGGGGTGTGGCCCCGGCGGGGATGCGCCCTCCGCCCTCCGCGGTTCGGCGATGTCGGCGGAATGCCGGTCAGCAGTTGGAAGGTGCTGTCACTCCGCGGGCATGGGGAAACCGAACATCAGCCACGCCTGGTGGCAGGCCCAGGTGGGGTAGAGCTCGGTCATGGCGTCGAACAGCTCCTGGTCACTGGAGGTCTCCGCCTGGAGCCGGCCGAAGTCGACGAGGTACTGCTTGGTCCACTCGATGGACTCCGGCACGTCCGGGACGCCCGTCTTCTTGTGACCGGCGACGGCGTACTTCGGGTTCAGGGCCGCGAGACGGTCCAGCGCGGCGATCCAGTTGGCGCGGCTTTCGGGGGTGCTCTCGCCGACGTACTGGTGGCACTGGTTGTACAGGACGTCTCCGCCGACCACGAGGTCGAGCGAGGGCACGTACAGGGACGTGCTGTCGACGCCGTCCGTGTGGCCCTGTTCGATGATGCGCAATTCGTGGCCCTCCAGAGTGAAGGTCTCCTCCTTGTAGACCTCGGGCAGCGGGGTGTCGGTCGGGAACTGACCCGGCAGGAACTTGCT
The DNA here is from genome assembly GCF_014712245.1 of Streptomyces sp. 5-10. NCBI lineage: Bacteria > Bacillati > Actinomycetota > Actinomycetes > Kitasatosporales > Streptomycetaceae > Streptomyces > Streptomyces sp. 5-10. The sequence goes on from NZ_JACVYG010000005.1 coordinate 273,336, forward strand.
GAACCACGACAGGATGCTGAGGCTCTCCTGCGCCATCTTCACCGTGCTCGGGGAGCCGATGGCCTGGGCCTGGGGGAAGTGCTTCAGCAGGACACCGAGACCGGAGAAGTGGTCGATGTGGCCGTGGGTGATGTAGATCGTCGTGAGGTTGCGGTTGTGCAGCTTGACCCAGGCGGCCAGCGCCTCGGCCTCGGCAACGGTGGTGAGCGGATCGACCAGAACGGCGTCGTTCTCGCCGTAGATCAGGGTCGAGGTCATCGGGTCCCAGGCCATCGCCGGGCCGAGCGGACGGGGCCGCTCGCCCACCATCGGCTTCTCCGGGGCGGTGAAGACGTTGAAGTTCAGCGTGGAGGTCATGTTTCGCTCTTCCTTCCTTGAAGAGGGCGCCCGAAGCTCTCCGCGTTGTTCGTCCGGGAGATGTGAGCCCGTCAAGGGCGGAGGGGAGGCGGCGATCACGCCGGCTTCCTCAGGGCATCAGGCGCCTGGCTGGCAGGGCTTCCGCGGTGTGCGGGGCCCGCCTTGTATGTTCTATGCCATAGACCATAGAATAGATTCAGGCAGTCTGCAAAGAGTGGGCGGCACCACATCTCCACTGCGAGGAAGGGCGGCGGTCTCATGAGTCCCCGAAAGAGCGACAGCCGCGAACGGATGGTCCGCAGTACGGCGGACCTCCTGCGCGAGTACGGCGCGAGCGCGACCACCGTCGACCGGGTGCTCGCCCACAGCGGCGCACCGCGCGGCTCGGTCTACCACCACTTCCCCGGCGGACGGACGCAGCTGATCGAAGAGGCAGTGGAGCTGGCCGGGAACCTCATGGCCGGTGTCATCGACGCCGCCATGCAGGCCGACGACCCACTGGAGGGCATCGACGCGTTCTTCACGGTGTGGCGCGACCAGCTCGTGAACAGCCACTTCCGGGCCGGCTGCCCGATCGTGGCGGTAGCCGTGGAGACCAACGACGAGGCCCCGCATCTAACCCACTCAGCGGGCGCGGTCTTCGCCGGCTGGCAGGAGGCTTTCACCGCCCTGTTCCGGCGGCACGGCCTGCCCGAGGACCGCAGCCGCCGACTCGCCGCCCTCGTCGTCTCCGCAGAAGAGGGCGCGGTGGTCCTGTGCCGGGCGCAGCAGAGCGTCGAGCCGATGGAGGCGGTCGCCGCGGAGATCCACGACCTGCTGGTCCTCACCCTGAGCAACCGACCGTAACCCCCGTATGTGCTGCCCGCCGCAGCTTCAAGGAGTCGCCGTGCCCGCTCTCTGGTCCAGGCCCGGCTGACGCTGCTGCGGTCACAAGGCCATGGTCACCGGCCGCCGCAGCCGCCGGTATCGCCGACCGTTCGGCTCCTGAGGAAGTCCTCGCAGCCGCCTGTCGAGAAAGCACAGGCGCGGGTAAACAAGGCCGGCGACACCCGCGGCACCGTCAAGGCTCCCAGGTACACCCCTGTCCTCGCCACCCAGCTCCACACCATGGCGCGGCACCGCTCGGCTTGCCCCCGCAGCGGCCCGCGAGGGCAAGCCCCCGACACTCCAGGAGATTTTGCGTGACCACCACCGACCTTGCTGCCATGACCGGGCTGGAACTGCTGCGCTGGGAGGCGGAGCGTCCTGCGGACACCCCCAACATCCGCCGCCTGCTGGGCATGCGCTTCGACGAAGTCGACCACGGCCGCATCGTCATGTCCCTGAACACCTGCCCCGACTTCACCAACCCCCTCGGCACGGTCCATGGCGGCGTCGCCGCAACCCTGCTCGACTCGGTGATGGGCTGCGCCGTCCACTCAACCCTGCCCGCCGGTGTGGGTTACACGACCCTCGAACTCAAGGTCAACTACATCCGCGCCGCCCGTACCGACGGCCAGACCCTCACCGCCACCGGCACCGTCATCCACGCCGGCCGCCGCACCGCGACAGCCGAGGGCAAGGTCGTGGACCAGCACGGCAAGCTCATCGCCCACGCCACAACCACCTGCATGATCTTCCAGGCCGGAGCCTGAGACAGGCATGCCGCGCGCTCCCTACCAGGCAGACCGACCGAACGACGGCCCGGGACCGCAGAGGCCACCCGTTCCCCCGAGACGTTGCGGCCATGGACAAGCTGACACACAACGTCGTGCTCGTCGGCGTGCGTCCACCGTGGCCGGGCCCCTGTGCCTGTCCGGGTTCAGCCTCGTAAGCCAGAGCCAAACGCACCAAGGAGCCACCATGACAACCGTCCGGCCCACGGCTGTTGAACGCGCGCACGCGCAGCACTCTCCACACCGGCCGCAGGCCGTTCTCACCGTCACCGCCATCGTCACCGCGATCGCGCTCATGGACTACACCGCCCCGGCGCTCACCCTGCACGGCATGACCGCGGACTTCCACACCCCCGCTTCCGAGCAGGCCTGGCTACTCAACGGCACATCTCTCGGCCTGGCGGCTCTGCTGCTGGTGGCAGGCAGCCTCGCCGACGACTACGGCCGCCGACGCGCGTTCCTCACCGGCACCATCGCGATGAGTGTGGCCACCGGGCTCGGCACGCTCGCCTCCTCCACCTTGACCTTCACCCTGGCCCGTGTCGCCTTGGGCGCGGCCTGCGCGCTGATCATCTCCAGCAGCCTGGGCCTGATCGCACATGCCTACCCGGCCGGCCACGGACGCGTGCGCGCCATGGGGGTCTGGGGCGCTGCGGTCAGCGGAGGCACCGCCATCGGCCCGCTCGTCGCTGGCGGACTCGCCGAGGTCAACTGGCGGCTAGGCTACGCGGCCTTCGCAGTCGCCGCCCTACTCGCGGCCGCCGTAGCCACCCGCGTTCTGGGCGAGTCCAAGAGTTCACGCGGCGGCCGCCCCGACCTGCCCGGCGCCGCAGCGCTGGGCGCAGCGATGAGCACGTTGCTCACCGCGCTGACGCTGGGCCGCGACGGCTGGCTGCGCCTGCCCGTGGCCTTGCTGCTCGTGGCGACGGTGCTGCTGGCGACGGTGTTCGTCGCCATCGAGCGGCACAGCGCGGCTCCGATGATCGACCTTTCGTTGCTACGCCGGCCGCCCTTCCTCGCCTCCATGACTGGTGCGCTGTTCACCGGCCTGAGCGTGATCGCCCTGTTCAGCTACCTCCCCGCACTGCTCCAGCAGACCATCGGCATCTCGGCGATCGGCGCCGCCTGGCTGGTCTGCCTGTGGTCAGGGGTCGCCTTCCTAGTGGCCCTCCAGGCTCGGCGGCTGACGAACCACTTCTCCGCCCGCCACCAACTCGCCCTCGGATTCCTCCTTACCGCAGTCGGCGCGCTCACCATGCTCGGCGCCGTACCAGCGGGCTCCTGGCCGCGTCTCCTGCCCGGCGTCGTGGTGTCCGGCCTCGGCACCGGATTGCTCAACGCCGCGCTGCCACGCCTCGCCGTGGACAGCGTTCCGCCGGAACGCGCCTCGATGGGCTCCGGCGCCAACAACACCGCCCGATACATCGGCTCCGCGGCCGGGGTCGCACTGACCATCGCCGTCGCCACCTCCTCGCCTGGACATCAAGTCCAAGGCGCAGACAAGGTTCTCGCCGTAACCGCTGTCCTCGCCCTGCTCGGCGCCGTGACCACGCTCGCACTACGTGAACGCTCCCTCTGAGAGCCGGCAGTGGCGCCAAGGATCGCTGCTCAGCCAGACCCAGCTCGGGAGGCGGTTGGGAGAGGGGGAGCGGTCAAAGGGCAGTGGGAGTGGGGCCCTTCCGGGACCGGGAACGGAGGTGAGGAGGCCCGAGCACTGCGCAGCAGCGGCCCGGTGTGTGGTCGTCACAGGTCCTCCTGGTCAGGCTGCTTCGGTGAGGCCGGCAGCGGTCAGGTCCTGCTCGGAACACACCCAGCAACAACCACCCTGGACGCAGACACGATGCAACCCGCGTCCAGGGCGTTCGTTGACCACTGAGGCCATGATGAACGGCGATCATGCTTATGGGCTGGAGTACTGTTAGCAATCTTATCTCCTAGAGGGCGCGGCGCCGGGCCTTACGGCGGTGTGCCGGTCCACCCGATGGGCTGCTCCGTCCAGATGCACTTGCCCTCGGCGGTGTAGCGGGTCCCCCAGCGCTGCGAGAGCGCGGAGACCAACTGCAGCCCCCGGCCTCCCTCGTCCGTCTCGGCGGCCCGGCGGATCCGGGGAGTGGTGGCGCTGGCGTCCGAGACCTCGCAGATCAGCGAATTGCCGCGGATCAGCCGGAGCCGGGTGGGTCCCCTGGCGTGCCGGACGACATTGGCGACGAGCTCGCTGGCCAGCAGTTCGGTGGTCACGACCAGCTCCTCCAGGCCCCATGCCTCGAGCTGTTCGCGCACATGGGTACGGGCCAGACCGGCGGCCACCGGGTCCTCCGGCAGCGGCCACCCGGCGGTGTTCCCGGACGCCAGCCCATGGAGCCGGGCGATCAGCAGGGCGGTGTCGTCGGCGGTGAGCCGCTTCGCGGGCAGCATGGCCCCGACCAGGAGGTCACAGAGCCGGTCCAGCCGGTCGTGGTCCGTCCCGTGCCGGCCGCCCGCCCCGCGGCCGCTGGTACGCGGACGGGGCGGAGGACATGTGAGGAGCCGGCCGTACTCGCTGGTCAGCACCTGGGTGCACTCGGCGATACCGGTGTCGATGTCGCGCGCCGCGGACTCCACCAGGCCGTCGGTGTACATCACCAGCAGACTGCCGTCGGGCAACCGCAGATCCACGGTGGAGAACGGGGGCTCCCCGGCGCCCAGCGGCGGATCGGGCGTCGGCTCCAGGCACTCCACGCTGCCGTCGGGGCGCACGATCAGGGGCGGGGGGTGGCCGGCGCGGGCGAGGGAGCAGTGCCCCGTGATGGGGTCGTACACCGCGTACAGACAGGTGGCGAAGGAGTCGTCGCCCAGATCGCTGACGACCTCGTTCAGATGGGCCAGGACCTCCTCGGGCGGCAGCTCGAGGTTGGCGAGCGTGTGTACGGCGGTGCGCAGCCGCCCCATGGTGGCGGCCTCGGCCAGACCGTGGCCCATCACATCGCCGATGACGAGGGCCACCCGCTCCGCGGACAGCGGGATCACGTCGTACCAGTCGCCGCCGATGTCCGTACCGCTGCTGGCGGGCAGATAGCGAACGGCGGGGGTGAGGGCGGCCGGGGAGGGCAGGGCCCGGGGCAGCAGACCGCGCTGGAGCGCCTGGGCGCGGGCGTGCTCGGTGTCGTAGAGCCGGGCCCGGGCCAGCGCCTGGGCGACCATTCCGCTCAGGGCGGTGAGCAGGGTGCGCTCATCGGCGGAGAGGCGGCGGGGCTCGTCGAAGGAGACGGTGCAGGTGCCGATGGCGTTCCCCGAGGCGATCAGGGGGAGCACGGCCCAGGCGTTCTTCCGGGCGATGGCGGGGTTGCCGGTCAGATCGGGGAACAGCTGCTCGTACTCCTCGGTCGAGGAGATGAAGCGCGGCAGGCGCGAGCCGAGCACCTCGTTGAGCAGGCGGTAGCCCGCGAAGGCGGGGACCCCGTCGATCCTGCTGAGGAAGGTCCGGGGATAGCCCACGGAGCCCACCACGTTCAGCCGGCCGCCCTCCAGACACAGCATCAGCAGACCCGAGGCGCCGAACGGTGGCAGCACATGGGCGGCCACGACCTGGACGACGTCCTGGGTGGTCACCGCGTCGGCGAGCGCGTTGCCCAACTCGCTGATCCTGGCTGCCTGTTCGGCGCCGACGCGCTCGGCCTCCGCGCGCCGCGCGGCCTGGGTGCGCCGTTCGGTGACATCGGTGAGATAGGCCGTCAGCCCATCGGGCACCGAGACCAGCCGTATGTGGTACCAGCGGTCGTCGGTGGGCCACTGGATGTCGAACCCGGTCGGCCTGCCGTCGGCGGCGGCGCGCCGACACCGGTCCTCCAGCTCGGGGACCGTGCCCGCGGGGCCCTCCCAGAGCGGCCGGCCGAGCACCTCTCCGGCCGGCCCGACCAGGCGCTCGGCCTCGACGTTGAGGAAGGTGATCCGCCAGTCCCGGTTCACCGCGAAGAACGCGTCGCTCATGTACCGCAGCGCCTGTCCGACCGACTCCCGGGCCATTCGGCTCTCGGTGGTGTCCCAGACCTTCCCGAGCATGCGGACCGGCTCGCCGTTCGCGTCGAGCTCGAGATGGGCGCGGCTCTGCACCCAGCCGGTGGTGCCGTCGGGGCGGCGGACCCGGTACTCGGCCTCGTAGCCGCTCCGCTCGCGCAGCGACTTCTCGGTGGCGGCCATCACCCGCGGCATGTCCTCGGGGTGGATCAGATTGAGCCAGCTCTCGATCCGCCGCTCGTAGCCGCCGGGGAGGCCGAGAAGCGTCAGTCCCGCCCGGTCCCAGCGCATCTCACCGGTGTGGATGCCCCATTCCCAGGAGCCGGCCTTGACCGCGTCCACGGACTGCTGGACCACCGAGCCGCCCGGCCGCTGCTGCCACCAGGGGTACTCGTCGCAGTCGCCGACCCCGGCTCCCGAGCGCGAGAGGCGGCGCTCCGCCCAGCGTCCCACCGCCTCGAGGAAGGCGACCTGCTCCGGCGTCGGCTCCCGCGGGCCGATGAGGATGGACAGCGCGCCCACCGGCCCGTCCGGCCCGGTCAGCGGGACGGACGCCACTGTGGTCGCCGCCGGGAGGCTCCCGAAGGCGGTGCGTGCGGTCTCCCCGGGCCCGGCGGTCTCGCCGGGCTCGACGGCCTCCCCGACCCCGGGGGCTTCCTCCCCGACCCCGGGGGTCTCCCCGGGCCCGGCGGTCTCGCCGGAGGCCGCCGGCAGCCATACGAAGCGGCCGTCCCGCACGGCTCGGGCGGGGGCGAGCGGGGCCTCGTCCTGGCGGATCTCCTCCCAGCCGCCGAGGGCGGGCAGCGGCAGCCCGCTGGCGAGCACCAGGCGCAGCGTCCGGCTCCCGGCCGGGCCGCAGGACCAGTGCACCAGACCCGCGAGTCCGCCCAGCTCGGAGACCGCCTGGTCCAGGGCGTGCCGCATCACCTCACGGTCGGTGAGCTCGGTGCCGACCGCGGAAAGGAGGGACAGCCGTTCATCGCCCCATGAGTGGGAGCGCCCGACCGCGTAGGTTCCGCGCCGCTCCGCCATCCCAGAGCCTCACTTCGTGGAATAGGGCGTTCTCGGACAAACGTAGCACTGGCATATGCCGGACAGCACTCACTGGACGGCCGTGGCCGAGTTCCCTATTTTCCCTACTGGAAAAATAGGGAAAGATGGAGTCCGGCCGGATGAGGGGAGCGGGCGTGACGGTGGTGGATGCGGCGGCCGAAGCACCCGACCGCGCCTGGTGGCTGCAGATCGCCGGCGAGGCGGCGGACGACCTCGCCACGGACGCGGTCGTCCGCGACCAGGCCGGCAAGACGCCGTACGACGAGATCGCGCGGCTCCGCGAGGCGGGGCTGCTGGCGCTGCTGATCCCCGTCGAGCACGGCGGCGGGGGAGCGGGCTGGTCCACGGCCTGCGCCGTCGTGCGGAAGATCGCCGCGGCCGACGGCGCGATCGGCCAGGTGCTCGGCTGTCACTACCTGCTGTCCTTCAGCGCCCGCTTCTTCGGCGGGGCCGATCTCGCCGCCCGGGTGGAGCGCGAGTCGGCGGCCGGGCAGTGGTGCTGGGGCGGCGGGCTGTCCCCCCGCGAGCCACGGCTGACGCTCACCGCCGGGAGGGGCGGCCGGCTGGTGAACGGACGCCAGGGGTACGCCACCGGCGTGCTGGTGGCCGACCGGCTGGCCGTCCGCGCCACCCACGCCGACACCGGTGAACCGCTGGCCGTGCTCGTCGACACCGCCCACCCCGGTGTGGTGTGCGGCGGCGACGACGGGGACACCTTCGGGCAGCGGCTGGCGGCCGGCGGAAGCGTGGAGTTCGACGCGGTGCCGGTCGAGGACGACGCGGTGCTCGGCCCGCTCTCCTGGGACGAGGACACCCTCTCGCCGTTCAGCGGCCTGGCCGCGCCGACCGGCCGACTGGTCTCGGCGCAGATATGTCTCGGGATCGCGCAGGGGGTGCTCGCCGAGGCCCGCGAGTACACCAGGGCGGTGCACGCGCCCTGGCCGCACACCTCCCCGCGCGATCCGTACGCGCTGACCACCTACGGGGAGCTGACCGTCGCCACCTTCTCCGCCGCCGCCCTCGCCGATCAGGCGCTGGAGGCCCTGGACGGCGGGCTGGCGCGCGGCGAGGACCTGACCGACGACGAATGCGCCGAGATCACCGTGCTCGCCGCCGCGGCCGAGGCCGCCGCTTCCCGGGCCGCCCACGACGCCACCGCCCGCGCCCTGGACGTGGTCGGCGCCCGCTCCGCCTCCTCCGCCTACGGATTCGACCGCTTCTGGCGCAACGCGCGCACCCACACCCTCTACGACCCCGTCGCCCACCGGCTCCACGAGGTCGGGGACTACTTCCTCAATGGCGAGCACCCCCCGTTCACCCTGCCCTTCTGACGGCGCGGCGGGTCAGGGGCGGATAATCAGCGCATGCGGATCTCGGCGAAGGCGGACTATGCGGTGCGGGCGGCATTGGAACTGGCCGCGGCGGGGGAGGACATCTCCGTCAAGGCCGAGGCGATCGCCGGTGCGCAGGGCATCCCGCACAAGTTCCTCGAGGGGATCCTGGGCGATCTGCGCCGGGGCGGCCTGGTGGCCAGCCAGCGCGGTGGCAAGGGCGGCTACCGGCTGGCCCGCCCGGCGGACACCATCAGCATCGCCGAGGTGATCCGGGTGGTCGACGGCCCCCTGGTGTCGGTGCGCGGAGTGCGCCCGCCCGAGCTGTCGTACTGCGGACCCGCGGAGTCGCTGCTGCCGCTGTGGATCGCGGTACGGGCCAACGTGCGCAAGATCCTCGGCGAGGTGACCCTCGCGGAGGTGGCCGCGGCCAAGCTGCCCGGCGACGTCCTGGGCCTCGCCGAGGACCCGGAGGCGTGGACCAATCCCTAGGGCAAGACGCCTCTGGGCCCCCGGGTCGCCTTACGAGCCGGCGTCCAGGCCGTCGACTATGCGGTCGAGCAGCCGGGCGAACGTGGCGTCGGGGGTGAGCGGGCGTGGCGGGGCGGAGAGGGCCTCGGCGAGCTCCGGATGGTGTCCGTCGGCGGCCACCGCGGCGAGGTAGCGGGCTTCGGCGGCGGCCCGCTCGGGTGAGGCGGACAGCGCGGCCTGGGCGATCTCATCGGCGACGAGCCTGGCGGTGAAAGCCGTGATCAGGCTGAACACCTCCAGCTTCGCGCCGCCGTCCAGCGCGGTGGGCCGCAGGGCGGCGAGCGCGTGTTCCAGGAAGGCCAGGGTGTTGGGCCCGAGGGACCAGCGGCGGTTGAACAGCGCGGTGGGCAGCCAGGGGTGGCGGAGCATCAGCGCCCGCTGGGCATGGGCGATGGCCTTCAGATCAGCACGCCAGTCGCCGGTCAGCGGGTCCGGCGGTGACAGCTCGCCGCTCACGTGGTCGACCATCAGCTGGAGCAGCGTCTCCTTGTCGGGGGCGTAGCTGTACAGCGACATGACCCCGGCGCCGACCTGCGAGGCCACCCGCCGCATGGTGACCGCGTCGATGCCCTCCGCGTCCGCGAGGGCGACCGCCGCGGCGGTGATCGCCGCCCTGCTGAAGGCGGGTTTGCGCCCCTTGCGGGGACGGTCGGAGTTCAGCCACAGCTGCTGGGGGTCGACGCCTCCGGCGCCGGACCCGTCACCGCGCACCACGACCTGATCGCTCCTTCCCCGCCATGGCGACTTGCTCCGCCATGGCGACTGCCCCCCATGGCGACTCGCCCCGCCATGGCGACTTGCGGAATCCATCCAAGCATCTACTATTCTCGTACGTGGTACGGGATTACGGAGGGGAACGCCGAATGACGTCACACACGCGCGACGGAGTGTCCGGGGCCACGGACGGCGGGCCCGGAACCACCTGGGTCGCGCCCTCGGGCAAGCCGCGGCTGTCCGCACGGATGATGAGGGCGACCTGGCGCGGTCTTCCGGCCAAGCGGTACGAGGCGGGATGGGAGCCGGACCTCGAGGTGCCGGCCGCCGACGGCAGCCTCCTGATCACGGACCACTACTTCCCCCGCGCGGTCGGCGACTTCCCCACCCTGCTGGTGCGCTCGCCCTACGGCCGGGGAGTGCCCTGGTCACCCATGTACGGTGTGCTCTTCGCCGAGCAGGGCTTCCACGTCGTCCTCCAGAGCTGCCGCGGCACCGGTGGCTCGGGCGGCGAGTTCCACCTGTGGCGCAACGAGGTGGCCGACGGCCGCGCCACCGTGGACTGGCTGCGCGACCAGCCCTGGTTCAACGGCGCGCTGGGCACTCTCGGGCCGAGCTATCTCGGCTATGTGCAGTGGGCGCTCGCCCTGGACCCGCCGCCGGAGCTGCGGGCAATGGTGGTGCAGGTCGGCCTGCACGACCCACATGCCCTGTTCCACCGCAACGGCGCCCTGCAACTGGAGAACGCGCTGCTCGTCGGCTCCGGTATGGCCTCCCAGCACCGGGGGTTCGGCCCCTTCCTCCGGGCCACGCTGCGCCTCCGGCGGCATCTCGCGGAGATGACCCGGGCGCTGCCGCTGCGCGGGTCGTACGTCCGCGGACTCGGGGGAGAAGTGCCCTGGCTGGACGAGGTGATGTCACACCCGGACGCCGACGACCCGTTCTGGGAGGGCGCGTCCACGGGCGCCGCCGCGGCCACCTCGCGCGTCCCCACCTGCCTGATCAGCGGGTGGCACGACGCGCTGGTGGACCAGACCTTCGAGCAGTACGGCCGGCTGCGCCGGGCGGGCTGCGACACCTCCCTCCTCGTCGGCCCCTGGACCCACACCTCCGCGCTCCAGGCGGGCTGGCCGGAGGTCTTCGCCGAAAGTCTCGCCTGGCTGCGCGCGCATCTGTGCGACGACCCCTCGGGGCTGCGCCCGGCCCGGGTGCGGGTGCACATCGGCGGTCCGGTGCACACCGGCGGCCGGGTGCCCACCGGCGGCCAGGGGCAGATCGGCGGCCGGGGGCACTGGCGGGACCTCGCCGACTGGCCGCCGTCCCCGGCCGTCGGCCAGTGGTTCCCCGCGGGGGACGGGCGGCTCATCCGGCAGCGGCCCGAGGCGTCATCCGTTCCGCTCGCCGCCTTCCGCTACGACCCGGCCGACCCCACCCCGTCCATCGGCGGGCCACTGCTCTCGCGTACCGCCGGGAGCCGTGACAACGCCGACCTCGAGGGGCGCCCCGATGTGCTGACGTTCACCAGCGAGCCGATGAGCGAGCCGATGGACGTCCTCGGACCGGTGGCCGCACGGCTGCGGATCTCCACGGACACCGGGTACGCCGATGTCTTCGCCCGGCTCTGCGACGTCGACGAAAAGGGCCGCTCGGTCAATGTGTGCGACGGGCTGGTGCGGCTGCCCACCACACCGGAACACCCTCTGGAGGTCACCGTGCCGATGAGCTCCACCGCCCACCGCTTCGCCCCCGGCCACCGGGTCCGTCTGCAGATCAGCGGCGGCGCCCACCCCCGCTTCGCCCGTAACACCGGAAGCGGCGAGCCGACGCTCGACGCGACCACCCTCACGCCCGTGCGCGTCACCGTGCACGGGGGCTCGGCGCTGGAACTGCCTCAGGTCCGCGCCGAACGGTGAGAACGGTGAAACGGTCGCTGGCGCGCGGGGGGCGTCAGCGGCCGTCTCATCCGTCCACCACATAGCCGAGGGCCTTGTCGACCACATTGCGCAGGGGACGGCCCTCGCGCCGCCGGAGCAGATTGTCGAGGAAGAGTTCGCCCAGGTCGGCGCGCCAGTCCGTGACCTCGCCCGCGGTGTGCGGGGAGACGATGACACCCGGCATCTCCCACAGGGGCGATTCCACCGGCAGCGGCTCGTGGGTGAAGACATCCAGCGCCGCCCCGGCCAGCCTGCCCTGGGCCAGGGCGTCCACGAGGGCCCGCTCCTCGACCAGCGGGCCACGCCCGACGTTGACTAGCCGCGCGCCCCGCTTCATCGCCGCGAGCACGGGTGCGTCGACCATGCCACGGGTGGCGGGGGTGAGCGGGGCGGCCAGAACCACATAGTCCGCCGCGCCCAGCGCCTCGCGCAGGCCCGCCGGGCCGTGCACCACGCCGAAGTCCGGGTCGGCGGCCCGCGGTGTGCGGCCGGCGCCGCTGACCCGCATGCCGACCGCGCGCAGCAGCCGGGCGACGGCCCGCCCGATGGAGCCGGTGCCCCAGACCAGGACCGTGCGGTCGCCGATGCGCTCGCTGTCCTTGGGGCGCCACTCCCGGCGGCGCTGATGCTCCCAGGTGCCGGGGAAGTCCTTGGCGAGGGAGAGGATCAGCCCCAGGACGTACTCGGCGATGGGCCGGTCGTAGACGCCCCGCGCGTTGGTGAGCACCACCTCGGGGTTGCCGGTCAGCGCGGGGAAGAGGAACGGCTCCACCCCCGCCGCGGCCACATGCACCCAGCGCGGGGCCTTCGCCGGATCGTCGGGCCAGGCGCCGGCCACCGCGGAGGTCAGCGGCCACCACGCGAGCAGGGCGTCCGCGCCGGGGAGGAACAGCGGCAGCTCCTCCTCGGTGGCGTACACCGTCTCGGCGAGGGACTCGATCCGTGCCCGGTTGGGCGGCAGATGGTCCCGGTACAGGACGACCAGCCGGTCAGCCACGTCCGGCTCCCACGGCGGCGGCATCGGTCATGACGGGGCTCCCACGGGCGTGACGGGTACGGGCGGACGCCTCAAGCGTGGCCGGGACCACGCCGGTGGACAACGGACAGAGTGTCCACCCGATGACGAGGGACGGAACACGGTGGACGTTGACGGTGGCCGACGGCTGAACCAGGGTGATGGCCAGCCGGAACGCCAACGAATGCTTGATCCACGATGCCCGCCGCCGCCCCGGCATCGGCCCGCGCCGCAGCGCCCCTCCTCGTCCCCAGGAGATGCAAGCATGTCCCTTCCCAGAACCTCCCGCGATCCCTCCCGAGAGCCCCTCCAGGGCTCCGTGGCCACCCTGGACAACGCCCCCGTCACCGCCTTCCACCGCAAGATGGTCGCCGTCGCCATGGGCGGCCCGTTCTGCGACGGCTATCTGCTCGGCATCATGGGGGTGGCGCTCAGCCTGATCACTCCGGCCCTGGACCTGGACACGATGTGGACCGGGCTCGTCGCGGCGTCCGTCCTCGTCGGAGTCTTCCTCGGCGGTGTGGTGTTCGGCCCGATTACCGACCGGGTGGGCCGCCATCTGATGTATGTGCTCAACCTGGTCGCGTTCGTGATCGGCTCCGCGCTGCAGTTCTTCGTCACCGAGGCGTGGCAACTGGCGGTGCTGCGGCTGTTCATCGGCATCGCGATCGGCGCCGACTACCCGATCGCCTCGGCCCTCACCACCGAGCTGGTGCCCCGCCGGATGCGTGGCCCCGCCCTGTCCGGGCTGGTCCTGGCCTGGTGGGTGGGGTACGGGGTCAGCTTCTGGGCCGGCTGGCTGCTGCTGGGCACCGGCGACGACGCCTGGCGGTGGATGCTCGCCTCCGGCGCGGTCCCCGCCGCGCTCTTCCTCCTCCTGCGGGCGGGCGTGCCCGAGTCGCCGCGCTGGCTGGCGTCGCGGGGACGGGTGGAGGAGGCCAGGGAGGTCGTACGCCGCCACCTCGGCCAGGAGGTCAGCGCCGAGGAACTGCTGGCCGAGGTCCGCCAGGACCGGCGTGGCGGCTCCGGCCTCGGCAACCTCGCCGAGATGTTCCGGCGTGGCTACGGGATCCCCGCGCTGTTCTGCTCGCTGTTCTGGATCTGTCAGGTGGCGCCGGCCTTCGCGGTGCGGTCCTTCCAGCCGCAGATGCTGGAGTCCTTCGGGGTGACCGGCACCTTCGGCGCCAGTGCGCTGATCACCACCATCGCGGTCGCCGGAACGGGCCTGGGGCTGGTCGTGGTCAACCGCGTCGGCAGGCGTCCGCTGCTCATCGGCAGCTTCCTGTGCGTCAACGTCTCCCTGATCGCGCTCACCGTGCTGCCACTGCACTACGCGGCCCTGGTGGTGGCCCTCTTCGCCGCCTTCCAGTTCTTCGAGGCCGCGGGCAGCGGACTGCAGTTCGTCTATCCCAGCGAGCTGTTCCCCACCGATCTGCGGGCCACCGGCGTCGGCGTCGCCACCGCCATGAGCCGGGTGGGCTCCGCCTCCAGCACCTTCCTGCTCCCGATGGCCACCGCCGACCTCGGGGTCCGCGGCACCCTCGCCATCGGGGTGGCCATCACCCTCATCGGCCTGGTGGTGTCCGTCGTCCTCGCCCCCGAGACCAAGAACCTCGGCCTGGCCGAAGCCAGCAGCCGGGCCTGACGTCCCCGCCACCTGTCAGACCGCCCAATACCCTTCAGCGGAGAGGAATTCGCCCATGCGCAAGCTGGTCTCCTTCGACTGCTACCGCACGCTCATCAACTTCGACACCCGCACCGCCACCCACGAGATCGTCAAGGACCGGCTCGCCGAGATCGGAGTCGACCCCGATCGGTTCCACCACGACGCGTATGTGATGCGCTTCCAGGGCGTCCTGGACGAGTACCTGCCCTACCGGGAAGTCGTCCGCCGCACCCTGCGCAATGTCATGACGCTGCACGGCCTGGAGTACCGGGACGAGGACGGCGAGGCGCTGATCGAGGCCATCAAGAAGTTCACCCCCTTCCGCGAGGTCCCCGACGCGCTGCGCCGCCTCAAGGGCGAGTACGACATCGCGATCCTCTCCAACAGCGAGGACGACCTGATCACCTACGCCGTCGAGGCGCTCGGCGTGGACTTCGACCATGTGCTCACCGCCGAGCAGGCCGGTGCCTACAAGCCGCTGCCGCAGGCGTTCGAGTACCTCATGACGGCCACCGGCCGTGGCCCCGAGGACATCATCCACGCCGCCCAGGGCTGGGAGTACGACATCATGCCGACCAAGCGGTACCCGGGCATGCGGCGGATCTGGGTGAACCGCTACGGCTTCCCCGGCTCGGACGCCTTCCAGCCGTACGAGGAGATCAAGGACCTGTCCGAGCTGCCGCCACTGCTCGGCGTCTGACCCTCGCCCCGGCCACTTCCGCCGCCACCGCCCCCACCGCCACCCCACCGCTCTTCGCCGCGAAGGGAATCCATGACCGCCACCACGGCCGGCCGTCCGGCACCGGTCAACGGCCGCGTCGCCCACTGGTTCGCCGAACTCCCCACCCCCCGCCCGGCGTTGCCCGGCGACCGTGACGCGGATGTGTGCGTCGTCGGCGCCGGACTGACCGGGCTGTGGACCGCGTACTACCTCAAACACGCCGACCCCGGTCTCCGGATCACCGTCCTGGAGGCCGAGTTCGCCGGATTCGGCGCCTCGGGCCGTAACGGCGGCTGGGCCTCCGGGCTGATCCCCGGTGCCCGCGACCGGATGGCCAGGGCCTACGGCAAACCCGCGGTCCTGGACTGGCAGCGGGCCATGAACGAGGCGGTGGACGAGGTGATCGGCGTGGCCGCCCGCGAGGGCATCGACGCCGGCATCGTCAAGGGCGGCACCCTGCGCGTCGCCCGCACCCCCGCCCAGGCCACCCGGCTGCGCCACAAGGTCGAACAGGACCATGAGTGGGGAGTGGCCGACTCGGTGCTGCTCACCCCCGCAGAATCCGCGGCGCGCATCCGCATCGACGGGGTCACCGCCGCCGCCTTCACTCCGCACTGCGCCCGGTTGCAGCCGGCCGCCCTGGTCCGCGGCCTCGCCGACACCGTCGAGCGGCTCGGTGTCACCGTCCATGAGAAGTCCCCGGTCACCGCGATCGAACCGGGCCGCGCGAGCACCGCGCACGGCACCGTACGGGCCCCCGTCGTCCTCCGTGCCACCGAGGGGTTCACCGCGTCCCTCAAGGGGCTGCGGCGCACCTGGCTGCCCATGAACAGCTCCATGATCGTCACCGAGCCGCTGCCCGCCCGGATCTGGCGGGAGATCGGCTGGGAGGGCCGGGAGACCCTCGGGGACACCGCCCACGGCCATATGTACGCCCAGCGCACCGCGGACGACCGGATCGCGATCGGCGGGCGCGGGGTGCCCTACCGCTTCGGCTCGCGCACCGACCATGAGGGGCGGGTCGGCGAACGGACGATCGGCCAGCTCACCCGGACCCTGGAGCGGATGCTGCCGCAGACGGCCGGGGCCCGGGTGGACCACGCCTGGTGCGGGGTGCTGGCCGTGCCCCGCGACTGGTCCGCCACGGTCGGCCTGGACCGGGCCACCGGGCTCGGCTGGGCCGGTGGGTACGTCGGCCACGGAGTCACCTCCACCAATCTGGCCGCCCGTACCCTCACCGATCTGGTCCTGGCCCGCGACACCCGGCTCACCCGGCTGCCGTGGACCGGCCACGCCCCGGGCACCTGGGAGCCCGAGCCGTTCCGCTGGCTGGGGGTGCGCGGCCTGTACGCCGCCTATCGCCTCGCCGACCGCCACGAGGCGGGCGGACGTGTCCGTACCTCACCCATCGCCACCATCGCCGACCTCATCGCACGCCGCCCGTGAGGCCGGGTGCCGCCGCGTCCGGGCCCGGTTCGACGGCCCTGGGCGCGGCGGCCCGGCTCTGCGATGATGAGCGGTATCCGGAGGGAGTCCGTCCAGATGCCGTTGCTCACGGTCGCCGACGTCCTGCGTCTTCCCGTCATCGTCGCGGGACTTCCCCGTGTGATGGCCGGTGAGGAGCAGCTGGGCCGTGCGGTCCGCTGGGTGCACGTCACCGAGCTGCTCGACCCCGCCTCGTTCCTCGAAGGCGGTGAGCTCGTGCTGACCACGGGAATGCCCCAGCCCAACGACCCCAGCCGGTTGCGCGGCTATGTGGACCAGCTGGCCGACATCGGCGCCGCGGGGCTCGTGGTGGAGCTCGGCCGCCGCTACCAGCAGGTGCCACCGGACCTGGTGGCCGCCTGCCGCGCCCGGGACCTCCCCCTGATCGTCCTGTCCCGGGGCATCCGCTTCATCGAGGTGACCCAGACCGTCCACGCGCTGATCCTCGACGCACAGGGCGAACTGCTGCGCCGCTCCCAGCAGGTGCATGAGATCTTCACCGGGCTGACGCTGCGCAACGCCGAGCCGCAGGAGCTGGTGCGCGCCGCCGCCGATCTGATGGGCCGCCCGGTGGTCCTGGAGAACCTGCTGCACCACGCGGTGTTCTCCGGTACGGCGGGCGGCACGGCCGGCCAGGTCCTGGAGGCGTGGCAGCGCCGCTCCCGCGCCACGCCGACCCCCGACACCGCGCAGGCCAGCGGACCGGAGGGCTGGCTGGTGGCCCCCGTCGAGCACAACGGCCGGCGCTGGGGGCGGCTGGTGGCGGTGCCGAACGCGGCCGCCCCCGCGGCCGACCCGGAACACACCATGATCCTGAAACGTGCCGCCACCGCCCTCACCCTCGCCCGGCTGACCGGCCACACCCGGTGGGACCGCCAGGCCCACACCTGCGCCCTGCTGGAGCTGCTGCGCTGGAGCTACCGCGGCCGCACCGAGGCACGCATCCGCATCGAGGCCCTCGGCATACCGGTCGTCGGCCACCGCCTCATCGCTCTCGCCATCGGCCACCACGGCGCCACCGCCGACGAGACGGGCCTGGACGACCGGCTCGCCGACGCCCTGCGGGACTCCGGCACCCGGGCCCTGGTCGGGCGGCTCTCCCCGGACCGGACCGGGGTGCTGCTCGCCCTGGCCCGGGCCAGCGCCTGGCAGCCGGTGGTGGAGCGGGTCAGCCGGCTCACCGAGGAGACCCTGGGCGCGCCGGCGGTGGTGGCGGTCGGGCCGGGAGTGACCGAGATCGACCAGGTGGCACGGGCGTTCCGGGAGGCCGAGGAGGTCGTGGACGCCATCGGCCCCATCACCCCGCACCGGCCGTTCCACGTGCCCTCCGACGTCGGACTGCCCGAGCTGTTGTACGCGCTGCGCGACGACATCCGTGTGCAAAGGTACGTCGAGCACCAGCTGGGCAGGCTGATCGAGTACGACGAGCGGCACGGGGGCGATCTGCTGACCACGCTGCGCCACTACCTCGCCGCGGGCAACAAGTCCATCGCCGCCAAACAGATCGGCCTGTCCCGCCAGGCGTTCTACCAGCGGCTGCACACCATCGAACGGCTCCTCGGCCGCGATCTGGAGTCCGGTGTGCAGCGCACCCAGCTCCATGTCGCCGTCACCGCCCTGGACACGCTGACGGCGTCCGGCGCGGGAGGATGGGGCGCATGACATCCGAGAGCGGCTATCTGCTGGACAACCGGCAGCGCGAGGCCGGCCGGCGCTTCGACGCGCTGGCCGAGCTCTTCGACCCCTGGACCCTGGACCACCTCGACCAGCTCGGCCTGGCCACCGGGTGGCGCTGCTGGGAGGTGGGAGCGGGCGGGCCCTCGGTGCCCACCGCCCTCGCCGAGCGGGTCGGGCCCGGCGGGCAGGTGCTGGTGACCGACATCGACACCTCCTGGCTCACCGGGCTGTCCGGCCCGGCCGCCGGACCGATCGAGGTACGGCGCCATGACGTGGCGAGCGACGAGCCGCCGGGCGGTGGCTTCGACCTCGTCCACGCCCGGCTGGTGCTGGTGCACCTGCCCGACCGGGCCGAGGCGCTGCGGCGGATGGCCGGGGCGGTGCGGCCGGGCGGATGGCTGGTGGTGGAGGACGCCGACCCGGCGCTCCAGCCGCTGGCCTGCCCCGATGAGCGCGGCCCGGCCGAGGAACTGGCCAACCGGATCCGCCGCGGATTCCGCGCACTGCTCGCCGAGCGCGGTGTGGACCTCGCCTTCGGCCGCACCCTGCCCGCCCTGCTGCGCGGCGCCGGGCTGCACGACGTACGCGCCGAGGGCTGCTTCCCGCTGACCTCCCCGGCCTGCCGGGAGCTCGAGGCGGCCACCGTGCGTCAGCTGCGCGGGCGACTGGTGGCGGGGGGCCTGGCCACCGAGGAGGAGATCGAGCGCCACCTGGACCAGCTGCGCGGCGAGGGCATGGACGTCACCACGGCCCCGCTCATCACCTGCTGGGGCCGGCGCCCGCACTGAGCGCCGAACCCCCAGGAGCCACACTCAGTCGAGCAGACCGAGCCGGCTCGCCGCCCGGATCGCCAGCCAGACCTCGGCGAACGCGCCGGTGGTGGACAGATCGCGGCCGGTCAGCTCATGGAAGCGGCGCAGCCGGTAGGCGAGCGTATTGGGGTGCACATGGAGCGCCGCGGCCGCCTCGTCCGTGCGGCGGTCGCGCTCCATCCAGGTGCGCACCGACGTCAGCAGCCGTGAGCCGTGGCCGCTGTCGTAGCGCAGCGCCTCGCCCAGCACATGCTCGACCAGATCGGTGAGCGCGGCCGGGTCGTCGGGCAGCCAGCGGCCGGTGACATCGTCGCCGTACCGCACGAGGGCGCGGCCGGACGCGACGGCGTGGGAGGCCGCCCACAGCGCCTCGCGCTGGGCGATCCGCAGCGGGGAGCCGGGGCTGAACGGGCGGCTCATCCCGGCCGCCACACCCGGCAGGGACTCGACCGCCTCAGCCAGGCCGGGCGCACCGAGCAGATAGCGGTCCTCGCCGCGCTTGAGCAGCAGACACGGCTGGTCCTCCAGCGCCCGCAGCACGGCGTCCTCGGTGACGCCCCTCACCACCGCCAGCACGGTCTCGCCCTCGATGGAGTGGCGCAGCAGATGGCGGCGCGCCACCGCGGGTTCGAGGGCGCCCTGGAGCAGTTCGGCGAGGATCTCCGCGCCCTCGCGGCGCAGCGTCTCCCGCTCGGTGCGGACCATGGCGAGCTGGAGGGCGGCCACCGTGGCGATGTGCTGCACCACGGCGAGTCCCGCCGGGCGGGCGCCCTCGCGTTCGAAGGCGATGAGGAAGCCCGCCGGGCCACCGGGGGAGGGGACCGGGAGGGCGAAGCCACCGGGGATGGTCGGCGGGGCGTCCGCCGAGCCGGGGATCACCGACGCGTCGGGCGCGGGCACACCCGGCAGCAGCGGCCGCCCCTGCGGGGTGCACAGATAGATGTCGTAGCCGGACAGCTTCTCCAGCCGGCCGAACAGCGTCGCGGTGTCCAGGTTCTCCGAGGTCAGCCAGCGCAGCGCGCCGAACACCTGCAGCTGGGCGCCCAGCCGGTGGCGGGCGTCCTCCTGGACGGCGGCGGCCACCTCCTGCGCCACCGCCATGAACGGCACCGCCAGCGGGATCTCCAGGACCGGCATCCCCCGCTCCTCGGCGGCGGCGAAGAACGCGCGGCGCAGCGGGGGCATCCGCAGCTGCGCGGAGACGGCCAGGGCGGCCACCCCGGCGTCGTCCAGCCGCTCCAGATAGGCGCGCTGCCCGGCCGCCGAGCGGGGCATCGCTATCCCCGTCGTCATGATCATCTCGGAGCCGAGCAGCCAGGGCGTGGGGTCGTCCAGCTCGCTCACATGCGCCCAGGACACCGAGCGGTGCAGCCCGGCGCCACCCGCGATCAACCGCAGCTGCAGGGCCGGATACGACAGCAGATCGTCGACCGTCACGCCCTGCTCTTTGTTGTTCACCACAAATTGAGCCTAACTCTTTGTCTCAGCAACGATTGTCGCGCGGTTCCCCCGCTGGGCA
Organism: Streptomyces sp. 5-10; assembly: GCF_014712245.1. Classification (NCBI taxonomy): domain Bacteria; kingdom Bacillati; phylum Actinomycetota; class Actinomycetes; order Kitasatosporales; family Streptomycetaceae; genus Streptomyces; species Streptomyces sp. 5-10. The sequence goes on from NZ_JACVYG010000005.1 coordinate 293,799, forward strand.
CACTCGCTCGACCGGACCCCACCGGCGCACGTCACGAAGGGACTGCAACACCATGACCGAACCCCGAGGACCCGTCGACTCCTCCCGGGTCCCGCGCTTCGCCGGCCCGGCCACCTTCGCCAGGCTGCCCCGCCTCGACGAGGTCGCGGGAGCCGACGTGGCGGTGGTGGGCGTCCCGTTCGACGGCGGTGTCTCCTACCGCCCCGGCGCCCGCTTCGGGCCCGCCGCGGTCCGCGAGGCCAGCCGGCTGCTGCGCCCCTACCACCCCGGCCTGGACGTGTCCCCGTTCGCCACCCAGCAGGTGGCGGACGCCGGTGACATCGCCGTCAACCCCTTCGACATCGGCGAGGCCATCGAGACCATCCAGGACGCCGCGGGCAGCCTCCAGGCCGAAGGAACCCGCCTGGTCACCATCGGCGGCGACCACACCATCGCGCTTCCGCTGCTGCGCGCCGCCGCGCGGCGCCACGGCCCGGTCGCGGTGCTCCACTTCGACGCCCACCTCGACACCTGGGACACCTACTTCGGCGCCGAGCACACCCACGGCACCCCGTTCCGCCGGGCCGTGGAGGAGGGCATCGTCGACACCTCCGCCCTCTCGCACGTCGGCACCCGCGGCCCGCTGTACGGCAAGCAGGACCTCACCGAGGACGAGAAGCTGGGCTTCGGCATCGTCACCTCGGCCGATGTCTACCGGCGCGGCGCCGACGAGGTGGCCGACCAGCTGCGCCAGCGCATCGGCGACCGGCCGCTGTACATCTCCATCGACATCGACTGCCTCGACCCGGCCCACGCCCCCGGCACCGGCACCCCCGAGGCGGGCGGCCTGACCTCGCGCGAGCTCCTGGAGATCCTGCGCGGCCTGGCCGGATGCCGTCTGATCGGCGCCGATGTGGTGGAGGTGGCGCCCGCCTACGACCACGCCGAGATCACCTCGGTCGCCGCCTCCCACGTCGCCTACGACCTGATCAGCCTGCTCGCACTCCAAGGCAAGCGGGAGCAGACGGATGAGTGATTCCCCGGCACTGACCGAGGTCGAGGCCTACGGGGTCGAGCGCATCCCCGACGCGGACCGCACCGCGACCCCCTTCGACCTGTTCCGCGTCGCGTTCGGCGGCGCCAACACCTTCGCCACCTGTGTGCTCGGCGCCTTTCCGATCCTCTTCGGGCTCTCCTTCTGGCAGGGCCTGGCGGCCACCGTGCTCGGCGTGGTGGGCGGCTCCCTGATCCTCGCCCCGCTCGCGGTGTTCGGCCCGTGCAACGGCACCAACAACGCGGTCTCGTCCTCGGCACACCTGGGGGTGCACGGGCGGATCGTCGGCTCGTTCCTGTCGCTGCTCACCGCCATCGCGTTCTTCTCCATCTCGGTGTGGTCCTCCGGCGACGCGCTGGTCGGCGGCGCCCACCGGCTGATGGGCGTGCCCCAGAACGACGCGGTGTTCGCCCTCGCCTACGGCGTCTTCGCGCTGCTGGTGCTGACGGTGTGCGTGTACGGCTTCCGGTTCATGCTCTTCGTCAACAAGATCGCCGTGGTGGCGGCCTCCACGCTGTTCGTCCTCGGTTTCTTCGCCTTCGCGGGGGACTTCGACCCCGGCTACCAGGGGGCGTTCCCCTCGGCGTCCACGGCCGGGTTCTGGCCCGCGTTCATCGGCTCGGCGCTGATCGTGCTGTCCAACCCGGTGTCCTTCGGCGCCTTCCTCGGCGACTGGGCCCGCTACATCCCCGCCGACACCTCGCGCCGCAAGGTCGTCACGGCGGCGTTCGCCTCGCAGATCGCCACCGTCCTGCCGTTCTTCTTCGGCCTGGCCACCGCCTCGATCATCGCCGAGAAGGCCGCGCCGTACATGGACGCGGGCGCGCCGAACTACGTCGGCGGACTGCTGGCCATCTCGCCCGGCTGGTACTTCCTGCCGGTGTGCCTGCTCGCCCTCATCGGCGGCATGTCCACCGGCACCACCTCGCTCTACGGCACCGGTCTTGACTTCTCCAGCGTGTTCACCCGGTTCAGCCGGGTGCAGGCCACGCTGTTCGTCGGGGTGCTCTCGATCGGGTTCATCTTCCTCGGCCGGTTCGCCGCCAATCTGTCCCAGTCCATCTCCACCTTCGCCACGCTGATCATCACCTGTACCGCCCCCTGGATGGTCATCATGGTGCTCGGCTATGTGACCCGGCGCGGCTGGTACGACCCCGATTCGCTCCAGGTGTTCAACCGGCGCCAGCGCGGCGGCCGCTACTGGTTCCACCACGGCTGGAACTGGCGTGGCATGGGCGCCTGGCTGACCGCGGCGGTGCTCGCCCTGCTCTTCGTCAACGTCCCCGGCCAGTTCGTCGGGGTGTGCGGCGACCTGGCCGACGGCGCGGACATCTCGCTGCCGGTGGGCCTCGCCACCGCCTCGCTCCTCTATCTGGCGCTGCTGTGGCTCTTCCCCGAGCCGCGCGAGGTGTACGGGCCCGAGGGGCCGCGGCTGGTCCGCGCCTCGGACGCGTCCGTACCGCCGATCACCACGGAGACCGGCGCGCCCGTGCCCGCGGTGGCGGAAGGGGCGTGAGGCCACCGTGCGCCTCATCGACCTCTCCGTCCCCGTAACCACGGGCATGCCGGTCTACCCCGGCGATCCGCAAGTGGCCATCGCCCCGGCGCTGAGCGTCGCCGCCGACGGGGTGAACGTGCTGCACCTGGACATGGGGTCGCAGTCCGGCACCCATGTCGACGCCCCGTTCCACATCGACGACGCGCTGCCCACCCTGGACCGGCTGCCCCTGGAGCGCTTCTGGGGCCGGGCGGTGGTGGTGGACGCCCGTGGCGCGGAGCCCCGGACACCGCTCGGACCGTCCCTCTTCGAGGACCGACCGCGGGCCGGGGACATCGTGCTCGTGGCCACCGGCTGGTCGCGGCACTGGGGCCACGACGACTACCTCGCCCATCCGTATCTGACCCCGGAGGCCGCCGAACTCCTGGTGGACGCCGGGATCCGCACCGTCGGCATCGACGCGCTGAGCGTCGATGCCACCCCCGCCGACGACCTCCCCGCCCACCGGATCCTGTGCGGCGCCCACGCCGTCATCGCCGAGAACCTCACCGGTCTCGACCCCCTGCTCGACGCGCAGACGGCGGGAGAGCCCATCGAGGTCTCCCTGCTGCCGCTGCGGCTCCCCGCCGCCGACGGCGCCCCGGTACGTGCCGTGGCCCGCGTCGGCTGAACCACCCACGCAAGGCACGCAAGGAGCACCACCCCATGAACGACGAGGTTCTGCGGGCCGCCGACGCCCTGGTGGCGGCGTTCGGCGAAGGCCGCCTCGACGACTACTTCGCGGCGTTCGCGCCCGACGCCACTTTCGTCTTCCACACCACCCCCGAACGCCTCACCTCCACCGCGGACTACCGGGCCCTGTGGGACCGCTGGGTCGCGGAGGACGACTTCCGCGTCCTGTCCTGCGCCTCCACCGACCGGCTGGTCCAACTCCTCGGCGACACCGCGGTGTTCACCCACCGGGTGGAGACCACGGTGAGCACCACGGCCGGTGCGGAGACCACCCACGAGCGCGAGACCATCGTCTTCCGCCGTCAGCCCCACGGCCACTGGCTGGCCGTGCACGAACACCTTTCGGCAGCGCCCGGCACGACGACGGCCACGGCCACGGCCACTCCCACGACGACGGCCACGGCCACTCCCACGATCACGGAAACGGAACGATGAGCGAGCTTCTCGTACTGCGCAACCACATCGACGGCGAGTACACCGACGCGGCCGACGGCCGCCGCCTGGAGGTCACCGACCCCGTCACCGGCGAGGTGTACGCCACCTCGCCCCGGTCCGGCGCCGCCGATGTCGACGCCGCGATGGCCGCCGCCGCGTCGGCCTTCCCCACCTGGCGCGACGCCACCCCGTCCACCCGGCAGAGGCTGCTGTTGAAGATCGCGGACGCGGTCGAGGCGCGGGCGGAGGAGATCGCGGACGCCGAGTGCCGCAACACCGGAAAGCCGCGCGCCCTCACTCTCACCGAGGAGATCGCCCCGATCGTCGACCAGATCCGGTTCTTCGCCGGAGCCGCGCGTCTGCTGGAGGGCCGGTCGGCGGGCGAGTACATGGAGGGTCTGACCTCGATCGTCCGGCGCGAGCCGATCGGGGTGTGCGCGCAGGTCGCACCGTGGAACTACCCGCTGATGATGGGCGTCTGGAAGTTCGCCCCGGCCCTCGCCGCGGGCAACACCGTCGTCCTCAAGCCCTCGGACACCACCCCCGCCTCCACCGTGCTGCTCGCGGGCATCATCGGCGACATCCTCAAGGAGATGGACCTTCCGGCCGGCATCTTCAACGTGGTGTGCGGCGACCGCGAGACCGGCCGGCTGATGGTCGAGCACCCCACCCCGGCGATGGCGGCCATCACCGGCTCGGTGCGCGCGGGCATGCAGGTCGCCGCCTCGGCGGCGAAGGACATCAAGCGGGTCCATCTGGAACTGGGCGGCAAGGCCCCGGCGGTGGTCTTCGAGGACGCCGATGTCGCGGCGGCCGTGGAGGGCATCTCCCTCGCCGGATACTTCAACGCCGGCCAGGACTGCACCGCGGCCACGCGCGTCCTCGTCCACGAGTCGATCCACGACGCGTTCGTGGGCGCGCTCGCCAAGGCCGCCGCCGCGATCAGGACCGGCGGTGGCATCGACGACGCGGACGTGCTCTACGGGCCGTTGAACAACGCCAACCAGCTGGCCCAGGTCACCGGCTTCATCGACCGGCTGCCCGCCCACGCCACCGTTGAGACGGGCGGCCACCGGGTCGGCGACAAGGGCTTCTTCTACGCGCCCACCGTGGTCTCCGGGCTCAGGCAGGACGACGAGATCATCCAGAACGAGGTCTTCGGCCCGGTCATCACCGTGCAGTCCTTCCGCGACGAGGCCGAGGCCGTGGCGTACGCCAACGGCGTGGAGTACGCGCTGGCCTCCTCGGTGTGGACGAAGGACCACGCCCGGGCGATGCGGATGTCCAAGGCCCTGGACTTCGGCTGCGTCTGGATCAACACCCATATGATCCTCGCCGCCGAGATGCCGCACGGCGGTTACAAGAAGTCCGGCTACGGCAAGGACCTCTCCGCGTACGGCTTCGAGGACTACACCCGCGTCAAGCACGTCATGACCGCCCTCTGAGATCCGCCGCCCCTCCGGCCTGTCATCACCGCGCCGCCGACCCGGCGCGGTGATGATGGAAGGCGACCGTTCGCACTCGGATCACGGAGGAGAGAAGGGCGGGCATGACGAGGAGCGCACGGAAGGTCCTGCTCACCGGCTGGTTCAGCTTCCTCCACGGCGAGGCCACCGCGGGCGATGTGCTGGCCCTGCACCGGGTGCGCGCCGTGCTGGACCACGCCGGTATCCCGTACGACGTGGCCTGGAGCCCGGGCTACCGGGCCGACGCGCCGCATCTGCCCGAAGCGGCCGAGAACTCCTACTCCCATCTGGTGTTCCTGTGCGGACCGCTGCACGGCCCCCAGATCGAGGAGTTGCACACCCGGTTCCGGTCGTGCGTCCGCATCGCCGTCGGCACCTCCGTGATCGACGCCACCTCCCCGGCGGTCCGCGGTTTCCACCACGTCTTCCCGCGCGACGCTCCCGGTGATGCGCCGCCGGTGCGCGACCTCGCTGCGGGTGCCCCCGCCGTCACCGCCACACCGGTCGTGGGTGTGATCCTCACCCATGGGCAGGGCGAGTACGGGCAGGCCCGCCGCCATGACGAGGTGGCGGCGGAGCTGACCCGCTGGCTCGCCTCCAAGGACTGTGCGCGGCTGGAGCTGACCACCCGTCTGGACAGCCACGACTGGCGCCTGTGCGCCACCCCGGAGCAGTTCGAGTCCGTGGTACGGCGGCTCGACGTCGTGGTCACCGACCGGCTGCACGGCCTGGTCGTGGCACTGCGGGCAGGTGTTCCGGCGCTGGCGGTGGACCCCGTCGAAGGCGGGGCGAAGCTGAGCGCCCAGGCACGGGCCGTCGACTGGCCCGCCACGCTCGGCGTCGGACAGCTCCACCCCGACGAACTCGAACGGTGGTGGCGATGGTGTCTGACCTCGGGACGCGCCCTGGCCGAGCAACGGCGGCGCGAATTCCTGGGCACGCCCGCGCACGGCGCCGCCGCGGACGCCACGGACGCGTTGCTCAAGGCGCTGTCGGCGGGAGACTGAAGAGGTCACGGACGCCTCGTCCAACCGGCGCGGGGCCGGCCGCACTAGCCTGGTGCGCCATGAGCGAGATGACACTGCGCAGGGCCCATGTCTCCGACCACGGGACGATCGTCGAGTGCGTACGGAGCTGGTGGGGCGACTCACGCACCCCCGACCAGGCCCGTGAGCTGTCCCTGCTGTTGCCCAGGCTGTTTCTGCAGTTCTTCTCCGGCACCAGCCTGGTGCTGGAGGACGGCGACGGGATCAAGGCGTTCCTCGTGGGCTTCCACTCCGCGGACAACGACCACGGGGCGTACATCCACTTCGTCGGGGTGGCCCCCGAACTGCGCGGACAGGGCGTGGGCCGCAGGCTCTACACGGCGTTCTTCGAGCGCGCCGCCGAGGCGGGCCGCCGTGAGGTGCAGGCCATCACCTCTCCGCTGAACACCGGGTCCGTGGCCTTCCACCGGGCGATGGGGTTCACGCTCGAGGAGGGCGACCGCGAGGTCAACGGCCTTCCCGTGCACGGCGATTACGACGGCCCCGGACAGCACCGGGTGTGCTTCCGCCGGCAGATCGCCGTTTCTCGGACCGCCGTTTCCCCGCAGGCGGAGTGAGGAGAAGGGCGAGAGGGCTTGACGGTGGTGGAGCGGTGCCCTACACCAATATGGGAGCGCTCCCATGACTGTTGTTGATGCGCCCCACGGCCCCGGGGTGCCCGTACCCCGCCCCTGGCCGCCCACGGATCGTACCTGGACCGCCGAAAGGAAAGCGCATGGCACGCACCAGACATCCGCTCGCCGCCCTGATCTCCTTACTCGCGTTCCTCGCCGTTCTCGTCCCGCTCGGCGTCGGCACGGCCCGCGCCGAGTCCAACGGCGGGGTGAAGGTCATGCCGCTGGGCGACTCGATCACCGACGGGTTCAACGTCCCCGGCGGCTACCGTGTCGGCCTGTGGCAGAAGCTCACGGCGGGCCGTTACAAGGTCGACTTCGTCGGCTCGCTCTTCAACGGCCCGTCGGGCCTGGGTGATCACGACCATGAGGGCCACTCCGGCTGGACGATCCAGCAGATCGACGACAACGTCGTGAACTGGCTGCGCACCCAGAACCCGCACTCGATCCTGCTGCATATCGGGACCAATGACATCTATGGCAGCAACCCCGCCGGGGCGCCGGCCAGGCTCTCCACCCTGATCGACCACATCACCGCCCAGGCGCCGAACGCGGAGCTCTTCGTCGCCACCATCACCCCGCTGGGCTTCAGTGACTCGGTCGTGCGGGCGTACAACGCGGCGATCCCCGGCATCGTGCAGAGCAAGGTCAACGCGGGCAAGCGCGTCCATCTGGTTGACATGTACAGCGCATTGACGCCCGCGGACCTGGCCGACGGAGTGCACCCCAACGCCGGTGGCTACAACAAGATGGCCGACGTCTGGTGGCGGGCGCTGCAGTCGGTGCCGGGCAGCATCGGCAACCCCTCGCTCGCCACCACCGGGTCCGGGGCGCATGGCGGCGGGTCGGCAGCACGGGTGGCATGAGCAGCCCCTTCACCGTCACAGCCCAGGAAGGACCGTCACATGAACCCCACCTGCGCCCGCGCGGAAACCCCGCGCACGCCCGGACGCCGCCGAAGGACACCGAGGTCGATGGCCGCGGCGTTACTCGGCGGCGTACTTCCGCTGCTCGCCTCACTGTTCCTGCTGGCACCGCCACCGGCGGCGGCCGCCTCGCTCACCGAGGTCACGGGCTTCGGCAACAACCCGAGCAACCTCCGCATGTACGAGTACGTGCCGAACAACGTCGCGGCACGCCCCGCCGTCCTCGTGGCGGTGCACTACTGCACGGGCTCGGGGCCCGCGTTCTACTCCGGTACCGAGTTCGCCTCCCTGGCCGACCGGTACGGCTTCATCGTCATCTACCCCTCCGCCACCAGAAGCGGCGCCTGCTTCGACGTCTCCTCCCCGCAGGCGCTGCGGCACGACGGTGGCAGCGACCCGGTGGGCATCGTCTCGATGGTCCGCTACGCCCAGCAGCGTCACAACGCCGACCCCAACCGGGTGTACGTCACCGGCGCCTCGTCGGGCGCCATGATGACCAACGTCCTGCTGGGCGACTACCCGGATGTGTTCAAGGCGGGCGCGGCGTTCGCGGGCGTACCCTTCGGCTGTTTCGCCACCACCGACGGATCCGGCTGGAACACCGCCTGCGCGAACGGCACCATCACCAGGACACCGCAGGCGTGGGGCGATCTGGTACGCGGGGCCTACCCCGGATACCAGGGCGCCCGGCCCAGGATGCAGCTGTGGCACGGCACCGAGGACGGCACCCTGCGCTATCCGAACTTCGGCGAGGAGATCAAGCAGTGGACCAATGTGCTCGGGGTGAGCCAGACCCCGGCCTTCACGGACCATCCGCAGTCCTCCTGGACCCGCACCCGCTACGGCGCCACGGGCAACCAGGCCCCCGTTGAGGCGATCAGCGTTCAGGGCACCGGACACTCCCTCCCGGCCGCCGGGATGGCCGCACGGGCCATCACCTTCTTCGGCCTGGACGCCGGATGACCCGCTGACGGTCACCGTGCCGGGGTGGCGTCCGACACCGACACATCGGCCGAGGCATCCCCGAGGCCGGCGTTCCACCGCTGGTCGTCGCGGTCCTCGGCCGAGCGCAGCTCGACCTCGCTGTCGGGGTCGTCGCCGTCCGGGGTGACCGCGAAGTCGGGTGCGATATGAGGGCGGATCACTCCGTGGCGGTCGACCGCGAACCGCAGGTTCTCGCCGTTGTCGCCGTCGGCGGACGAGCACGGCCAGATGCCGACACCCCGGTCGGTGTCCCCGCGCGAGTCCAGGCAGAAGTCGGGATCGGCCTCGGTGTGCAGCAGCCCCTCCGAGTCCAGCCGCCACCGCTGGGTGTCGGTCCCGCTGCACTGGGCCAGGATGGCGTCCGTACGCTTCTCCAGCTGCTGGTCGCGGATGTCCAGACAGAGCCCGGAGGCGGCGTTGATCACCGCCGTGTAGCTGTCGTCCGGAATCGGGGCGGCGGGTGCCGGTGCGGTGCTCGGTAGAGGGGGGACGGGGGCCGTTGTCGGCGGTTCGGTCATGCCACCGGGGTTCGGCGGGCGCTGTGGCCTCTTCGTCGGAGCCGGCGAATCCGTCGTCGGGTCCGACGAAGGAGTCGCCGGGGTGGCCGTGGGGGCAGGGGTGTTCGCGCGGCCGGCCGTGGCCATGTCGTCCCCGTCGGACACCAGGAGGGCGACGGTGAGGGCCACCGCCGCCACGGCCGCCACCGCGACCAGCGCTGCCGTCGCGTGCGGCCGGGAGCCGATCCTGGTCCGCGGGCGCCGTCCCGTGGAGCCACCGTCCATCGGCACATGCGCCGCGACTCCGGCGACACCCGTGGGGCCTACCGGCGGATTCGGCGGCGGGGGAGCGGGGGCCAGGGGAGGCTCCGGCCGCGGCGGCTCCGCGGGCGACGGCGCCGCCGATCCCACCGACGGCACACCGCCGACCGGTTCCGCCGTGACGTAGGCCGTTCCGCCCCACCCCAGGAGGCCATCGGCGATCACGGGACCGGGATCCTCGTCCATTCGGATCAGGTCGCCGTACACCCCGGCACACGAAAGGCAGCCGGACAGATGGCGGTCCAGGTCGTCGCAGCGCCGGGGGTTCTCCGGGCGTACGGCCGCCTCGATGAGTGCCCGGAACCCCTGGCACGTCTGCTCGCCGCCACGCTCCAGATGAGTCCGCAGCCACGCCTCGCGCAGCGCGCTCCGAGCCGTTTCCCGGAGCGTGGGGACGGTGTGCGGCGCCACTCCCGCGAAGGTGGCCACCACCGTGTCGGGCTCCTCCTCCACCACGCTGTACCACAGGACGTCGCGGGTGCGCGCCGAGAGGGTGAGGAAGCCGCCGAGCATGGCCGAACGCTCCCTCGGCCTCGGGAGTCCGGCCTCACCGCCCGCGGCGATGCCACAGTGGCCGAGCCACTCGGCGAACGCGGGATCCAGCCGCTCCCCCCGGCCGCCCTCCGCCCAGGTGGCGGCCACCCGCTGGACGAGCAGCAGCAGATGGTGGCGCCACGGCCCCCAGGGGTCGATACCGCGACAGGTCTCCTGCGCGGCGAGGCCGAAGGACAGGTCGGCGAGCTGGTCGGCGTCGGCCCGGGTCCTGCCGCAGAGCCGGGCGTAGGACAGCACCGCCGAATGGTGGCGCTCCCTCAGCTCCTGGGTGGCGGGGAGGGCGGTGGGCGCCCCGGAGCGGATCCGCTCGGTGAGCTCCGTGTCGGACAGTTGGGGGTACGGCCGCTGCCCGGTGGTGGCATCGGGTTCGGTTCCGTGCGGGTCGGTCACCCTCACCACTCCTCGTGTCACCGACAGTGAGACGAGTGCCCATAGTGGTGGAGGGCGCGGGTGCGGGTAAAGGTATCCGCCAGGAACTCCCCTGAGGCGACAATTCTTTACCGCCCGGTTGGCTACCAGCCGGTTGGCTCAGCAGGTCGGAGGAAGTCCGCTACGGTTCGGGCAGCGCCCCGAAGGGGCGCGGGGCCGTGTCGATGTGCGGCTCCGCCGCGCGGCTGTGTCGATATGCGGCTCCGCCGCGTGGGACCAGCCACGACCGCGCCGCAGTCGGCCAACGACGCATGGCGCCACTTCCCGCGGAGCGCTCAGCGGTCGCTCGGCTGGCGGTCGCTTGGCTACCGGCCGGTGGTGAAGCGGCCGACGAGTTCGCGTTTGAGCACCTTGCCGCTGGGGCCCAGGGGGAAGGCGTCGATGAACTCCACCCGGCGGGGGTACTTGTGCCCGGCGAGCCGCTCCCTGGCCCACGCCACGATCGCGGAGCCGAGTGCCGCGTCCGGAACCTCCCCGGGGCGTGGCCGCACCACGGCGCACACCTCCTCGCCGTACACCTCGTCGGGCAGTCCGACGACGGCCACCTGGGCGATGGCCGGGTGGCGCATCAGCACGTCCTCCACCTCGCGCGGGTAGACGTTGTAGCCGCCGCGCACCACCAGGTCCTTCTTGCGGTCCACGAGGGTGAGATAGCCCTCCGCGTCCTTGGTGCCGAGGTCGCCCGAGCGGAACCACCCGTCGACCAGCACCTCGGCGGTGGCCTCCGGGCGGTTGAGGTAACCGGCCATCACATTGTGGCCGCGGATGACGATCTCACCGACCGCGCCCGTCGGCAGCAGCTCGACGCGGTCCTCCACATCGGCCGCGGCGATCTCCGCCTCGACGCCCCAGATCGGGCGCCCCACCGTCCCCGGTCTGCACGGCCACGCCTTCTGGTTGTAGGCGACCACCGGTGATGCCTCGGTCAGCCCGTACCCCTCGTAGATCGGGCAGCCGAAGACCTCCTGGAAGTCCTCGAGCACCTTCACCGGAAGCGCCGAGCCCCCGGAGAAGGCGCGGTCGAGGGCGGGGCGGCGGGGGTCCTCGGCGGCGGCGTCGAGCAGGGCCAGATACATGGTGGGCACGCCCATGAAGACGGTGCACCCCTCGGTGACCATCAGATCCAGCGCCCGGGGGCCGTCGAACCGGCTCATCAGCACCATCGTGCCGCCCGCCAGGAAGGTGGTGCTCATCCCGCAGGTCTGCCCGAAGGTGTGGAACAGGGGCAGACAGCCGAGCAGCACATCGTCGGGACCGAGGTCGAACGGTGAGCGCATGGTGGTGCTCACGTTCATCACCAGGTTGAAGTGGGTGATCATCGCACCCTTGGGACGGCCGGTGGTGCCCGAGGTGTACAGGACCACGGCGAGGTCGCCGGGCTCGCGCGGAACACACCGCTCGATGGGCTCGGCGCCTTCGGCGAGGGCGTCCAGGCGCGGACGGCCGCCGTCGTGCTCCTCCAGCACGGTGACCACCGGTACCCCGGCCACCTCCGCTCCCTTGGCGCCCTCGGTGAGCATCGGCGCCCCGCACACCAGCACCTTCGACTCCGAGTCGCGGAGCACATGGACGATCTCGTCGGCGCGCAGCAGACCGTGCACCGGGACGGCCACCGCGCCGAGCGCCAGCACCCCGTAGTACACCATCGGGAAGTGCGGGGTGTTCGGCAGCAGCAGCGCCACCCGGTCGCCGGGGCCGATGCCCTGGTCGCGCAGTACGGCGGCGTACCGCCGCGTGGCGTCCCACAGTTCGCGGTAGGTGATGCGCCGCGAGCCGAAGACGAGCGCGGGGTGGTCCGGGCGCCGCAGTGCGGACTCGGCGAGCACCGCCGCCGCGGTGAGCGTCATGCCCCGGCCCGCTGGGCGGCCAGCCGCTGCTTGTCCGGCTTGCCCGCACCGGTCAGCGGAAGGTCGTCGTGGAAGGTGATGGCGGCCGGCACGTGCTTGGGCGAGAGCTCACCGGACACATGGTCGAGCAGCGAGGTGAAGTCGGCGGCGCCACCGGGCCGGAGCACCACGGCGGCGTGGATGTGCTCCACCCGGTCCCCGTCGGCCACTCCGTACACCGCGGCCTGGGCCACCTCGGGGTGGGTCAGCAGCGCGTTCTCGACGGCGGTGGGATGGACCTTGATCCCGTTGGTCTTCATCACCTCGCCCACCCGGCCGTGCAGCCGCACATAGCCGCGCTCGTCGAGGGAACCGAGGTCGCCGGTGTACACCCAGCCGTCGCGTACGGTCTCGGCGGTCAGCTCCGGCTCGCGCCAGTAGCCGAGCATGTTGAACGGTGACCGTACGCAGATCTCGCCGATCTCGCCCACCGGCAGATCGCGCTGGTCCTCCAGGTCGCGGATGCGCACCTCGGCGGTCAGCCGGCCGGCGGTGAGCCGCAGTTCGGGGTCGAAGTGGTCCGGCGGGGCGAGCACGCTGATCCCGCTGGTCTCGGTGGTGCCGTAGAACTGGAGCAGCACCGGGCCGAACACCTCGACCGCCTCGGCCAGCCGGGCCGGGGCGGCGGGGCAGCCACCGTAGGAGATGATCTGGATGCTGGACAGATCGGTGTCCTTGATGGCCGGGTGGTCCACCAGCATGTACAGCTGCGGAGGGGTGAGGGTGAGCGCGGACACCCGATGGCGCTCCACCGCGTCGAGCACCGCGCTCGCGTCGAAGCCCTCGTGCAGGACCACCGTGCCACCGGAGGCGAGGGCGAGGTCGGCGCCCGAGCCGTTGGAGTGGCTCACCGGCAGTGTGGACAGATAGGTGATCGGGCCGGGCGCCTCAAGTCCCGCCCGCAGATAGAGAGTTCGGACGCGGAAGGGGAGTGTCACCCCCTTCGGGGTGCCGCTGGTGCCACTGGTGAACAGGACCACGGCCGGGCGCTCGGGGTCGGTTTCCACGACCGTCAGATCGAAGGCGTCCGCGTCGCCCGTGGTCAGGTCCAGCACATCGGGGCCGAGGGAGCCCAGCGCGGCGAGCCGGGGCGGCTCCGGCAGACGCTCGCACAGCTCCCGGGCCAGGCCCAGGTTCTCCTCGTCCACGGCGAGGAACGTGGCGCCGGTCTTCTTCAGGATCTCGTGCCGCTCGCGGGTGGCCAGCTGATCGGTGGGGTCCACCGCGTTGGTGGAGTGCAGATGGACCACCGTGGCGCCGATGAGGTTCGCCGCATAGCGCAGAATGATGGTGGCCGGGGTGTTGGCGACCGTCAGCACGGCCACGACCGGAATTTCTTCTTCCGCTATCTCGCGGCGCAGCAATTCCGCCGCCGCGACCACGGTGCGGGTGAACTCACCGGCGGTCAACCGCTCATCGTCGCGGAGCAGGGCAACCCGCTCCGCATCGGCCGATAGAGCCTCGAGGACCCGTCGGACGTAATTGTCGGTCGGAGACATCGAAACTCCAGTTCGCCGTGTGCCGATGAGTTCAAGGTGCCGTTTCCCGCTGAAGGATGACACCCTGCCCCCGGCATGGCAACCTTCTTCCAGTCACCCGTCAGTTTCCTGCCGTGAAACCGGATCGGGTGTGCGGAGGTTGCCTTTCGGCATACCGATTGACGGCCGACCACATGTAGATTGGCGCCGGCGGGGGGCGTTACGGCTCATCCCGCTTTCTGCGCGCTCCCCAAGTAGCCTAAAAGCGAAGTGAGTGGACGTGACGACCCAATATCTGGACCTGTTTTCGCGCCTCACCGAGGGTTCTGACGGTGGAAAGCGAGAGTTCCTGGAGATCGGACGGCTCGCCGGTCAGTTCCCCGTCGCCAGCGTCAGCGGCGTCGAGGACACCCCCCGGATCAGCGTCTGGTGCAGCAACGACTACCTCGGCATGGGCCAGCACCCCGCCGTCCTGGAGGCCATGAAGGAAGCCGTCGACCAGTACGGGGCGGGTGCCGGCGGCTCGCGCAACATCGGCGGCACCAACCACTACCACGTATCTCTGGAGAAGGAGCTCAGCGCACTCCACGGCAAGGACGACGCGCTGCTGTTCACCTCCGGCTACACCGCCAACGACGGCGCGCTGTCCGTCATCGCGGGCCGCATGGAGGGATGCGTCGTCTTCTCCGACGCGCTCAACCACGCCTCCATCATCGACGGCCTGCGCCACAGCGGCGCCCAGAAGCGGATCTTCCGGCACAACGACACCGCGCACCTCGAGGAACTGCTCGCCGCCGCGGACCCCGACGCACCCAAGCTGATCGTCGCCGAGTCGGTCTACTCGATGAACGGCGATATCGCGCCACTCGCGGAGATCGCCGACATCGCCAAGCGCCATGGTGCCATGACCTTCCTCGACGAGGTGCACGCGGTGGGCATGTACGGTCCGCAGGGCGCCGGCATCGCGGCGCGCGAGGGGCTGGCCGACCGGTTCACCGTCATCATGGGCACGCTGGCCAAGGGTTTTGGCACCAACGGCGGGTACATCGCGGGCCCGGCGGAGGTGATCGAGGCGGTGCGGATGTTCTCCCGCTCCTTCATCTTCACCACCGCGATGCCGCCCGCCGTGGCCGCCGCCGCCCTCGCCGCGGTCCGCCATCTGCGCTCCTCGGAGGCCGAAAGGGAACGGTTGTGGGCTAACGCACAGTTGATGCACCGGCTGCTGAAGGAGCGCCGGATCCCGTTCATCTCCGACCTCACCCACATCGTGTCCGTGCTGGTGCGGAACGAGGCCCTGTGCAAGCGGATGTCCACGGCGCTGCTGGAGCGGCACGGCATCTATGTGCAGGCGATCAACTCGCCCAGCGTACGGGCCGGTGAGGAGATCCTGCGGGTGGCACCCGGAGCCGTGCATTCCACCTCCGAGGTGGAGATGTTCGTCAAGGCCCTTGACCAGGTCTGGGAGGAGCTCGGCGGCCCCCGCGAGGACGCGGAAATGCGGTCGCGCAATGAGGTCGACCAGGGTTAGGCAAAGGTGGCGCAAGGCATGTCGATCTTGCTTGACACGCCTTGGCGGCGAGAGGTTTGATGAGCCCACGCGAACAGCTGGGCGATTCTTGGGACCCGCTAGCGGAACGGGGATCTCGGGGGAGCACTTCATGGGGTGCCGCGGCGATGCGGCACGCTTTGGCCCGGTGCGAACGGGCGGAAACGGGGGTTTCGGGGTGACGCTTGCGTATGTCCTCGACGGTGGTATGAACGATCAGCCGGGAGCCGGCGCAGAGCTGTATGAACTCTTTCCGAGTGTGCAGCACACCTATCAACGAATCGCCGAGTGGACGGGTATCGACGTCCAGCGGATATTCGAAGAAGAACGGCAACCCGGACAGGAGCACCGACAAGGGATCGGTGCCATTCGTCAGGCCGCGGCCGTATTAGGAATTGCGGATGTTCTCGCCGAGGAATACGGCATAACACCGGCCGCCGTATGCGGCCTGAGTTTCGGCGCACTGGTCGGCGCCACTCTCGCCGGGGCCGTCGAGCGTCAGGATCTCTTCACGCTTCTGATGCGATTGCGGGAAGTACCCCCGCCCGCCGCGGACAACGGCCCGCAGGCCGTCGCCATGCTGCGGATCCCCTACGACACCGCCGTCCGCGACCTGCTCGCCGACGTCCCCGATGTGTATCTCTCCGCCGACCTCGGGAAGGTTGGCACGGGCCAGGAGCGCATGGTGCTGCTGGGCGGCTACCGCTCCGCGCTCCAGGAGTTCGGCGCGCGGTTCCCGGCCGGGGCGCTGCATGTGTCCGACGACCACGGCGCGGCCTTCCACTCGCCGCTCCAGCAGCACATCAGCGACTTCCTCGAGCCCACACTGGAGGCCATGACCTTCCATGACCCACGGGTGCCCGTGCACTCGTGCATGGAGCGCAAGGCCCTCACCACCGCCGAGGAGATCCGCGATCTCTTCCGCCGCAACCCCACCGCCCCCGTGAGCGTCCCGCACATGATCGGCGGGCTGGAGGACGGCGGCACCGAACTGGGTCTGGTGCTCGGCCCCGCCGCGTTCGGCACCTTCCAGAACGCGTCGTTCCCCGTGGTCCACGTGGAATCTCCGGACCATGTCTTCGAGGCGATGACCGCGGTCTACGACTTCGGCATCGAACTCCCCTCCACGGAAGCCGGGGTGGCCCAGTGAAGGACGTGACCGAGCAGATCGACCAGTGGCTCTCGCAGGACATCGACGCCTGGACCCGCCGGGTCGTCCGCCGCCACTTCGACCCGGACACCGGCACCCCGTACTGGCTCAAGCGCGCCGCCGAACTCGCCATCGACCCACGCGACATCACCCGTTACGACGAGCTGACCGCCTTCGGCCCGATGCCGCTGGGCGACCTGCGCACCCTGGACCCCGCCGAACTGGTGCCCCAGGCCGTGCCCCGGCCCCTGACCGGCCGGATCTGGGACTCCGGAGGCACCACCGGCAACCCCTGCCGCGTGTTCTACACCGAGCCCATGCTCGAGCACCGCGCCGCCTGGCGGCGCTGGGTGATCGAGCGCGAGGGATTCGAGCCCGGCCGCACCTGGCTCCAGGCCACTCCCACCGGCCCGCACCTCATCGGACACGGCGCCGTGGACCTGGCCGACCTGTACGACGGCCGGGTGTACGGCATCGACTTCGACCCCCGCTGGGTCAAGCGGCTGCTGCGCGACGGCAGGCTGAAGGACGCGCAGGAGTACACGGCCCACATCACCGAGCAGATCGCCGCGGTCCTGGAGCACCAGCCGGTCGACTACCTCGTCACCACCCCGGCCCTGCTGCAGGCCCTGATCAAGGCGAGGCCCGAGCTGGTGGCGCCGCTGAAAGGCGTACGGCTCAGCGGGACACACGCCACCCCCGCCATGCGCAGGTCCTTCCACAAGGCCCTGGGCGGCGGACTGGTCGTCGTCACCTACGCCAACACCTTCGGCAACACCGTGGGCCTGCCCGTGGAGGACGACGGCGCCCTCATGCCGTACCTGCCGAACTATCCACAGGTGACCATGGCGGTCGTCGACAAGGACGACTGGTCCGAGGTGGTCGGATACGGCGAACAGGGCCAGGTCCGGCTCACCGTCCTGCACGACGACCTCTTCCTGCCCAATGTGCTGGAGCGCGACCTCGCGGTGCGGTACGACACCGGCCCGGAGTGGCCGTGTGACGGCGTCGCCAACGTCAAGCCACTTCAGGTCGTGCGATCGGCGCCGGAAGGCATCTACTAGGCCCCGCCAGACCCACAAGACATCCACGAAGCCCGGGGAACACGGTCCGCGAACCACGGACCACGGGCCACCGGCCAACGGGACATGAGCGCCCCGCGTGGCATCCGCCACGCGGGAGGGCCCCGCCCGCCCCTGTCCCGCCCGTTCCCCGCCCGCTTCGCCATCTCGTTCTCCTGTCCCGCTGTCCTGCCCGGACGCGGCGCAGACCTTCGCGTTGCGCTGGTGTGCGCCCGGCGTCCTACGTTCCTGGATCCAGGGAGTCACGCTCATGAAGGGTTCCGACGGCACCTCGCCGAACACGACGGACGCGCCGATCGCGGTCGTCGGACTGTCCTGCCGCCTCCCCGGAGCACCCGACCCCACCACCTTCCGGCACCTGCTCCGCGACGGCGCCGACGCCATCACGGAGGCCCCCGAGGGACGGTGGGGCGGGGACACTGGTGCCCCACGCCGGGGCGGATTCCTGGACCGGGACCGGATCGACCACTTCGACGCCGCCTTCTTCGGCATCTCGCCACGCGAGGCCGCGGCCATGGACCCCCAGCAGCGACTGACCCTGGAACTGACCTGGGAGGCCCTCGAAGACGCCGGAATCGTTCCGGACCGGCTCCGCGACAGCCGCACCGGCGTGTACATCGGTGTGATCGCGGACGACTACGCCACGCTGACCCGGCGGGGCGGCCCGGACGCCATCGACCGGCACAGCTTCACCGGACTCCACCGCGGCATCATCGCCAACCGCGTCTCCTACCACCTCGGCCTGCGCGGACCCAGCCTCACCCTCGACGCCGGACAGGCGTCCTCGCTGGCGGCCATCCACCTGGCCTGCGAAAGCATCCGCCGCGGCGAGTCATCCATCGCCATCGCCGGCGGCGTCCACCTCAACCTCGCCCCCGAGAGCGGCGTCAGCGCCGCCCGGTTCGGCGGGCTGTCACCGGACGGCGTCACCTACACCTTCGACGCCCGCGCCAACGGTTTCGTACGCGGCGAGGGCGGCGGCGCCGTCGTCCTCAAGCCCCTCGCGGACGCCCTCGCCGACGGGGACCCCGTGTACTGCGTCATCCGCGGCAGCGCACTCAACAACGACGGTGGCGGGGACCACCTCACCACCCCCCACCAGGCGGCCCAGGAGGACCTGCTGCGCCGCGCCTACCGGCAGGCCGGGGTCGACCCGGCCCGGGTGCGGTACGTGGAGCTGCACGGCACCGGTACGAGGGTCGGCGACCCGATCGAGGCCGCGGCGCTGGGCGCGGTCCTGGGCGCGGTGCGACGGCCCACCGACGCACCGCTGCGGGTCGGGTCGGCCAAGACCAACGTGGGCCACCTGGAGGGCGCGGCCGGTGTCGTCGGCTTCATCAAGACGGCTCTCGGACTCAAGCACGGCGAGCTCTTCCCCAGCCTCAACTTCCGGACGCCCAACCCGGATATTCCGCTGGACCGGCTGAAGCTGCGGGTGCAGACGGCATCCGAACCGTGGCTCGCGGAGGGGGAAACGCGGGAGGCGCTGACCGCAGGTGTCAGCTCGTTCGGCGTGGGCGGGACCAACTGCCATGTGGTGCTCTCCGGGGCACCCGAGCCGGTGGTGGCCCGGGGCGTGGCGGGAGCCGAGGGGAAGGGTGCTCCGGGCCGGATCCCGTGGGTGGTGTCGGGGCGCTCCGAGGCGGCGTTGCGGGCGCAGGCGGGTCGGCTGGCGTCGTACGTGGGGGAGCGGGCGGAGCTGCCGGCCGGGGATGTCGGGTTCTCTCTGGCGACGACGCGTAGTGCGTTCGAGCATCGTGCGGTGGTGTTGGGGTCCGGCCGTGCGGCTTTGGCTGAGGGCTTGGGTGCGGTGGCTGAGGGCAGGGATGTGGCGGGTGTGGTGCGGGGTGTGGTTGCGGGTGGTGATGGTCGTGCGGTGTTGGTGTTTCCGGGTCAGGGGTCGCAGTGGGTGGGGATGGC